>NZ_JBITJQ010000003.1:0-461884 GCF_044460125.1 Nonomuraea sp. NPDC050153
CTCCATGACGGGCCGGGGCCTGCTACCGGGCGCTCCGATGCTTACCCGGACGGGACTTTCACCCGCAGGCCTGGACCAGCTTCCAGGACGCAACATGCCGCCATTCTATAGTGATCGCTATGCTATGGTTCTGTATCGATCGCTAAAGAAAGGGGGATCCCAGGATGAAGACCGCGCTCGTGACGGGAGCCAGCAGAGGGATCGGCCGCGCCATCGCGTTGCGCCTGGCCAGGGACGGCTTCCGGATGGCAGTCAACTACGCGGAAGACCGGACGGCGGCCGAGGAGGTCGTCCGCCTGATCGAGAAGGACGGCGGCAGCGCGTTCGCCGTCCGGGCCGACCTGGGCCGGCAGGGCCACGTGCTCGTGGAGCGGCTGAAGGACGACGAGATCGCGAATGCGGTGGCCTTCGTCGCCTCGCCGGAGGCGAGCTTCATCACCGGCAGCACCATCGACGCCACCGGCGGCGGGAACCTCTAGGAGCCTCTGATGCCCACAGTCACCCACAGCTCGGGCGCCGTCCACTTCCAGCGGGCGGGCAGCGGTCCCGGCCTCGTCATGGTGCACGGCTCCGGCGGCGACGCCGCCACCAATTACGCCCACCTCGTGCCGGGGTTCGCCGACCTGCGCACGGTGATCGTCCCCGACTACGCGGGCAGCGGCCAGACCGCCGACCCGGGCGGCGACCTCACGCTCGACCTGCTCGCCGGCCAGGTCGCGGCCACGTTCGAGGGCCCGTCGGACCTCGTCGGCTTCTCGCTGGGCGCGGCCGTGGCCGTGGCGGTCGCCGCCGAGTACCCGGAGCTGGTCAGGCGGCTGGTGCTGATCGCCGGCTGGACGCACGTGGAGGACTCCCGGCTGGAGCTCGGCCTGCGCACGTGGGCCAGGCTGGCGGAGACGGACCCGGAGAGTTTCGCCGCGTACGGGCCGCTGGTGGGGTTCGGCCCCGAGTACGTGAGCGCGGTCGGCGCGGAGACCCTCATGGCCGGCGAGCCGCCGCACGGCGTCCGCCGCCAGATCGAGCTGGACCTGCGCCTCGACATCAGGGACCTGCTGCCGAAGATCACCGCGCCCACGCTGGTCGTCGGCAACACCCGGGACTACCTGATCCCGGTCGAGCACCACCGCGCGCTGCACGCCGCCCTGCCCGGCAGCGAGTACGCCGAGCTGGACAGCGGCCACGTCGTCCTGCACGAGCGCCCGGCCGAAGTGACGACCCTCATCCGGGAGTTCATCACCCGTCACAGGTAGGACGGTCCCGTGACCCGGTGCCGGAACGTCCACCACACCCAGCCCTGGGCGGCCACCAGCAGCGGGATCAGCGTCAGGATCACCGGCACCAGCACGGAGCCGGAGGTGCCGGGCTCCAGCGGCAGCCGAAGCCCGGCCAGCACCCCCACCGCCACCAGCGCGGCGGCCGTCACCAGGTAGGTGCGGGCCTCGCCCGCCCCGCCTGACAGCACGGCCGCCCGCTCCCGCAGCGTGCCGCGCAGCCGCAGGGCCGCGAACGCCAGCCCGTGCGTGGCGAACAGCGCGGCCACCACCAGCACGGCCACCACCAGGGCGGGAGGCAGGCCGACCAGCACGTGGCTCAGCAGCGTCCCCCAGCTCAGCGCCAGCCCCCAGCTCCCGGCCACGATCGCGCCGTCCCAGAACGCCTGCCAGCGCGGCCCCGGCATCCGCCCGCGCAGCCACAGCCCCATGTCACGCACGACCCACGACAGGACCAGCGTCACGACGATCGTGTAGTTGCCGCTCAGCAGCTCGCCCTCCAGCTCGGGGAACAGCCCGGCCAGCACGCCCGCCGTGGCCACCAGCCACACCTCGTTCCCCAGGAAGAACGGCGCGATGGCGGCGATCACCTCGCGCCGCTCGGCCGCCGACCTGCCCAGGTACGGCAGCACCATGCCGACCCCGATGTCGGCCCCGGCCAGCACGAGGTAGCCGAGCGCGAAGAAGGCCAGAATGAAGATCTCCACGACTGCTCCTCAGAAGCTCGGCACGGGGGCGGCCGGGGCGCCGAGCGACTCGCCGCCGGGTCCGCGGCGGGCGTGCCTGGCCAGCAGCCAGTAGTTGATCGCGATCAGCACCGCGAACACCGTGGTGAAGGCGGTGACGGAGAAGCGCATCTGGGCCGCGGTCACCGGGGACATCGCGTCCGCCGTCCGCAGCAGCCCGAACACGGCCCACGGCTGGCGCCCCAGCTCCCGGAAGACCCAGCCGGCCAGCATCGTCACGAACGGGACCGGGATCATCAGGGTCAGCAGCCAGTGCCACGGCCGGAACCCGCGCACCACGGGCCGGATGAGCATCAGCACGCAGCTCAGTGCCGCGACCACGGTCATCACGACCCAGAGCGTCATCATCGTGACGCCCGCCGCGTGCACGGGACCGACGGGCGGCAGGTAGTCGCCGGGGCCGTGCGCCGCCACCATCTCGGCCTGCGCCTCGGCCAGCCGGTCCGGCCTGCCCACCCACGCCGCCGCCTTGGTCGGCTGCAGGGTCTCGAACCCGAGCCCGCCGAAGATCACGGTGAAGAGCAGCGCGGGCAGCGCCACGCCGACCCCGATGCGCAGCGACTTGCGGAAGAAGTCCTGCTCGGCGGTGCGCTTACGCAGGTGGTACGCGCTCACCCCGGCCAGGAAGAACCCGCCGGTGATCATCGCCCCGCCCATCACGTGCCCGAACGCGATCAGCGCGGCCGGATTGCCCACCATGGCCCCGAGGTCCGCCAGCCGCAACACGCCGCCGTCCAGCACGTGCCCGGCCGGGTGCTGCAGGAAGCCGTTCGCGACCATGATCCAGAACGCCGACGCGTACGCGGTCAGCGTCACGACCCAGATCAGCGCCAGGTGCGCCCACCGGTTCAGCCGGTCCCAGCCGAAGATCCACAGGCCCAGGAACGTGGACTCGACGAAGAACGCCACCAGCGTCTCGATGGCCAGCGCCGACCCGAAGACGTTGCCCGCGTACTCCGTGAGCCCGCTCCACGACAGCCCGAGCTGGAACTCCATGACCAGCCCGGTGACGATGCCCATGGCGTAGTTGATGATGTAGAGCTGGCCCCAGAACCGCGTCATCCGCAGGTGCACGGGGTCGCGGCTGAAGGTGGCCCGGGTCTGGACGACGGCGACCAGCGTCGCCAGGCCGAGCGTCAGGGCCACGAAGAGGAAGTGCGCGCCCGCCGTGAGCGCGAACTGCAGGCGGGCCAGGTCCACGGTGTCCATGCCCAGAGCGTCCTGGTGCGGCTCCGCCCGCCGCGTCATGCCCGCGCGGCAACCTGGCGTACATCCCGGGTCGCACGAGGTCTGCCGGGCTACGACTCAGGGAGTAACCCAGCCCGGGACGATCATGCCGGCCTCGTACGCGATGACCACGAGCTGGGCCCTGTCGCGTACCGACAGCTTGGTCATGATGCGGCTGACGTGCGTCTTCGCGGTGGCGGGGCTGAGCACGAGCCGGGCCGCGATCTCGTCGTTCGACAGGCCGCCGGCCACCAGCGTCATGACCTCGCGCTCGCGTTCGGTGAGCGCGTTCAGCTCGGGGCCGGGCTCGGGACGCTTGACCCGGCCGGCGAACTCGGCGATCAGCCGGCGCGTGATCGACGGCGCGATCAACGCGTCGCCCCTGGCCACGACCCGGACCGCGTGGATCAGCTCGGCCGGCTCGGTGTCCTTGACCAGGAAGCCGCTCGCGCCGGCGCGCAGCGCGGCGTAGACGTAGTCGTCCAGGTCGAACGTCGTCAGGATGATCACCTTGACGTCCTCCAGCCGGGGGTCGCCGGTGATCCGGCGGGTGGCCTCCAGGCCGTCGAGCTCCGGCATGCGGATGTCCATGAGCACCACGTCGGGGCGGTGCTCGCGGGCTCCGGCCACGGCCGCCCCGCCGTTGGCGGCCTCGGCGACGACCTCGAAGTCGTCCTCGTCGCTGAGTATGGACCGGAACCCGGCCCGTACCAGGGTCTGGTCGTCGGCGAGCAGTACGCGGATCATCAAGCCTCATTCCCGAGTGGCAGCCGGGCGACGACGCGGAAGCCGCCCTCGGGACGCGGGCCCGCCTCCAGGGTGCCGCCGAGCGCGGTGGCGCGCTCGCGCATGCCCTGCAGGCCGAAGCCACTGCCCCCGTCGTACGTGGCGCCCGGCCCGTCATCCTCCACGCGGATCACGATATTTCCGGACGTGTTGTTGATTGCGAGGGTGGCTTGCTTCGTGCCGGAGTGGCGGGACACGTTGGTCAGCGCCTCCCGTACGATCCGGGCGGCGGCCAGGTCCACCTCGGTCGGCACGGCGTCGAGCGGACCCGACAGATCCGTGCGCACCTCCAGCCCCGACAGCTCGACCAGCGCGTTCACCCGGGCCAGACTGTCGGCGGGCGCGGTCGGCGCGTCCTCGTCCACCTGGCGCAGCACGCCCAGCGTGGTCCGCAGCTCGCGCAGCGTCTCCTTGCTGGTGTCCTTGATCGTCCGCAGCGCCGTCTCGGCGTCCTCCGGCCGTTTCTTGAGCCCGTGCAGCGCCGCCGCGGCCTGTACGTTGATCATGGAGACGTTGTGCCCGAGCACGTCGTGCAGCTCTCGCGCGATGCGCAGCCGCTCCTCGCTGGCCCGCCGCCTGGCCTCCTCTTCCTTGCTGTGCTCGGCTTCGAGCGCGCGCTGCTCGACCGCCCGCAGGTAGAGGCGACGGCTGCGGGTCACGCTGCCGAACGCGATCGCCGCCACCTCCCACCCGGTGATCATGAGGAACAGGCTGTTCTCGACGTGCCGGACGCCGCGGCTCTCGCCGAGGCCCATGCCCAGCAGCGACGCGGCCCCGATGGCGATGGCCGCCGTGAGGTGGCCCTTCTCGGCCGCGGTGTAGAGGTTGACGAACGGCAGGATGACGAGGGGTCCGTCGAGCCCCGCGTACGGGTAGTAGGTGGCGACGCAGACCATCACCAGGATCAGCGCCGCGACGGGATAGCGCTCCCGCAGCAGCAGCCCGCAGCAGGCGATGACCGGCAGCGCCACGTCGAGGGCGTTGATCCGCGCCTGGCCCTTGGTCACGTACGTGAGGGCCATGCCGCCCAGCAGGCCCGCGATCACCACGAGTGACACGATCGTGCTGGTCGACGGCTTGCGCATGCTCCCATTCTGAGGGGTAATCGCCGGGGCGCATCTGGGTAGAGCAGGTAAATGAGCACAAAGGACGACCTGCGGGAGGTCGAGGAGGACCTGGTCCGGTTGAGAGCCGAGAACCAGGACCTCCGCAACCACATCCGCGACGTGGGCGCGACCGACCAGGTGGAGATCTCGGCGATGATCAGCCAGGCGGACGAGCAGGAGGAGCTGATCGCTCAGCTCGAAGGCCGCCGCGACTCGCTGCTCAAGCGCCTTGCGGCGGAAGGGGGCGCCTGAGCGCGGCGCCGACCTCGTGCAGGTGGCGCAGCGCCTGCCCGTACGACTCGATCAGCCCGGTCTGGAGATAGTCGACGCCGATCTCCGCGCAGTAACGCTCGACGATCGGCTGTGCCCTGCGCAGGTTGGGAGCCGGCATGTTGGGGAACAGGTGGTGCTCGATCTGGTAGTTGAGCTGGCCGAGCGCCACGTCCGCGAACAGGCCGCCGCGCACGTTCCTGGAGGTCAGCACCTGCTTGCGGAGGAAGTCCAGCTTGTCCTCCGCGGTCAGGATCGGCATGCCCTTGTGGTTGGGCGCGAACGTGCACCCCAGGTAGATCCCGAACACTCCCTGGTGTATGACCAGGAACAGCAGCGCCTTGCCGACCGGCAGGACGGCGAAGACCAGGCCGAAGTAGAGCACGAAGTGCGTGACGAGCAGCGTCAGCTCCAGCCCGCGCCGCTTGGCCTCCGGTTTGAGCAGGGCCTTCACGCTGGCGATGTGCAGGTGCCAGGCCTCCAGCGTCAGCAGCGGGAAGAACCAGAAAGCCTGATATTTCGCGACAAGTCGCGGTAGGCCGATGCTCTTGGCGACCTGCTCCTCGGACCAGACGATCACGGCGGGGGAGACGTCGGGGTCGTGGTCCTCGTGGTTGGGGTTGGCGTGGTGACGGTTGTGCTTGGTGGTCCACCAGCCCCAGCCGAGCCCGATGGCGAGGTTGCCGATGATCAGGCCGGCGACCTCGCTCGGCCGCCGCGTCCTGAAGACCTGCCGATGGCCGAGATCGTGGGCGAGGAACCCCAGCTGCGCGAAGACGACCGCCAGCGCGACGGCCACGAGGAGCTGCGACCACGAGTCGCCGAGCCAGAGGAACAGCCCCCAGCCGCCGAAGTAGACGGCGGCCATGATGGTCATCCTGATCGCGTAATAAAAGGGACGCCGGTCAAGGAGGCCGGCGTCCGTGATCTGACGAGCTAGTCGGGCGAAATCGCTGCCTCTGGTGTCGAGCCTGCCGGGACTGGCCACGGGTCTCCTTACAAGTGCGAGGTAGGTGACCCTAACCCTCGCGCATCGGGGCCGGATCCGGAAGCGTAGGCTTTCCTGAGTGATCTATGCCGATACCCCGCTTACCCCCGAAATCCGGGCAGTCGCGGCCCTGACGTGGGGCATCACCGGGAACGGCGAACGATTGCACGGTGGCGAGGAGTCCGCCGCGTACCAGCTTGACGGCCATGTTATCCGTGTCGGCCCGGTGGGTCGGCCCGTCGCCGAAACCGAGTGGTGTCACGCGATCGCCCGCCACGCCGCTGCCACGCTCCCGGAGGCCGTCGCACCCGTGCCGACGCCCGGCGGGGCGACGGTCGTCGTGGTGGCGGGCCGCCCGATCTCGTGCTGGCCGTACGTCGAGGGCGGCTGGCCGGACTCCGACGTCCCCGCCCAGCGCGCGGCGGGCGCCCGCCTGCTGGCCCGGCTGCACGCGTCGCTGGCCACGTTCCGGCCGCCCCCGCGCCCGGTGCCCGCCTTCCAGGAGTCCGGCCTGTACGGCGACCCGCCCCAGGACGCCCTCGAACTCGACGACCCCGCCCTCGACCGCTGGCTGGCGGAGTTCCACGCCCGGCACCCGCTGCGCCACCCCCTCCACGGCGACTACTACACCGGCAACACCCTCGCCAGGGACGGCGGCATCGTGGCGGTGCTCGACTGGGACGAGACCTTCGTCGGCGCTCCGGAGGTGGAGCTGGCCGCCGCGTCGCTCGAATGGGGGGACGACGAGCTGGGGCCGAGCGGGGAGTTCGTGGCGGCCTACCACGAGGCCGGGGGCACCGCGGGAGAGCTGGACGAGGAGGCGCTGGCCCAGCTCGTCCGGCACAAGCTGCGCAGGGAGTACGCGTACTTCCGGAAGGCGGCGCGCGCGGGGGTGCGGCACGACGAGGACGACCTCGAATACCACCGCGCCCGCGTGGCGCTCTTTCACGAGCTGCGCCCGTGACAGGGCCCGGCAGCGGCTGACAGAGATCTGGCAGTGGCCCGGAGCATCGTTCTCGGCATGACACACGTGCTGATCGTCGGCTCCGGGCCGACCGGACTGACCCTGGCCATCGAGCTGGCGCGCAGAGGCGTCGCCCTCCGCATCGTGGAGAGGTCGCCGGAGCCGCCCACGGGCGTGCGGGGCAAGGGCCTGCAACCCCGCACGCTGGAGGTCTTCGACGACCTCGGCGTGGTGGACGAGATCCTCGCCACCGGCCGCGAGTACCCGAGCCTGCGCAGCTACCAGGGCGACCAGGTGGTCTGGGAGGGGCGGATGGACGAGATCAGGGAGCCGTCCGCGGACGTGCCGTACCCCAACCTGATCATGCAGCCGCAGTGGCGCACCGAGCAGATCCTGCGCGACCGGCTGGCCGAGCTGGGGCACGAGGTCGAGTTCGGCGCCGAGGTGACCGGCTTCGAGCAGGACGAGGACGGCGTGACCGTCACCCTGGGCACCGGCGAGCGGGTTCGCTGCGCGTACCTGGTGGGCGCGGACGGCGGTCGCAGCGCCGTGCGCAAGCAGCTCGGGGTCGGATTCGCCGGCGACACGTTCGAGAGCGAGCGCATGCTGCTGGCCGACATCAGGACCGGCGACCTGGACCGCGAGTACTGGCACGCGTGGGGCTCGATGGCCGAGCAGAAGCTCTACTTCACGATCTGCCCGCTGCCGAACACCGACGTCTTCCAGCTCGTCGCCCCGTACACCGGTGACGACGACCTGATCGCGCTCGTCGCCGAGCACGCGCCGCACGTGCGGATCGAGGAGATCCTGTGGCGCTCCGAGTACCGCGTCAACATCCGCATGGCCGATCAGTTCAGGGTCGGCCGGGTGTTCCTGGCCGGCGACGCGGCCCACGTGCACACGCCGGCGGGCGGCCAGGGGCTCAACACCGGCGTGCAGGACGCCTACAACCTGGGCTGGAAGCTGGCCGTCGGCACCGAGGCGCTGCTCAGGACGTACGAGTACGAGCGCATGGCCGTGGCCGAGCACGTGCTGGGCCTCAGCACCCGCCTGTACCGGGAGCAGGACAGCAAGCGCGGCGACGACACCAACCAGCTCGGCCTGGCCTACCTCGGCAGCCCGCTGTCCGTCGGCGAGCGCGGCGGCGAACGGCTCGGCGCGCTCTTCGCCGAGCAGCGCGGCACCGGCTTCCTGCTGCTGGCCGACACGGAGACGGAATACCCGTTCACGGTGCTCCCGCCGCTCGACGGCCAGGAGGGCGTCATCCTCGTCCGCCCCGACGGCTACATCGGCTATCACGGGGACGAGAGCGGCCTCAGCGCGTACCTCTCCGGGTTCGGCATCGCCGCGCCCCTGGCCGACGCCGAGCGGTAGCCGTGCTCGCCGAGTGCGGCCCGGCACCTGGCGGCCAGCTCGTTGACGTGGGGATCGGCGGACTCGTCGATCCCGCGTAGTGCCCGCGCCGCGCCGAGCAGCTCGGCCGCCGCCTCCGGCTCCAGGTGCTCGGCCACTCCTTCCAGCACGGTCGCCCGCGCGGTCCTGTCGGAGCACGTGGCCATCAGCTCCAGTGCCCGGCGCAGCGGCTCGCGGGGCTCGCGAACCCGGGCGAGCTCGACGTTCATGTACGCCCTGAACTGGGCCGACACCTCGACATCGAGCGCCAGCGCCGCCTCCAGCAGCCGGGCCGCCTCGTCCGGGTCGCCGGTGCGCCTGGCCAGCTCGGCCCTGGCGTGCATGACCCTGGCGATGGTCGCCCTGTCCTCGGACCGCACGGCCGACTCCCAGGCCCCTTCGAGTGCGCGGGCCGCTCCGGCGTGATCGCCCGCGCGCCCCTTGAGCTGGCCGACCCGGATCAGGAACGTCATCGGCCCGAGCGGCGTGCCGAGCCCGGAGAGCTCGGTGGCCAGCCGCTCCGGCTCCTCGGCCAGGGCGACCGCCGCGGCGAAGTCCCCGCGGTTCTCCGCGACCAGCGACAGCCAGAAGAGCCCGGTCCACTGCCCCCACCGGTCCCCGACGGCCCTGAAGCCTTCGACCGCCGGCTCCAGCAGATCCTCGGCCCCGGCCACCGCCCCGTACTCGAACCGCACGATGCCCGCACCGAGCAGCGCCGCCGACCTGGTCCACAGGTCAGGGTGGTCGCGCAGCCGCGCCGCCTGCCGCTCGGTGAGCCTCACCACGTCGGCGGGCGTGCCGACCCCGGCCAGCGCCCAGGAGTTCAGGGCGGCGGGGTGGTCGGACGTGAGCACCGCCTCGGTCGGCGGGGCTCCCGACAGCACCTGGCAGATCCCGTGCGCCAGCTCCCGCCCCGGCGGCGGCACGTCGCCCACCCTGCGCAGCACCGACACGGCCTGCTCGCTGATCTCGCGATGCCTGCCACGCATGATCCATGGCCAGAACCGCGGCAGGATCAGCCTGAGCGGGTCGTCGGAGTGGCGCAGCGCCGCGTCCAGGTTGCCCTGCTCGGCGTCCAGCACGGCCAGCCACTTGAGCTGGTCGCCGGTCCGCAGGCGGGGGTGGGCGATCTCGGCCAGCCCGGTGTAGTAGCGGGCGTGGGCCTGGACCAGCTCGGGGAGGTCGGCGGCGGCGTACTGCCTGATGGTCTCCAGCATCGTGTAGCGGTCGCCGACGACCGCGACGAGCGACTTGTCCACCAGCGAGGAGAGCAGGTCGAGGTCGCCGCCGCAGACCTGGGAGATCGCCTCGTACGTGGCGCCGCCCGAGAACACCGTCAGGCCCCGCAGCAGCTCCCGCTCGCGGTCGGAGAGCAGGTTCCAGCTCCAGTCGATGACCGCGCGCATGGTGCGGTGGCGCGGCTCCGACGTGCGCCCGCCGCGGAAGGTCAGCCGGTCGCCGAGCTGCTCCACCAGGACGGACAGCGGCATCGTACGCAGGCGCGCGGCGGTCAGCTCGATGGCCAGCGGGATGCCGTCCAGCTCGCGGCAGATCCGCGCCGCCGCCTCCCGCTCCACCCGCAGGTCGGGCCGGGCGGCCGCGGCGCGGTCCGCGAACAGCTCGGTCGCCTTCCCCTCGGGCAGCGGCAGCACGTGGTGCAGGGTCTCGCCGGGGATGTCGAGCGGCTCGCGGCTGGTGGCCAGGATCCGCAGGCCCGCCACCTCGGACAGCAGCGAGCGGGCCGTGGTGGCGGCCTCCTCGATCACGTGCTCGCAGTTGTCCAGCACGAGCAGGGGCGCGGTGCCGCGCAGGGTCCGGACCGCGTCGGTCGTCTTGAGCGCGCCCTCCAGAGCCGCTCGCACGTCGGTGGCGGTGGCCAGCTCGACCAGCCACACGCCGTCGGGCACGCGCAGGCTCGCGGCCACCTCGACGGCCAGCCGGGTCTTCCCCGCACCGCCCGGCCCGACGAGCGTGACCAGCCTGGCCTTGCCGAGCTGCCCCTTCAGCCGTGACATGTCCTCCGATCGGCCCACGAAGCTCGTGAGGCGGGCTGGCAGGTTGCTCTTGGGCTCGGCGTCCCGCAGCGCCTTCAGGTGGGCTTCCCGCAGCTCGGGGCCGGGGTCGACGCCCAGCTCGTCGGCCAGGGCCTCCTTGATCCGCTCGAAGAGCGCGAGCGCCTCGGCCCGCCGGCCCCGGGCGGTGAGGGCGCGCATGAGCAGGGCGTGGAACGGCTCCCGCAAAGGGTGGGCGGCGACCAGCTCCTCCAGCTCGGCCACCAGACCGGCGAGGAGGTCAGGGTCCTCGGCGGCGAGATCGGCGGCGATCCTGGCGGCCAGCGCGGTCAGGCGCAGCTCCTCCAGCCGGGCCGCGGGGGCCGTGGCGAAGGGCAGGCCGGACGCGTCCGCCAGCGCCGGGCCCCGCCACAGCGCCAGCGCCCGGTGCGCGTCACCCGCCCGTACGAGCTGCTCGAACGCCCACGCGTCCACCTCGGCCGACGGCACGTCCAGCGTGTATCCGGCGGGATGCGACGAGATCACGCCCGGCGCCTCCCTGCGCGCCCTGGACACCAGCGACTGCAGCGCCGCCATCGGATGCGCCGGCGCCTCGTCCGGCCACAGGTCGTCGATCAGCCTGTCCGTGGTCACGACCCGTCCGGGGTCGAGCGCCAGCCGCACCAGCAGCGCGCGCACCCGGGCGCCACCGATCTCGCATCCCGCCACCTGAAGCGGCCCCAGAATCCCGACCCGCATCCACCCTCCCGGCCCGACTCCACAGTACGCACCCCACACGCTCCCACCGCACGCCGGTTCCATCCGCTTGCGGACATCCCGCGCCGGCCGCGCGCCCGTTGTCGCCGGCACTTCGGCCGAGGTCTCCTGAGGAAGGGGGAAGGGGGCGGCTGGGCGTGCTTGGGCCGGGGTGTGCCGCTCCCACACAACAGGCCGGGTCAGGCGAACGCCTTGGCCTTCAGGGTGGGGAAGCGCTGGACCACCCGGAGGAAGGTCTTGAACCCCATCCGCCCCACCCGGCCGCCGCCGACGAACTGCTCGGCCGCGCGCAGCGAGTCGCGCACGGCGGCGAAGCCGTACTCGCGCATCCGGGCCTCGTAGCCCGCGATGGCCTCGATCGGGTCGCCGCCGCCGGTGAGGGCGCCGGTGAGGGCGGCGCAGAGCAGGCGCGCGTCGCGCAGCGCGGTGTTCGCGCCGATGCCGCGCATCGGCGTCATGCTGTGGATGGCGTCGCCGAGCAGGGTGATGTTCGTGGCGGGCCAGGCGTCGATCGGGATCGAGGTACGGATCGGCAGCAGCGTGACCGTGTCGGGGTCGGACATGCCGACCACCCTGCGCAGGTCGGGATGCCACGACTCGATGCTCCGCGCCACCGTGGTCTTGAGTTGCTCGCCCGACATTTCGGAAATGTCGGCGGGGAAGTGGGCGCCGGACGCGCCGAACGCCCACAGTACGTAGCTGCTGCTGTTGTCCATCAGCGCGCCCTCCTGCTCCGTCACCCCGAACCCGCCGTGCGCCACCCCGTCACCCAGGTCGTGCGGCGCGGTGAAGAACCCCATGCCGCTGGGCGGGATGACGCTGTTCGGCCCGTCGAGCAGCCGCCGCGCCACGAGCTTCCTGGTCTCGCCGGTGATCGGGAACTTGCCGGCCACCGTCGTGATCCCGGTGTCCACCCGCTCGGCGTGCGGCAGGTACTGCTTGCGCACCCGGGAGTTCCCGCCGTCGGCGGCGACCACGATGTCCGCGGTCGCGCTCGTGCCGTCCGCGAAGAACAGCTTGACCCGCCCCTCGGGGAGCCGCTCGTACCTCTCGTACGTCTTCCCGAACCGTACGACGTCGTCGAGCCCCGACAGCAGCACCTGCCTGAGCGTGATGCGGCTGGCCGAGTGGTGGTCGTCGGCCGGGTCGGCCGCCTCGGGCGCCTCGATCAGCGCGAGCTGCCTCAGTTGCTCGGTGAGGAAGCCGAAGTCCTGCCCGCTGTGCCGCCCGGTCGTGTCGAGGAACGCCTGCCACAGGGGCGCGGGCAGGCAGTCGTGCAGCGCGCGGGCGCCGTTCGGGTCGATGTGCACGCGGTAGCCCTGCAGCCGGTCGGCCGGGGTCCTGTCCCGCTCGTAGACGGTCACGTCGAGCCCCGCCCTGCGCAGCCCCTGGGCCAGGCAGAGCCCGCCGATCCCGCCACCGATGATCGCGATGTTCCGTGTCATGACCCCGACTATCATCCATATGGATGATTCTGTCAACCATCCGGATGGATGATAAACTGCGGATCATGAGACGAGCACCCGAGGAGAGGCAGCGCGACCCCGAGCGCACGAAGGCCCGCATCCTGCAGGCGGCGCTGGAGGAGTTCGCGGCGAAGGGGTTCGCGGGGGCGCGGGTCAGTGAGATCGCCACGAGGGCCGGGGTCAACAAGCAGCTGATCTCCTACTATTTCGGCGGAAAGGAGGGCCTCTACCAGGCCCTCACCGCGCGCTGGCAGGTCGAGGAGAGCGGGTTCGCCGACCGCTCGGCCTCGCTGGGCGCGCTCGCCGCCGAATACGTGCGGGCCAACGCCTCGCGCCGCGACTACGGGCGGCTGATGCTCTGGCAGAGCCTCACCGACGACGGGCCGCCCGACCCGGCGTTCGTCGAGGACGTACGCCGGGATCTGGAGCTCCTGCGCGAGCGCCAGCGGGACGGGGAGCTCCCCGCGGACCTCGACCCGGCGGCGGTGCTGGTGGCGCTGTTCTCGATGGCGGCGGCCGGCATCGCGTTCCCGCAGCTCGTCCGGGCGGTCTGGGACCAGGACCCGGCGTCGCCGGAGTTCGCCGAGCACTACGCGCGGGAGGTCGCCAAGCTCATGGGCCACCTGCGGGGTTCGTGACGATCAAGGGCCCGGACGGTGGTTTCCTTGTACGTATGCCTGATCTCGTGGTGGACGGCGGCGACAAGCTCTGCGTTCAACTGCTCATCGAACTACGCGGTCACGTGCGCGAAGCCGGTCCAGGAGCGGTGATCCACCTCATCGCCACCGATCCCGCCGCGCCCGTCGACCTGCCCGCCTGGTGTCACCTGACCGGGCACGCGTACCTGGGGCCGGTGCCGGGGGCGGAGCGGCCGACGTACGCGCTGCGCGTGGCAGGCGCCGCCAAGGAGACCGAGGACGCCAAACCCTGGCACGTGGCTTAAGCGGTTAATTCCCTTACCGAATGGGGTGGCCTAGAGTATGAGGGTTATCCGGTTCAGAGAGGGAGCCCGTGAAGCGACCCACGATCGCCGACATCGCCGGCCGGGCGGGAGTGTCCAAAGTGGCGGTCTCCTACGCGCTCAACGGGCAGCCGGGCGTGTCGGACGCGACGCGGGCCAGGATCGTCGCCATCGCCGAGGAGATCGGCTGGCGGCCCAACAGCGCGGCGCGGGCGCTCAACGGCGCCAGGGCCAACTGCGTGGGCCTCGCGCTCTGCCGTCCCGCGCGCATCCTGGGCGTCGAGCCGTTCTTCATGGAGCTGATCAGCGGCATCGAGGGCGTGCTCGCCGACCGCTCGTACGCGCTGCTGCTCCAGGTCGTCACCAGCCATGAGCAGGAGAGCGAGGTCTACCGGCGCTGGTGGGGCGAGAGCCGCATCGACGGCGTGTTCCTCGTGGACCTGCACTATTCGGACTCCAGGGTGGTCGAGCTGGAGCGGCTGGGGATGCCGGTCGTCGTCATCGGTCACCCCACCGAGTCGGGCTCGTTGTCGGCCGTCTGGTCCGACGACGGCGAGGCCGTGCGCGAGACCGTCGGCTACCTGGTGGCGCTGGGCCACCGCCGCGTCGCGCGGGTGGCGGGGCTGCCGGAGCTGGTCCACACGACCGTTCGCGACCAGGCGTTCGAGCAGGCGTGCGAGGGCGTGGCCGAGCACGTCACCGTGCACACCGACTACACCGGCGAGCAGGGCGCCAGAGCCACCAGGCGGCTGCTCAGCTCGCCCGACCGGCCCACGGCGATCATCTACGACAACGACATCATGGCCGTGGCGGGCATGTCGGCGGCCCAGGAGATGCGGGTCGAGGTGCCGCGCGACCTGTCCATCGTGGCCTGGGACGACTCGCCGCTGTCACAGGTCGTCCGGCCGCCGCTGACCGCGCTCACCCGCGACATCCCCGCGTACGGGGCACATGCCGCCCAGCGGCTGCTGGCGCTGATCGCGGGCGAGACCGTGCCCCCGTACGAGGACCAGGCGGCGGTGCTCACGCCGCGCGGCAGCACCGGCCCCGCTCACTCCCCGTAGCGGCGCTCTCGGCGCGTGCCGCGGGCAGGGCGGGCGGCTGGCAGACCGCGCGTCCCGACCCGCGGCACGTGCCGTCCCCTCCTTCGCGGCACGTCCCCGAGTCGTCTTCGCGTCCCCTCGCTGGGACGGCTCCATCATGAAGGAGTCAGGAGAAGGGCGCCTGAGTACCCCTATACCTAAACGAGACGAGAAATCAGACGAACCGTGACCAGAGTCCCGATCGGGGCGGTCTGCGACCGCCGCTTGGGCGTAATGACTGGCCGGACGGGTAGGCGACCCGCTGAGGGGGTACATATGGTCGAGCCGGGCCCATGGATCGAGGGGTACGTACGAGCCTGGAACTCCAACGATCCCGACGACATCTCCGCGCTGTTCACGGACGACGCCGTCTACTACACCGAGCCCTACAGCCCGCCCTGGCACGGGCGTGACGACATCGTCGCGCAATGGCTCGGGCGGCAGGACAAGCCTGGTGAGGCCACGTTCGAGTGGCATCCGGTGAGCGTGGCCGACGACGTGAGCGTTATCCAGGGGGTCACGACATATCCCGACAAAACGTACAGTAATCTGTGGGTGATCAGGTTTGTGCCCGACGGCCGGTGTCGTGAATTCACCGAATGGTGGATGCGACATGATGCCAAATGATGCAATGGGCCGAGCCGTCTTCATCCGAGGAGATCCGTTGAGAGACAACCTCGACCTCGCCGCAAGCGCCCAGGAACTGGCGGACGCCGCACCGACGGGATCGATCGACCACGCCGCAGCCTCGTCCGTGGCGATCACGCTCGCCACGACGCGCGACATCACCGACGCCAGGAAGACGCTGGACGGGGTGTCCCCGCAGGAGGTACGCGACGCGGCCGTGGCGCTCTTCGAGCGGCTGTCGACCGGCAACTGACGCCTGGACATCGGGCTCGGGCGCCGCACCGCCGCGCCCGAGCTTTCGCATGCCCACCCGCCTGGTGATCGGCGGGGAGGGTGACACCCGAGCGGGCGTGGGCGGCCCGAGCCGGGTGGTGGCCGAGCTGCGCGAGGCCCGAGGCCCGAGGTGGCCGGGTCAGGCGTCGAGGCGGGTCCGGACGGCGTGGCGGGCTCTGGACGGGGCCTCGGGGTCGAGGTGGAGCTGGAGGGCGTGGTTCAGCGCCATGACCGCGCCGAGCAGCTCGAACGCGAGCTGGTCCGGATCGGTCCCCGAGGCCAGCTCGCCGGCGTCCACCGCGCGCCGGGCCTCCTTGCACAGCCGTCCGCGCCAGGCGTCGAACCTGGCCTCGACCACGTCCCGCACCGGCCCCGGCCGCCCGTCGAACTCGTGTGCCGCGGCGACGAAGAAGCATCCGCCCGGGAAGACGCCGCGCTCCAGGTACGAGACCCACGCCTCGCACAGCGCGCGCAGGCGGGTCAGGCCGGGGGCGGCGGGCCGGGCGGGCTCCCAGACCTCGGCGCGGAAGATCTCGCCGGCCCGGTCGAGGACGGCGAGCTGCAGCGCCTCCTTGCAGCCGAAGTGCCCGAGCACGCCTGACTTGCTCATGCCCAGCTCAAGGGCGAGACGGCCGATGGTCAGCCCTTCGAGCCCCTCCGTGGAGGAGATGGCGACCGAGCGCTCCAGGATGGCCGCACGCGTGCCGAGGGCTTCGGCGGCGGATCTGCGGGGACTCATGCGGGTACTTTAGCGTCCGAACGTTCGGTTGCTATAGTCCGTCCTCATGACGGGATCACGACTTGTCGCCACAGGTCACTATCAACCGGCAAAAATCCTGACTAATGATGAGCTGGCGACCATGGTGGACACCAGCGACGAGTGGATTACCAGGCGGGTCGGCATCCGTACCCGGCACGTCGCCGAGCCGGACGAGAGCGTGGCCGACCTGGCCCGGCACGCCGCCGCGAAGGCCCTGGCGGCGAGCGGCCTGGACGCCGCCGACATCGACCTCCTCCTGATCGCCACCTGCACGCAGACCGAGCGCGCCCCGAACATCGCCTCCCGGGTCGCCGCCCGGCTCGGAGTGCCGAGCGCGGCCCTGATGGACGTCGGCGTGTCGTGCTCCGGCTTCACCCACGCCCTGGCCCTGGCCGACCACGCCATCCGCGCCGGCGCGGCCACGAACGCCCTGGTCGTCGGGGCGGACATGATGACGGCCGTCACCGACTGGACCGACCGGACCACGTGCGTGCTGACCGGCGACGGGGCGGGCGCGGCCGTGATCAGCGCGGCGCCGGAGGCGGAGATCGGCCCGGTGGTGTGGGGCTCCGCACCGGAGCTGGGCGCCGCCGTACGCATCGAGGGCACCCCGACCCGCTTCTCCCAGGACGGCCAGACCGTCTACCGCTGGGCCACCACCCAGCTCCCCGACATCGCCAGGAGGGCGTGCGAGCGCGGCGGCGTACGTCCCGAGGACCTGGCGGCGGTGGTCTTCCACCAGGCGAACCTGCGCATCATCGAACCCCTCGCGGCCAAGCTCGGCGCGGTCAACGCGATCGTGGCGCGCGACGTGGTCGAGTCGGGGAACACCTCGGCCGCGAGCGTGCCGCTGGCGCTGTCCAAGCTGCTGGAGCGGGGCGAGGTCCGGCGCGGGGCGCCGATGCTGCTGTTCGGGTTCGGGGGGAACCTGTCGTACGCGGGCATGATCGTGCGCTGCCCCTGACGCGCCCGGCTCAGGACAGGCCCGGCGGGGAGGTGGAGTCGCGGATCACGAGCTGGCAGGGCATCTTGTGCACCCCTGGCGTCGCCTTCCCGTCGATGGCCGCGAACAGGTGCTGGGCCGCGGTGCGCCCCAGCAGCTCCAGGTTCATGTCCACGGTGGTCAGGGTGGGCCGGGTCTCCGTGGACAGCACCTCCCAGTTGTCGTAGCCGACCACCGCGATGTCCTCGGGCACCCGCCGCCCGCGTTCCCTGGCCGTCTCCATGAAACCGGCCGCGATCTGGTCGCTGCCGCAGAACACCGCGTCGATCTCCGGCTCGGACATCAGCAGCATCTCGGCCGCGTGCCGCCCCCAGCGCTGCGACCACGGGCCCGACAGCGTCTGCCCGGCCTGCGGCAGCCCCGCCTCCTCAAGCGCCTGGCGCAGGCCCTCCTCGCGGTCGCGCGACGCCTTGTAGTGCGTGGGCCCCGTGATGTGCGCGATCCTGCGCCGGCCCAGCGCCAGCAGGTGCTTGACGGCCATGGTGGCGGCGCCGACGTCGTCCGGCACGAACGACACGTCCGAAGGGTCCTCCGAGGGGCCGTAGGCGTACACGACCGGCACCGGCAGGTCCTTGCTCACCGACGGCCGCGGGCTCGTGCTCTCGCCCACCACGATCAGCCCGTCCACCCGGCGCGACAGCAGCGCCCGTACGTGATGCTGCTCCCTGATCGCGTCGCCGCGCGCGTCGCAGAGCAGCACGGCCATCTCGCCGGCCCCGAACGCGTCCTCCGCCCCGAGCAGCACCGGGATGCCGAACCGGCCGACGCTGTCGGAGGTCAGCAGGCCGACCGTGCGCGTCTGTCCGGAGATCAGCCCCCTGGCCAGGGCGTTCGGCTGGAAGGAGAGCTCCGCCGCGGCGGCGAGCACGCGCTCGCGCGTCGCCGCCCGCACGTCCTGGCGCCCGTTGAGTGCTTTGGACGCCGTGGCGATCGAGACCCCCGCCAGCGAGGCCACATCGGAGATGGTCGCTCGCTTACTCGCCATGTTTCGAAACCCTTTTCGTCACCTGTGAACTGCATAGAACCCTAGCACCCATTGACATGGACTCTTGTTTCTTCTACGTTTCCGAAAACCTTTAAGTCCAGGAGCACAACATGAGACGAAGGCTGGCCGGGATCTCCCTCCTCGGTGTGTTAGCGCTCACAGCGGCGGCCTGCGGCAGCGGCGGCGGTGGTGGCGGGGGCAGCACGCCGTCGGCGGAGAGTCCCGTGACGATCACCATGTGGACCCGTGCGGCCACCCAGACGCAGAGCGAGCGGCTGGTCAAGGCCTACAACGACAGTCACAAGAACATCCAGGTCAAGCTCACCGTCATCCCGACCGACAACTACCAGCCGCGCATCGCCGCGGCGGCGGGCGCCAAGCAGCTCCCCGACGTTTTCGCCGCCGACGTCATCTTCGTCCCGAACTACACCTCCCAGGGCCTGTTCATGGACATCACGGACAGGATCGCGAAGCTGCCGTTCAAGGACGGCCTGGCCCCCTCGCACATGAAGCTCGGCACGCTCGACGGGAAGCAGTACACGCTCCCGCACACGCTGGACCTGTCGGTCTGGTTCTGGAACAAGGACCTCTACCAGAAGGCCGGGCTCGACCCGGAGCAGGGGCCGAAGTCGCTGAAGGAGTTCGCCCAGCAGGCGACCACGATCCAGGACAAGCTCGGCAAGGACGGCAAGGTCCACGGCACCTTCTTCGGCGGCAACTGCGGCGGCTGCTATGTCTTCACGTTCTGGCCCTCCGTCTGGGCCGCCGGCGGACAGGTCATGAACGCCGAGGGCACCCAGTCGCTCAACGAGCAGCCCGCGATGACCGACGTGTTCAAGATCTGGCGCGACCTGTACGAGAAGAAGGTCACCGGGCCGACCGCCAAGGAGGAGCAGGGCCCGACCTGGACCGGCTTCTTCCCCAAGGGCGAGATCGGCGTCATGCCGATGCCCTCCACCACGCTCGGCCTCATGCCCAAGGACATGAAGATCGGCGTCGCCCCGATCGCCGGCCCCGACGGCGGCGAGTCCACGTTCGTGGGCGGCGACTCCGTCGGCATCTCCGCCACCTCCAAGAACCCCGACGCGGCCTGGGACTTCCTGTCCTGGACGGTCGGCGACGAGGCCCAGGTCGAGATCATGGCCAAGAACAAGGACGTGCTCGCGCGTACCGACCTGGCCAGCAACAAGTACTCCGCGGAGGACCCGCGCGTGGTGCTGATCAACTCGCTGGTGGCCAAGGGCCAGACGCCGTACGCGCTGCGCTTCGGCCAGACCTTCAACGACCCGCAGGGGCCGTGGCTGCGCCTGGCCCGCGAGGCCGTGTTCGGTGACGCCGCGAAGGTCCCCCAGCTCAACGCCGAGATCACGAAGTCACTGCAGCAATGACCTTGACGATGACGCGATCCGGGCGGAAGGCGTCCCACTCGGCGCCGTCCGCCCGGTGGCGGAGCAGGAAGGTCCAGGGCTGGCTCTACGCGGCTCCGACGGCCGTCATCGTGGGCGTGCTCTTCGTCGCGCCCCTCGTGCTGGTCGTCTGGATGTCGCTGAACCGCTGGCCCCTGCTGGGGCAGGCCACGTTCAACGCCCCCGACAACTACCTCAAGATCGCCGACAATCCGCTCTTCGTCGACGCGGTTCTCTTCACGCTGAAGTACACGGCCATCACGACCGTCCTGCTGTCGGCGGTGGCGCTCGGTCTCGCCCTGCTGGTGCAGGACCGCAAACCGGGCATCGCCTTCTTCAGGACCGCGTTCTTCCTGCCCGGCGCCGTGGGCTTCGCCGCCGCGGGCCTGCTGTTCTACGGGATGCTGAACAACGACTTCGGCCCCGTCGACCCGTTGCTCCGGGCGCTGCACATCACCAGCGAGCCGGTCAAGTGGATCGGCACGCCGAACATGGCGCTGTTCTCCACGATCACGCTGGTGCTGTGGCGCTTCGCCGGGTTCAACATGCTCATCCTGCTGACCGGCCTGCAGGCCATCCCGACCGAGGTGTACGAGGCCGCCAGGAGCGACGGCGCGAACCGCTGGCAGATCTTCACCAAGATCACCCTCCCGCTGCTGCGCCCGACGCTGGCGCTCATGCTGATCCTCAGCGTCACGGGCTCACTGCTGGCCTTCGACCAGTTCTTCGTCTTCACCAACGGCGGCCCCGACAACAGCACGGTCTCGATGGTCATGGTCGTCTACCGCGACGCGTTCTTCCGCTTCGACCTCGGCGGCGCGGCGGCGCTCTCGGTCGTCCTGCTGGTAGCCCTCGTCGGGCTCAACACGCTGATGATGCGGAGGCTGCGATGAGCCGTTACCTCACGCTGTCCGCCCTGGCGGTGCTGTTCCTGTTCCCCCTGGTGTGGAGCGGCTACGCCTCCCTGGAGGAGCCGTCGAACTACCTGGAGATGGCCCGCTTCGGCGAGGGGCTCGGCACGTACGCGACCAACAGCGTGCTGGTGTCGGTGATGACGGTGGCGGGCACGCTGGTGGTCTCCGCGCTCGGCGGCTACGGCTTCGCCCGCTTCGACTTCCCCGGCAAGAACCTGCTGTTCCTGGCCACGCTGGCGATCCTCATGGTGCCGTACGCGACGATCCTGATCCCGCTCTACGTGCTGCTCGGCTACCTCGGCCTGCAGAACTCCCTGGTCGGGCTCTCGCTGGTGTTCGTCATGTTCCAGCTGCCGTTCGCGCTGTTCATGATGCGCAACGCGTTCGAGGCGCTGCCGCGCGAGCTGGAGGAGGCCGCGCTGGTGGACGGCTGCGGCACGTTCAGGGCGTTCGCCAGGATCCTGCTGCACGCCGTGCGGCCCGCGCTGATCACGGTGGGCCTGTTCGCGTTCCTCGCCTCGTGGAACGACTTCTTCGCCCCGCTCATCCTGCTCAACGACGGATCCTCCTTCACCCTGCCGGTGGCCGTGGTCAGCATGACGCAGCAGACGTTCGGCGCGATCGACTACGGCATGCTCCAGGCCGGGGTCATGGTCATGGCCTTCCCCTGTCTCATCCTCTTCATCGTGTTGCAGCGCCACTACGTGCGCGGATTCATGTCAGGAGCTCTGCGTGGCTAACCCTGTCCTGCCCTCATCGGGTGCCCTGTCCCCCCTCGGCCTCGACGCGGTACGGCTGCTCCCCGGCTTCTGGGGCGACCGGGCCGCGCTCAACCGCGAGGTCACGATCGCCCACTGCCAGGAGTGGGAAGAGCGAGAAGGCTGGATCGGCAACTTCCGGGGCGAGCGCCCCCGCCGGGGGCGGGAGTTCAGCGACTCCGAGATCTACAAGCTGCTGGAGGCCATGGCCTGGGCCGACCACCCGGCGCTGCCCGAGCTGGCCGAGACCGTGGCGCAGGCCCAGGAGGGCGACGGCTACCTCAACACCCGCTGGTCCGGCAGCCGCTACAGCGACTTCGAGTGGGGCCACGAGCTCTACTGCTACGGGCACCTGATCCAGGCCGGGGTCGCCCGGCTGCGCATGCACGGCGAGGACCAGCTCACCCAGGTGGCCGTCAGGGCCGCCGACCACGTGTGCCGCCGGTTCATGGAGGGCACCCAGACCTGCGGCCACCCGGTGATCGAGATGGCCCTCGTCGAGCTCTACCGGGCGACCGGCACCGAGCGCTACCTGGAGATGGCCCGCCGCTTCGTCGAGCGCCGCGGCCTGCCCGCGCTCGCCGACATCCCCTTCGGCCGCATCTACTACCAGGACGACATTCCGGTCAGGCAGGCCCAGGTGTTCCGCGGGCACGCGGTGCGCGCGCTCTATCTCGCCTCCGGCGTGGTGGACGTGGCGATCGAGACCGGTGACCAGGAGCTGCTGAAGGCGATCGAGTCCCAGTGGGAGCGCACGGTGGCCCGGCGTACCCACCTGACCGGCGGCATGGGCTCGAGGCATGCCGACGAGTCGTACGGTGAGGACTACGAGCTGCCGCCGGACCGGGCCTACAACGAGACCTGCGCGAGCATCGCCTCCGTCATGCTGGCGCACCGGCTGCTGCTGGCCACCGGCGACGCCCGCTACGCCGACCTGGCCGAGCGCACCCTGTACAACATGCTCGCCACGGGGGTGGCGCTGGACGGCAAGTCGTTCTTCTACGCCAACCCGCTGCAGGTCCGGGTGCCGGCGACGCCGCTCGAAGGCGTCAACCACGCAGCCGAGGGCGGGCTGCGCTCGCCCTGGTTCGACGTGTCCTGCTGCCCGAACAACATCGCCCGCACGCTGGCCTCGCTGGCCGCCTACGTCGCGACCGCGTCGGCCGACGGCATCCAGATCCACCACCACACGCCGTCGGAGATCCGGCACGACGGCCTGGCGGTACGCGTGGAGACCGGCTACCCGTGGACCGGCTCGGTGAGCGTGCGGGTGCTGGAGGACGGCGAGGGCCGGATCGGGCTGCGCGTCCCCGCCTGGGCCAGGGAGGCCACGCTCGCCCGCGTCCCGGTGTCCTCGCCGGAGGCGCCGCTGGCGGAGAGCCCGGCGGTGCGCCCGGTCGACCCCGGCTACGCCTACGTCGAGGGGCCGTGGCGGGCCGGTGACGAGATCCGGCTGGAGCTGCCGATGGCGCCCAGGTGGACGTTCCCCGACCGGCGGATCGACGCGCTGCGGGGGAGCGCGGCGGTGGAGCGGGGGCCGCTCGTCTACTGCGCCGAGTCGGTGGCCGACGAGCCGCCGCTGGGCGACGTGACCGCGCGGGTCCGGCCGCCCGTGGAGCGCGAGGCGGACGGCGTGGTGGAACTGGAGGTGGAGGCGTCGCTGGGGTCTGGCGACGGCGGCGGCTGGCCGTACGCGCCCGCCTCCGACGGGCAGCCGGGCGGCACGGACGTCAGGCTCCGGCTCGTGCCCTACCACCGGTGGGGCAACCGCGGCCCCGCGACCATGCGTGTCTGGCTACCGATCTAGGAGAGGCAAGTGCGTAAACCGTTGGTGTGCTTGGCTGTGTTAGCGCTCACAGCTTCGCTTGCCGCGTCACCGTCGTACGCCGCCCAGGACGACCTGGGGATGCCGGTGTTCACGGGCGCCGATCCGGTGCCCGCCGAGCCCGTGGCGTACCACCCCCGCAAGATGATGGAGGAGATCTACAGGAAGGAGAAGGGCGGCGACTCGTACTGGATCGACCGCATGCTGGCCCGCCCCGGCAACGATCCGGCGGGCCCGTGGTTGATGACGCGCGGGCGGGCGCTGTTCATGAAGGAGCACGATCCCTCGGTCATCGGCTTCGGTGGGTTCGTGGCGTATTGGGAGAGTATCGACAACCGCGGCGCGTACGAGGTCTCGCTGGGCTCCGAGCTCGCCGAGGACGTCTCCAAGCGCCTGCAGATGCCCAGCCACTGGACCGGGCAGTACGGCGGGGACGGCCTGTCGGTCGGGGTCAAGAAGTTCATCACCCACGAGAACGTGGCCGTGACGACGCTGGAGATCACCAACGCGGGCTCCGCGGCGCGCACCGTGCCGATCACCGTGACCTCGCCCTACACCAGGACCCCCGACGGCGACCGGGAGCTGACCGGGACCGTCTGGGCCAAGAACAAGCTGACCACGATCTTCCCCCGGCTCAGCGGTGACGGCCTGAAGGTCTCCGACGGCACGCTCAAGGGCTCGGTGACGGTCGCGCCGGGCAAGACCGTGCGGACCAAGGTGCAGATGGGCTTCGTCACCGACGAGCTGCCCGGGTCGCGCGCCGAGTACGACGGCTACAAGGGCCGCTCGCCGGAGCAGGCGCTGCGGCGCCAGCTCCAGGACTACAACGCCTGGTGGGCCGAGAACCTGCCCTACATCGACGTGCCCGACGAGAACATCAAGAAGTTCGTGTACTACCGCTGGTGGCTCATGCGCTTCAACTTCCTCGACGCCGACATCCCCGGGAACGACTTCCAGTTCCCCACGTCGGTCGAGGGCGCTCTGGGCTACAACAACGCGATCGTGCTGACCGTGCCGATGTTCGTGCAGGACCTGAAGTACCTGCGGGACCCGATCTACTCGTACGGGCCGTGGGTGTCGGCGGGCGAGGTCTCGCGCAACTCGAAGTACACCGACAACCCGGGCGACCCCGAGAACTGGTCGAACAGCTACACGCAGTACATCTCGGCCTCGGCCCTGGAGAGCTACCAGCTCCACGGCGGCCAGCCGTCCATCCTGCGCAACCTGGCCCGCTACGCCGAGAAGGACGTGTACGGGCAGCTCGACGCCTACGACTCCAACAAGAACGGCGTCATCGAGTACGACTGGGAGGCCATGACCGGGAACGACGCCGACGCGGTCTCGTTCCACTACTACGACCGGGCGAACGAACGGCTCGAAGGCGCGTACGTGTACGCCAACGCGACGGCGGCGGCGCAGGCGTACGAGCTGGCGGGTGACGCGGTTAAGGCGGCGGAGATGCGCGGCGTGGCCGACAAGGTCAAGAACGGCATCCTCACGCTGCTCTGGGACGAGCAGAACAAGCTGTTCAAGCACCGCGACCTCCAGACGGGCAACCTGATCCCGTGGAAGGAGTCGAACAACTACATCCCGTACGCCACCGGGCTCGTGCCGGCGGACGACCCGAAGTACCGGGAGGCGCTGCGCCTGTGGACCGACCCGGCGGAATATCCGATCTTCCCGGCGTACACCGCCAACCAGAAGGACAAGGCGGAGGCCGCGGCGGCGGGGAACCCCGGCTCCAACAACTTCTCGCAGATCAACTCCACCAGGAACTTCGCGCTGTTCTCCAAGGCGCTGCGGCAGTACAGCTCTCCGTACATCACCGCAGACCAGTACAAGCAGCTCCTGTACTGGAACGCCTGGTCGCAGTACGTCGGCGGCGACACCCGCTACCCCGACGCCAACGAGTTCTGGGCCGACTGGAACCCTTCGACCAAGAGCATCGGCTACCGCTCCTGGATCCACCACACGATCCTGGGCAGCAGCAACTGGACCGTCATCGAGGACGTCATGGGCCTGCGCCCGCGTTCGGACGGCAAGGTCGAGCTCTGGCCGGTGGACATCGGCTGGGACCACTTCAGCGTCAACGGCGTCAACTACCGGGGCAGTGACCTGACCATCGTCTGGGACAAGCCGGGCGACGGCACCAGGCACTACGCCGGGGTGCCCGAGGGGTACTCGATCCTGATCGACGGCAAGCGCAAGGTCACCCTGTCGGGGCTGGCGCACGCCGTCTGGGACCCGGCGACGGGCAAGGTCGAGGGCGGTCAGGTGGTGTACGCCGAGAAGGCCGCCTCCATGAAGGCCCCCGCCCAGGTCGAGCTCAAGGGCGACCGCGTCGAGGACCTGTTCCAGAAGGCCGGCGTGGACCTGCGCTCCACCCGCCCGAACCTGGTCAGGTCGGCCACCACCTCCCACGGCGACCCGGCCGGGGCGGTGGACGGCTTCACGATCAACGAGCCGTACTGGGGCAGCAAGGGCTCCGGCGAGCCTCAGGACTGGCTGGCGGTCGACCTCGGCTCGGCCCAGAAGGTCGACCAGGTCAAGCTGTACTTCTACAACGACCGCAAGGCGGGCGGCTACCGGGAGCCCGCCTTCTACACCCTGCAGTACCAGGACGGCGACACCTGGAAGGACATCCCGGGCCTGGCCAGGAAGCCGGCCCACCCGCGGGCGAACCTCAACGTGGTCCGCTTCCCGGCCGTCACGGCGCAGAAGCTGCGGGTCCTGGTCACCCACCAGCCCGGCTACGCGACGGGCCTGAAGGAGGTGCAGGCGTACCGGACGGGCGCCGACGCCGGCTCGGTCGTCAACAAGGCGCCGTCCGTGGTGGTCGTGCCCGATCCCACGTTCAGCCGCCCGGGCCAGGCCAGGTTCGACGCGGTGGTCAAGGACGACGCGCTGCCGTCGGGCAGGCTCACCACCCAGTGGGCCAAGGTCGACGGGCCCGGCGAGGCGTTCTTCACCAACCCGACCGGCACCGGCACGGTGGTCTCGTTCTCCGAGCCGGGCGCGTACCGGCTGAGGCTCACCGCCACGGACGGCGCCAAGAGCGGCTCCGCGACCGTGAACGTCACCGCGACGCCGCAGGCGGCGCAGGTGAACGTGGCGCCCAAGGCCACGCCCACGGCCTCCTACACCTCGCCGTGGGAGAAGGTCGCCGCGGTCAACGACGGCATCGACCCGCCGCGCTCCAACGATGGCGCCAACCCGCGCTGGGGCACCTGGCCGCAGCAGGGCACGCAGTGGGTGCAGCTCGACTGGCCGGCGCCGGTGCGGGTGAACAAGAGCGACGTGTACTTCTTCGACGACGGCGGCGGCGTGCGCGTCCCCGCCTCGTGGAAGATCCAGTACTGGGACGGCGACTCGTTCGAGGACGTCACCGGCGTCGCCTCCTACCCGAAGGCGGTGGACGCCTACAACACGGTCGCGTTCGACACCGTGACGACCTCGAAGCTGCGCGTCCAGCTGGAGGCCGGAGGGGCGTCGGTCGGCCTGCTGGAGGCCAAGGTGTACGAGGTCCCGCCGGACTCCGTGCGCCCCGTGCACGTCCCCACCCTGGCCGGCACGCTGCCGAAGCTGCCCGCCACCGTGGAGACCCTCTACGCGGACGGCACCCGCGGCTCGGCCGCCGTCACCTGGCAGCAGGTGACGCCCGACCAGGTCAAGGCCGGCGGCACCAGCTTCACGGTCGTCGGCCTGGCCGAGGGCGTGCGCCGGCCCGTCCAGGCCATCGTGTACGTCCGCACGACCGCGGCGGTGACGATCACCTCGATCGCCGAGGAGGCCGCCGCCACCCGGGCCGGGGTCGCCCCGTCGCTGCCCGGGACCGTCGTGGCGACGTACAACGACGGGTCGAAGGACAGCTCGGTCGAGGTCACCTGGGAGGCGATCAGCCCTGACAAGTACGCCCAGCCGGGCACGTTCACGGTGAGCGGTCAGGTGGCGGGCACGACCGTCGCCGCCAAGGCCACGGTCACCGTCGGATAGCACGGAAGCTCCCTGCCCTGGCTCAGCGGCATCGCGGGTCAGGGCAGGGCTCCGCTCAGGGCAGGGCTCCGCGATAACGTCCCGGAAACGGCGGACTGATTCATCCTGATTAAGGGGTCATAATCCTCTTCAACGGGAGGTGTGCCGGGGGATCGGAGAGGCGGAGCGCGGATGGCTGGGGGAGTCGCCGGGGTCGCCGATGACGCGGCACGAGGCGCGAGAGCCGTCTCCGTGGTCATGGCGGTGGCGTCGCCGGTGCTCACCGTCGTCGCGCTGCTGATCTGGGCCGGGCTGCCCGGCGCGTGGACGCCCGAGCGGACCGTGTCCCCGCAGACGGCCGCCGCGCTGACGTTCCCCGCGGTCGGCGCGTTCCTCATCTTCCACCGCCCCCGCCTCAACCTGGCGTGGCTGATGTGCGCGGGCGGCCTCGCCGCCGCGATCAGCGACCTCGCGCAGGCGATGATGTTCCGCGCCGCCTCCGACGGCGACCTCCTCCTCGCGGGCCACCTGCGCCTGCCGGGCCAGCTCGGCTGGGCGGTGTGCGGCGTGACGCTCACCATGGTGCTGCCTCTGTACTCGCCCGACGGCCGCCTGCCCGCCCCGCGCTGGCGGCTCGCCCTGGCGCTGGGCGTCGCCTCCATCACGGCCGACTTCCTGCGCGCCGTGTCCCGCGTGCCGCCGCCCCAGGAGGGCTATCCGTACCCCCAGGTCATCCCGAACCCGCTGCAGATCCCCGCGCTGGCCCCGTACACGGAGACGGTCTCGGCGGTCGCCTGGACGGGCATCTACGTCTCCATGGCGCTGTCGGCGCTGTCGCTGGCGGTGCGGTTGCGGCACGCGGACTCCGTCACCAGGCGGCAGATCGGCTGGCCGCTGCTGGCGTTCGCCGGCTACATCGTGTTCCTGGTCGTGGCCGCGTTCATGCCCGGTTTCACGTGGATCGCGTTCGGCTGGGCGGCGCTCATCCCGGTCGCGATGGCGTTCTCGGTGATGCGTTACCGGCTCTACGGGATCGACACGGTGATCAGCCGGGCGTTCGTGGCCGCCGGGGTGGTGGCCGTGGTCAGCGCCGTCTACTTCGGTGCCGGCGCGCTGTCCGGCCTGCTCGTCTCCGGCTACGGCCAGGTGGCCGGGATCGCCGCCGCGCTGTTCGCGGGCGCGTTCTTCCAGCCGCTGCGGCGGGCGCTGCAGCGGGCCGTGGACCGGCTCCTGTACGGTGCCGTCGGCGACCCCGGCGTGCTGGCCGGGCGGCTGACCCAGGCGGTCCTGCGCGGTGACCCGGCCAAGGCGCTGACCTCGGTGGTGAGCGTGCTGCGCGACGGCCTGGCGGTCGAGGGCGTGGCCGTGGAGGTGGCCGACGGCGAGCCCCGCTACGTGGAGAACGGCCGGGTGGGCCAGGACGCCCGCGAGGTGCCGCTGGTCTGGCACGGGGAGCGGGTCGGCCGCCTGCTCGTCGGCCCGCCGGGCGCGCGCCGCTTCCCCGCCGCGCACAACGAGCGGGTGCTCGCCACGCTCACCCCGTACGCCGCGGACGTGGCCCACGCGGTGCGGATGGCGGCGGACCTGCAACGTTCCAGGGAGCGCATCCTGACGACCAGGGAGGAGGAGCGCCGCCGCCTGCGCCGCGACCTGCACGACGGGCTCGGCCAGACGCTCTCCTCCATGGCGATGACCATCAACATGGCCAGGCTCAGCCTGAAGAACTCCCCGGAGGCCGCCGACGAGCTGCTGCGCGAGCTGCACACCGGCATGGGCGCGGTCACCGGGGACATCCGCGAGCTCGTGTACGGCCTGCGCCCGCCCGCGCTCGACGACCTGGGCCTGGTGCGCGCGATCCGCGACCTGGCCGGGCAGTCGTCGCCGCCGGCCGAGGTCGAGGTGCAGGGCGATCTTTCCGAGCTGCCGGCGGCCGTCGAGGTGGCGGTCTACCGGATCGTCCAGGAGGCGCTCACCAACGTCCAGAGGCACGCCCAGGCGTCCACCTGCCGGATCGTCCTGCAGCGGGAGCGGTCGGTGCTGCGCGTCCTGATCGCCGACGACGGCAAGGGGCTGCCCGAGGAGCACCGCGCGGGCGTGGGACTGGGGTCGATGCGCGAGCGGGCGGCCGAGCTGGGCGGGATCTGCGTGGTCGGCGGCGAGCCCGGGGCCGGGACGCGGGTGGAGGTCATGCTGCCCCTCCTGACCGCGCCTCCGGACGAGCTGGAGGGTGTGCTCAGCCCTTCCTGAACGGCGCTTGGGCTGCGCTTTTGCGGGCAGATTGCGCTTGAGCGGACAAATCTAGCCGCAGGGAGGCGCGAGATGCGTTCATCCATCCCTTTGGGCCGCATCGGGGGCGTGAAGGTGGGGCTCAACATCAGCGTGCTGGTGATCGTCGCGATCCTGGTGTTCGGGCTGGCCTTCGGACGTTTCCCCGCGGTCTTCCCCGGCTACCCGAGGGCCGCGTACCTGCTGGTCGGGCTGGTGGCGGCGGTGCTGTTCATGGCCTCGCTGCTCGCGCACGAGCTGGCACACGCGATCATGGCCCGGCGCGAGGGCGTCGAGGTGTCGCGGATCACGCTCTGGCTGCTGGGTGGGGTGGCCGAGCTGCGCGGTGAGCCGCGCTCGCCCGGCGCGGATCTGAAGATCGCCGTGGTGGGGCCCGCGACGAGCCTGCTCTGCGGAGTGGTGTTCGGCGCGCTGGCCGTGCTGATCTCCGCAGCGACGCTGGTCGGCGGCATGTTCGCATACCTGGCCGGGGTGAACGTGCTTCTGGCCGTGTTCAACCTGGTCCCGGCCGCCCCGCTGGACGGCGGGCGGGTGCTGCGGGCGATCCTGTGGGCGCGGTGGCGTGACCGGTCGCGGGCGGCGATCGCCGCCGCCCTGGCCGGGCGCTGGTTCGGCTACGTGCTCATCGCGGTGGGTTTCCTGCAAGTGGTCGTCGGGCGCGGCTTCGACGGGCTGTGGCTGGCGCTGATCGGCCTCTTCCTGGTGAACGCCGCCAGCGCCGAGGAGCAGCAGACCCGGCTCGGCACCGCCCTGCACGGGGTCCGGGTCGCGGACGCGATGTCGGGGCACCCCGTGGTCGCCGCGCCGGACGAGACCGTGTCCGGGCTCATCGACCGGGTCGTGATGCGGCACCGGCTGTCCACGTACCCGCTGGTCGCGCCGGACGGGACCTTCGCCGGCCTGGTGACGCTCAACCGCATCCGCCGGGTCGAGCCGGACCTGCGGGCGACGACCAGGCTCGCCGACATCGCCTGCCCGCCGGACGAGGTGCCGCAGGCCCGGCCCGAGGAGCCGCTGACCGACCTGCTGGCCAGGATGGAGGGGGCCGCCGACGGGCGGGCGGTCGTGCTCGACCCGGCCGGGCGGTTGATCGGCCTGCTGACGCCTACCGACATCAGCCGGACGATCCAGACGGCGGACCTGCGCTCGACGCTGTCGGGGCCGCGCGGCGCCGACCTCGCCCCGCCCTACCACGGCCACCACCGCGACGCTGCTTAGGGAGACCGTAAGGAATCCTTAAACGCTGTTCGCCAGGCTGAAGCCACAGAAAGACGGCAGGGCCGGAAAGGCCTTCACGGCGAGATGGAGTGGCGAAAATGGCGAGCAAACTGGTGGTCTCGACCTTCCTGTCCCTGGACGGCGTCATGCAGGGTCCCGGCGGGCGCGGCGAGGACGACTCCAACGACTTCCCGCACGGCGGCTGGCTGCCGCCGTACGTGGACGAGGGGTTCGGCCGGATCATGGGCGAGCAGTTCGAGCGCGCGGACGGCATGCTGCTGGGCCGCAGGTCGTACGACATCCTCTCGTCGCACTGGCCCAACGTGCCCGACGAGGAGGGCGGCGCCAAGATCAACAGCATGGCGAAGTACGTCACCACGAGGACGCCGATGACGGCCGCGTGGCGTAACACGCAGGTCCTGGTGGGCGAGGCGGCCGAGACCGTGGCCGAGCTCAAGAAGAACACCGACGGCGAGATCATCGTCCAGGGCAGCAGCGACCTCCTCCGCACGCTGCAGCGGGCCGAGCTGATCGACGAGTACCGCCTGCTGGTCTTCCCCGTCGTCCTCGGCGAGGGCAAGCGGCTCTTCGCCGAGGGGACCGCCCCGGCCGGGCTGAGGCTCACCGGATCGACGGCGACCGACGCCGGCGTCGTGTACGTCACCTACGAGTGGGCCGGCAGGCCCTCCTACGGCCTGGTCGAATAGGCCTGGGGCCTTGCAATCGCTTGATGCGGCTTTTGACGGGTTTTGATATTTTCCTGATGGGTGTGCCGGGAAGTCTGGTCGGCGATCGTGCCGCCGTTCCCGGAGTCGCCCTCTCATGCTCATCGAAGCCCCATGACCGCCACCGCCTGGGTGGCGGTGGCCGCCTTCCTCTTCGCGTACACGCTGATCGCCACCGAGAAGGTGCACCGGGTCGCGGCGGCGCTCGGCGGGGCGGGGGTCATGCTGCTGATCCACGCCACCGACGGGGGCGCGGCGTTCTTCGACGAGCACACCGGGATCGACTGGAACGTGATCTTCCTGCTGCTCGGCATGATGGTCATCGTCGGCGTCCTGAAGCAGACCGGCATATTCGAATATCTGGCGATCTGGTCGGCCAAGCGGGCGCGGGGGCAGCCCTTCCGGCTCATGGCGCTGCTGATCGTGATCACCGCCTGCGCCTCCGCGCTGCTGGACAACGTCACCACCGTGCTGCTGATCGCCCCCGTGACGTTCCTGGTGTGCGAGCGGCTGGCGCTGCCCGTGGCTCCCTACCTGATCGCCGAGGCCATGGCGTCGAACATCGGCGGCGCGTCCACGCTGGTCGGCGACCCGCCGAACATCATCATCGCCAGCCGCGGCGGCCTGACGTTCAACGACTTCCTCGTGCACATGGCGCCCCTGATCGTCGTGCTGGTGGTGGTGTTCGTCGGGCTGTGCCGGTGGTTGTTCAGGGCGTCGTTCAGCTACGACCCCGACCGGGCCGCGGAGATCATGTCGTTGAACGAGCGGGAGGCCATCGCCGACCGGCGGCTCCTGTGGCAGTCGCTCGCCGTGCTGGCCCTGGTGATGGCCGCGTTCGTGCTGCATCCCGTGCTGCACTACGAGCCGTCGGTCGTGGCGCTGCTGGGCGCCGGGGTGCTGGTGGCGGCCACCAAGGTGACGACCGAGGAGGCCATCCGCGAGGTCGAGTGGCCGACGCTGGTGTTCTTCTCGGGGCTGTTCGTCATGGTGGGGGCGCTGGTCGAGACCGGGGTCATCGGCCAGATCTCGAAGGCCGCCGCCGAGGTCACCGACGGCCGGATCGGCCTGACCACGATGCTGCTGCTGTGGGTCTCGGCCGGGCTGTCCGCCGTCGTGGACAACATCCCGTACGTCGCCACCATGAGCCCCATCGTGGCCGACCTCGTCCAGGCCAACGGGGGGAACGGGCCCGCCGAGGTGTTGTGGTGGGCGCTGGCCGTCGGGGCCGACCTGGGCGGCAACGCCACGGCCGTGGGGGCGGCGGCCAACGTCGTCGTCATCGGCATCGCCGCCCGCAACGGCACCCCGATCAGCTTCTGGCAGTTCACCAAGTACGGGCTGGTCGTGACGCTCGTGACCGTGGCGCTGTCGGTGCCCTACCTGTGGCTGCGCTACCTCACCTGACCGGCAGCACGTCCACGCCGTGCTCGTCGTCGCCCCGCGGCCCGAAGATGTGGCACTGCTTCAGAGAGGCAGCAGCTTATCGAGCGTGATCGGCAGGTCCGTGACGCGTTTGCCCGTGGCGTGGCGCACCGCGTTCGCCACGGCCGCGCCCACGCCCGTGATGCTGACCTCGCCCACGCCGATCAGGCCCAGCGGCATCGTCGGGTCCGGCTCGTCCAGGCAGTGCACGTCGATGCGCGGGACGTCGGCGTGCACGGGCACGTGGTAGTCGGCCAGGCTCGCGTTGACGATCCGCCCGGTGCGCGGGTCGACCAGCGTCTCCTCCGACAGCGCCAGGCCGATGCCCATCACGATGCCCCCGCGCAGCTGGCTGGCCACCGTCTTCGCGTTGATAACGGTGCCGACGTCGAACACGCCCACCCAGCGCGAGACCCGTACCTCGCCCGTGTCCCGATCCACCCGCACCTCGCAGAACTGCGCCCCGGACGCGGCCTTCACCCACCGGCTGCGGTCGCGCACGGTCTTCGCCATGAACCGCAGCATGCCGCCCCCGGCCGTGGCCTCCAGGTGGTCGCGGCCCGCCCGGGTGAGGATCGCCGCATATGTCTCGCCGTTGGCATCCTGGAAGAGCCCGCCGTCACGGGCCTCCGGAGCGGTCACGCCGCGCAACGGGGAGTCCGGCGACTTCCGCGCCAGGTCGAGCGCGGCCCGACGCAGCTTGCGGCAGGCCTCCATCACACTCGCCGCCGCGCTCGCCGTCTGCCCGGAACCGCCCGCCATCGGGCCGTCGGGCAGCTCCGAGTCGCCGACCTCGACGCGTACCGACTCCAGCGGCACCCCCAGCTCGTCCGCGGCGATCTGCGCCTGCGCGGTCGCCGCGCCCACGCCGATCTCGTGCAGGCCGCACCGCACCACGACCCCGCCGTCCGCGCCCAGCCGCACGGTGACGTTCGCCGGGAGCTGGAACGCCGGGTGGTACGCCGACGCTACCCCCATGCCGACCAGCCACCGCCCGTCGCGCATCGAGCCGGGCCGCGGATCGCGCTCGCGCCACCCGAACCGCTCCGCCCCCACCTCGTACGCCTCGCGCAACATGCGGTGCGCGAACCGCTTGCCGTCCATCGGGTTACGCGCAGGCTCGTTGCGCATCCGCAGCTCGATCGGGTCCATGCCCAGCTCGCAGGCCAGCTCGTCCACGGCCGATTCCAGGGCGAAGGTGCCGATGGACTCGCCCGGGGCCCGCATGAACGTGTTCGAGACCAGGTCGAGCTGGACGAGGCTCTGGCGCAGGCGGATGTTCGGGGAGTCGTACAGGTGCCGGGAGGCCGAGGTGATCTGCTCGCCCCCGCCGCCGACGCGGCCCGTCCTGGCGACGCTGGTGTGGATCAGCGCGGTCAGCCGTCCGTCGGAGTCCGCGCCCAGCGCGACCCGCTGGGTGCTCGGGGTCCGGCCGCCGACCGTGTGGTAGACGCCGGCCCGGGTGAGCACCAGCCGCACCGGGCGCTTGGTGGCCCGGGCGGCCAGCACGGCGAGCAGCGTGCCCGCCCACACCGAGCCCTTGCCCCCGAACCCGCCGCCCACGTAAGGGGACAGCACGCGGATGTTCCGCTGGGGAACGCCGAACCGCTGCGCGAGATGGCTGCGCAGCCACGCGATGCTCTGCGTGCCCTCGTGCACGGTCAGGCGGTCGCCGTCCCACACGGCGGTCGTCGCGTGCGGCTCGATCGCGTTGTGGTTGTGCGGCGGCGTGGTGAAGCGCAGGTCCACCGAGACCGGCGCGGACGCCAGCGCCGCCTCCGCGTCCCCCTTGTCCGCCGCCGCCGGCATCAGCGCGTTGCCCTTCTGCGGGGTGGCGTTCGGCACCTCGGCCGCGAAGTCCACCACGGCGGGCAGCTCCTCGTACGTGATCCGCACCAGGCCCGCCGCGTGCCGCGCGGCCTCGGACGACTCGGCCACCACGACCGCCACGGGCTGGCCGTTCCAGTGCACCTCGTCCGTGGCCAGATAGTTGACCGACGTCCCGATGACCATCGTGCTGGGGTTCAGCAGGCTCCGGGAGGGCGGGGGCTTCATGGCGGGGGCGTTCTCGTGGGTGAGGACCTCGATCACGCCCTTCACCGCGCGTGCCGCGTCCGCGTCGATGGCGGTGATGCGGCCCCGGGCGATCGTGGAGTGGACGAGCGCGGCGTGGGCGAGGTCCGGGTACGGGTGCTCGGCCGCGAAACGGGCCTGGCCGGTGGTCTTGGCCCGGCCGTCGAGCCGGTCGACGGGGCGGCCGACGTACTTGATGCTCATGCCGGCTCCCTCAGCGTCTTGATGCTCATGCCAGCTCCCTCGGCGTCTTGGTTCTCATGCCGGCTCCCTCGGCGTCTTGGTTCTCAAGCCAGCTCCCTCAGCGTCGCCACGATCGTGGTCCTGGCCAGCTCCACCTTGAACGCGTTGCCCGGCTGGACGGTCGCGGGCGCCAGCTCGGCCTCGGCCGCGCGGCCGAACGCCTCCTCGGTCGCCGGGCCGCCGACCAGGACCCGCTCCGCCTCATGGGCCCGCCATGGCTTGGTCGCGACGCCGCCCAGCGCCAGGCGGGCCGCCGTCACGGTGCCGTCCCGCACTTCCAGTGCCGCCGCCACCGAGACCAGGGCGAACGCGTACGACGCCCGGTCCCGCACCTTGCGGTAACGGGAGTTGGCCGCGACCGGCGCGGGCGGCAGCTCGACCGCCGTGACCAGCTCGTCGCCGGCCAGCGCGGTCTCGACCTGCGGCGTGTCACCCGGCAGCAGGTGGAAGTCCCCCAGGGGGATCCGCCGCGTGCCGCGCACGCTCCGCACCTCGACCGTGGCGTCCAGGGCGGCCAGCGCCACGCACATGTCGGACGGATGCGTGGCGATGCAGCTCCCGCTCACGCCCAGGACCGCGTGCCCGCGGGTGAACCCGCCGAGCGCGTCGCAGCCGCTGCCCGGCTCGCGCTTGTTGCAGGCGTGCGCCTGGTCGTAGAAGTACGGGCAGCGGGTGCGCTGCAGCAGGTTGCCGCCGACGGTGGCCATGTTGCGCAGCTGGGGCGAGGCGCCGGCGAGCACGGCCTGCGACAGGACCGGGTAGCGGGCGCGCACGCGGCGGTCGGCGGCCAGCGCGCTGTTGCGTACCAGCGCGCCGATCCGCAGGCCGCCGCCCGGCAGCTCGTCCACTTCGTCCAGCGGCAGGCCGGTGAGGTCGACCACCTTTTCCGGACGTTCGATGCCCTCGCGCATGAGGTCGACCAGATTCGTGCCCCCGCCCAGGAACTTCGCGGCGGGGCCGGCGGCCTCCAGGGCCTCGGCGACGTCGAGCGGCTTCACGTACGCGAACGGTCTCATGGCGCCTCCTGGGCGGCGACGTCCCTGATGGCGTCGAGGATGCCGTTGTAGGCACCGCACCGGCACAGGTTCCCGCTCATGCGCTCCCTGATCTCGTCGTCGGTCAGCTCGATGCGCTCCGTCGTGGGGGTCACGACACTGGGCATGCCGGCCGCGTGCTCGGCCAGCATCGCGACAGCCGAGCAGATCTGGCCCGAGGTGCAGTAACCACACTGGAACCCGTCATGGCGGACGAACGCCTCCTGCAACGGGTGCGTGCCCTCCTCGCCCTTCGCGATCCCCTCGATCGTGGTGATCTCCTTGTCCGCGTACTGCACGGCCAGGGCCAGGCACGCGTTGATCCGCACGCCGTCCGCGAGAACCGTGCAGGCGCCGCACGCGCCCTGGTCGCAGCCCTTTTTCGGACCGGTCAGCCCGAGGTGGTCGCGTAGCGCGTCGAGCAGGCTGACCCATGGCTCGATGTCGAGGGACCGGGCCACGCCGTTCACCCGCATCTGTATCTCGGTCACACGCGTACTCCCCTCCGTAGGATGCCGACGCTAACAGAACAGTGTTTCCTTAACAAGAGAACGTCGTACTCTAAACGCTGGTCACCTATGCTGGAGCGCGACATGAAGCGGGCATTCGTCCGGGCCAGGCGACCGGAGCACAAGCAACAGCGGCGCGAGGCGATCCTCGCCGCCGCCCGAGATCTCGCCGTCGCCTCAGGTGTCCGGAATGTCAGCCTGGGCGCGGTCGCGGAGGCCGTCGGGCTGGCGAAGTCCAACATCATGCGCTATTTCGGGACTCGCGAGGAGATCTACCTCATCCTGGCCGCCGAGGAGTGGCGCCAGTGGGCAGAGGCCGTCACCACCCGCCTCGAAGCCGCGCCGGACGATGGCACGGCGACCGTCACCGCGCGCCTCGAAGCGTCATCGGACGATGTCGTGGCGGCCCTCGCGGAAACGCTCGCGGACCGGCCGCTCCTGTGCGACCTCCTCAGCGAGACCGCGACGACCCTGGAGCAGAACGTGTCCGTCGAGGCGGCCCGCACGTTCAAACACGCCATCCTGGCCGTCGTCGCAGACCTGGGCTCGCAGGTCGCCCGGGCCACGGGTTTGACGGTCGGCGAAGGGAGGGAACTGGTTTCGGTCGCCACCGCCTTCGCCGGGATCCTCTATCCCATCGCGCACCCCTCGCCCACGCTCGCCGAACTGTACGCCCAGGACCCCGACATCGCCGCGAACTGCCCCGACTTCCTCCCCACCCTCACCCGCGCGCTCAAGGCACTCCTCGCCGGCCTCCCGGCGATCAGGGAGAGCTGAGCTCCAGCAGTGGATGGTCTGCGCCCGACTGTGGCAGGCCGTTGGCTGCGCAAATGTCAGTTCAGGCTCTCTGAACTGTCGGTCGTCGTTATCATGCATGTCGGTCAGATGGGCCGGGAAATGTCGGTCCACTATCTGTAGGATGTCGCTCTCGCTGGTAGAAGGGGCTGCGATGGATCTTATCGCCCGACGTATCGCTGATTATGCAGTGGAATTCCTGGACGCGTTCAGAGTTGTGATCATCAACGGGCCTCGCCAGTCCGGAAAGACCACTTTGCTTCGTCAGCTGGAGGCTTGTCGTGGCGGCACGTACCTGACCTTGGACGATGGCACACTCCGTGCCGCCGCACGCGCTGACCCGGAAGTATTCGTCTCTGATGGGCCGAGGCCGATGATGATCGACGAGATCCAGCGAGGTGGCGACGATCTGGTGCTGGCTATCAAGGCGTCAGTTGACCGTTCACTGGGGCGCGGGCAATTCGTCCTTGCTGGTTCGACCAGGTTTCTGGCGACCCCGTCACTCAGCGAGTCCCTGGCCGGACGAGCGGGCATCATCGAAGTCTGGCCGTTCGCGCAGCAGGAGCTGGCTGGGGGCGACACATCCTTTCTCACGAGGGCGTTCGAGGAGCCGGAGTCCTTCAGGACGACGGTGCAGAGTTCCTGCGGCAGGGCGGACTACTTCAACCTCATCGCCAGGGGCTTCTACCCGGAAGTCATAACCATGCGATCTGAGATTGCGCGGGCCGAGTGGTACGACTCCTACGTGCAATCGATCATCGACACGGATATTCGCGAGATGGCGAAGATCGATGAGCCCAGCAATCTGGGACAGTTGCTGAGGCTCGCCGCAGCCTCCACTGCTCAAGAGCTCAACGTCGTTAAGACCGGCAGCGACCTCGGACTACACCGCACGACGGTCAGCCGCTACCTTGGCCTGCTGGAAACGGTGTTCCTGGTGCAGTCGCTGCCTGCATGGTCGCGCAATCTCAACGCCAGAGCCGTGCGGCGCCCCAAGTTGCACATCACCGACACCGGGCTGGCCGCGCACCTGCTGTCGGTGGACGCCGAAGGGCTGGGGGCGCGCGTGGCACCCGCTCGTGGGGCGCTCGTGGAGACTTTTATCGCCAACGAACTGGCCAAGCAGGCGACGTGGTCCCCCTTCCGGCTGAATCTGTTCCACTGGCGCGTCAGCCAGGGGGCAGAGGTCGACCTGGTGGTCGAGCGAACCAACGGCCGTGTGATCGGAGTGGAAGCGAAGGCCACGGACGCCGTCGACCTCAGGGACTTCAAAGGCCTGATCACCCTCAGAGACTCTCTCGGGGACCAGTTCGTCCACGGGTTCGTGCTCTACACCGGGAGGCGATCACTCGCCTTTGGCGATCGACTGACCGCGCTGCCGATCAGCGCGCTGTGGGACCGTTAGCGAGCGCGGCTCACATGCCGAGGTCCGATCAGACATCGACATCGGAGAAGTCCCCTATCGTGAGGGGATGTTGACGGTCGGTATCGATCTCGCCGCGGAGGCGGTGCGGACCGCAGTGGCCTGGCTCGACTGGTCGGCCGGCCGTGCGCGGCTCGTCAGGGTGGTGACCGGGGCGGACGACGGGATGATCGTCGAGGCGATCATGGCCGCGGGCAAGGCGGGGATCGACTGCCCGCTCGGCTGGCCCGACCGGTTCGTCGACTTCGTCACCGCCCACCGCACCGGTCACGTCCAGGTGCCGCCGGGACTGGCAGGCCGAGCCTGGCGCCGCGATCTGGCGCTGCGGGTCACCGACCAGGTTGTGCACGAGCAGACCGGCCTGACCCCGCTGAGCGTGTCGGCCGACCGCATCGGCCACGCCACCATGCGCTGCGCCGCCCTGCTGGCCGAGTTGGCCCGCCGGGACCACCCGGTCGACCGCCGCGGCACCGGAGCCGTCGTGGAGGTCTATCCGGCGGCCTGCCTGAAGCGGTGGGGCCTGCCGCACCGCGGATACAAGCGCACCGCCAACCTCGCCGAGCTCGGCCACCTCGTCGACCGGCTCCAGGAGGCGGCACCGTGGCTGGACCTGGGCGACCACGAGCCGCTCTGCCGAGCCTCGGACCACGCCACCGACGCCGTCGTATCGGCCCTCGCCGCCCGCGCCGCCGCCCTCGGCCTGGTCACCGTACCGACGGGAGAGCAGGCGGGCCCGGCGGGTACGGAAGGCTGGATCGCCCTACCCACCACACCCCTGGCCCGCCTCATCACGGACGGCTGAGAAACGAGCCGAAGGCCTCATAGAAGACGCAAGTGGGCTTTGGTCGATGCCTGCCCAACTGGTACGTCGGGTGGCGTATTGATGGATCGCCGGGTAGGGGGCGTCATAGATCGCCTCGAAGCGATCTCGCTGGGTCACACAGCAGGCCGCAGGTCGTTCCAGTGGTATCCACAGTTCTCGGGAGGAGGACCCTCGAACGTATGAAGAGGATCAATTTCTAGGTCACACAACCGCTGATCCTGCGAATGCGCGTGGTAGGCCACGGCCCTATTCATGGCACTCGTCACGTCAGGCGCCTCCACGACCCACGTGTAGGGTGCCTCTCCGTCGAATCGTTCCGTACCGGCAACGGTCACCGTGAAGGTCTTCATCGCCCGTGACTCCCTCCTGCAGCGAAGATCGATGTCGCGGTCTGGCGTCTGGCGTCATCAAGGCGCTCGACGCCGGCGTTCATGAGGGGCGTCGGTCCTTGGTGATGGAATCGCCGGTCAGCGACGCTCTCTAATCGATGCCCTCCGCACCGTGCTCGGCGTCACCACGCCTGACCTGTCACGATCTGCAACCACAGATCCCGAGCTGCGCGGGCGGACACCCAGGCGCTCTCCATGATGACCCCGGGGGCTTCGTCGGTGAGGCGCCGGATGAACCAAAGCCCGGCTGCGGTGCACAGCTCGAACATCGGGTACGTGCAGGCGCAGGTGTGCTCGCGGATCCGCAACCGATCGGCACGTGGCAGGCTTCGGGTCCAGTCCACCCGTACGGCCTGCGCCTGCCTGGCCGCGACATGCAGGCCGTGATAGTCGAAGTGCGACGCCGGACCGCTCACGATCTCACCATCATCCGGGTCTGGTCTTCGAGCAGTGATACGAACGTCGTCACATCGTCCGCGCTCACCGTCTGCCGCAGGCCCTTGTCGATGTCGGCGTTACGGAGGTGGACACCGCGCCGGGTCGCGTAGAACACGCCCGCATCGCTCCGGAAGAGCGACCAGGCGGGGAACGCGGCGCGCAATGCGTTGAGCTCGTCGCCGGATGTGCTTCTCTTCCTTGTATCGCAGAGGGGGGAGACTTGGTTGGAGTTGTCCCTAGCAGGCTTGCTCATGCGCGTGACCTCCGCTTCTTCCGAAGAAGCCGTCTCGACGGCTCTATTGCCGCCGTCATCGTACTCTACGTCCACATGGTTCACCATGGTGAGCTAGAGTTAACCATGGGTATCTTCGGTTCTGCAGGGTTATCTACCGTTCGCTCGTGATCGAGTGGCGTCTCAACCAGCCCAAGTGGGTCCAGGTGGCGAACATCATCAAGGAGCGGATCAGCTCGGGCGACTACCCGGTTGATACGCCCGTCCCCAGCGAGCACCAGATCGTGCAAGAGTTCGGCATCGCTCGCGGCACGGCTCGCAAGGTTCTGCAGCGACTTCAGGAGGAGGGCGTCATCTACGCCGTCCGAGGTCTCGGCTCCTTCGTCTCGCCTCCCAACGGTACCGATTCGTGAGACTCAGGCGAGCCCATACGCCGCCTGATCGAGGCGGCTTCCTCCTCGGTCACCTCACTCGGCGCACGGTCAGCATCTGGCGCATCTCGGCCATGATCGCCTGCCCCAGAGGCCCGAGGCCGAGCACTGAACTGGGTGAGCGGGGCGTCGAGTTGCTTGGCAGCCGGCCCGGTCCAGACCTTGCCGGTACGGAACCTCGGGCATGACCGGTCGACGTCGATCGGCTCGATCATCGGACCGGCCGCGCGAACGGTGTTTGGAGCGCCTCATGCAGCGGGCTGCGCACCATCGTGGCCATCGGCTCAGGCCTTCGTCTTCTTGGGGTTAGGGGCGTCAAGAATCAGCGTCGGCGCGTTGTCGGCGCTGCTGATCTGACCGTAATAACCAACCGTGCCAGGATCGATTTCCGGTAGATGCCGAGCCCATTGACTGATCTCGAACTCGGTCTCTTCTTCCGATCCAGCGGGAGACAGCGATTCACATCCAGCCGGTACGTCACCGGCCTCGAGCTGGACCTACACGCTCCGCGCGGTCCGTATCCTGCTGACCTCGGCCACTACACTCAAACGTTGGTGGCGAGCACAGTCAAAAGCACCGCCATGCGCTGACCTACCAGCGCTAATCGACGTCATTCACGCAGGCCATGGCCTATGTCCCTACCAACCGCCTTGATCCAACGAACTACTGCTAGCGTGCAGATAACGGTATAAGTTCTCAGCGATCGCCTTCGCGAGGTCAACGGGTACGGCATTGCCGATTTGGCGGGCGATCTGGATCTTGCTGCCGACCCACTTGTAGTGGTCTGGAAAGCCCTGGAGGAGGGCGGCTTCGAGGTGAGTGATCGGGCGGTCGGCCTTGGGGTGAAGGTAGCGGCCCTTCTCGGGCTTGTAGAACTCGGTGCGGATCGTCACCGAGGGCCGGTCCCACCAGAGGCGCCCCATGACGTCGCCGGAGCCGCTCCGGTGGTTGATCCAGTTCGGGGTCGACAGCTCTTCCGGCAGGGAGTGGCGGTTTCCGCCTTCTGGGATCGCCTCGTAGCGCTTGCGTGAGCGTTCCGTTGGATTGCGCCCGATGTGGAGGTCAGTGGTGCGGAAGGTGCCGGGCAGGGTCTTGCCGAGGAGGTCGCAGGTCCGATCGGGGAGTTCGGTGGTCTGGGTTTCCGGGTGGGTCATGCTGAAGACCGTGCTGGAGGGGGTCCAGTCCTTCATGTGGGGGAAAAGCGCGCCCTCGTCGTCCTTCTTATCCGGCTTCCGATGGGTCGATCGAGGGTGCTCAAGAGGCTTGCCAGAAGGATGGGACTCGGTGAGATCTCGGTGTGTGGCCAGGACGATCACACGTCTGCGGGTCTGGGGCACTCCGTAGTCGGCCGCGTTGAGGAGCTTCGTCCGCAAGACGTAGTCCCGAAGCTTGCCATCCTGGCCGGTGGAGGCTTTGAGCAACTCGTACTCGCGCGATCGCAAAAACCGGTCCACGTTCTCGATAACAAAGATCTTGGGCTGGAGTGCGAGGACCACCCGGACGTACTCCTTCCAGAGCTTGTTCCGCGGGTCGTTCGGATCCTCCTTGCCCAGTCCGGAGAAGCCCTGGCAGGGAGGGCCACCGAGGATCACATCCACGGTGGAACCCACGTTCTTGGGGTCCCATGTGGCAATGTCCCCGGCGTAGATGTGGCCGGTTCCGCCGGCTTCTTCGGCGAAGTTCGCCGCATAGGTGGAAGCCGCCGCGATGTCCGATTCCACCGCGCCGACAGTACAGAAAGCGCCTGGCTTGAACGCGTGGAATCCTTGACTGAGACCCCCACACCCCGCAAAGAGGTCAACGATGTTGATGGGGCTGGTGGTGCGGGAGGTCATGAGCTTCACCTTACCGAGGCCGGCGGGGTCAGCGCTGCCACGATTCGATGGCCCACGGCCTCGGCGAGTGGGGGAGGGAATGCCTGGGCGACCTGTTTATAACGCGCGGTCTTGCCCCCGGTGACGATCCAATCGTCCGGTAATCCCTGAAGCTTCATCACCTGCTCGACGGTCAACTTGGGCACGCCGTCCCGGCCGAGGTCCGGGTCAAAGAAGAAGTCCTCACCAGGGACGTCATCTCCCAGGCTGTGGGCGTTCACGGCCAGTTCCATCCACTGCCGCTTGGTCCGGGTGGGGCCGAGGTCGGCTCCGCCGTGATTCTTCGATCCGCCCACGATCGTCGGTGCGATGCGGTTGGCCAACAATGCCCAGGCATCCGCGAAGGGCCAGCCCTTGCTCGCCATGGAGTCCCGGAGAACCTCTCCGACCGTGGCGCCGGCCTGCTGAGTCGGCGAAGGCCACTCGAAGCGAGCGAAGTCGTCTGGCCGCATGGCCACCACCAAGCAGCTACGCCTGGTCTGCGGCACGCCGAAGTTTTGGGCATCCAGAACATTCCATTCCCAGGAGTAATCGAGGTGCTTCAGCTCCGCCTCGACCTCCTCGCGCACCTTTACGAACTTCGGCGACAGCAGTGATGGCGTTGTCTCCAGCAGGATCGCGCGAGGCTGCAGCTCTATCGCCAGATAGACCGCCGCCGTCAGCAGGTCGCGTTCGTCTCTGGTGCCTTCCTGCTTGCCGGCTATGGAGTATGGAGTCGACGGGACACCGCCGGACAAAAGATCGACGGTCGAGATCCGATAGTCAGCTCCGACGAAGTCCTTGAAGTCCATTTCCAAGACGTTCCAACCCGGACGGTTGGCGCGCAGCGTTCGACAGGGGTGCGGATCATTGTCGATCACGACAACTGGATCGAATCCCGCCCGTTCCAGGCCGAGAGCTTGTCCACCGACCCCGGCACCGATCTCCAGGCTGGTGAACCGTCCGCCCATGCGTACGCCTCCTTGATCCAGGTTGCCGAGAATATGTGATCCCGCCTGTGAATCAAACGCCCCAGAACTATTCCGGCATGTCTTTGGTGCTCGGGATTTCGGTGAAGAGTTGCTTGAAGAGCGTGGCCAGGGTGTCCACCGACGCGGACCGGGCCCGCCCATCCGGAGGGCCGATCGGCAAAGAGTCATAAGGCACCAGGACACCCGTCAACTCCTCGATCCAGTCACGATAGGCGTCCATGTCTCTGGGGGCGTCCGGCGCGCGCGCCTCATAGGACAGTGTGCTGCCTGCGGTATTCACCGCCTGGGCCAGCGCGTTGACCTGCCGCCCGGTACGGATGACGTCTGTGGTGAGCAGTCGAATGATGGCTTGAGCGGTCGGCCGGTGGAGGATGACGTCGAGCCTCAGCACCGTGTTCAATACATCCTGATTACCGCAGGCCACTACGACCGGCGCATAATCCGGTCCATCTCGGAACAGTTCGGCCGCCCACCACAACCGGGCAAAGGCCTGTGAATGGAACGGGCCGGAAAACCGAGTCCGGGACACCGTTGGAGGATTCCCGCGACTCAGGTGCCGCCAGTAGACATAATCCGGTGCGAGCCCTAGGGTCAGATAGTTCCAGATCCGGGAGTCCGAGGCCTCGCGACGGGTCAATCGCAACGTCGAGTGCAGGACCGGTGCCAGCCATGTGTCGGCCGAGGTCCGCTCGGCCGGCGTGAAGCGCTTCATCGCTTCGTCGAGAAGCTGTCGTACCGGCTCTGCCTCCCACCGGGCAGGTTCGGACATCTGGTCGATCGCGGCGGACGGCAGCGGCTCGCTGTTCTCCAGCACACCGGTGGTGAGGAACGTCGCGGCCGCCTCGTCAGGCAACAAGCTCAAAGTCGTGTTCACTCGTCCTCCGGTTCGATCTTCTGCAGTGATCGAATGAAGCCACCCAGGCTCCGCGGCATCCGCGCCTGTTTGGCAGCGGCATGCAGCACCCGCGTTTGGATCCCGCCCACGCCCCGGTTGACGATCTCCCGGAGCGCGTCGTCCAGCGAATGATCGGGGAAGAGATCGGGAAGCATGCGGCGGAGCACCAGACCACGCCAACCTTCCGGCCACTCGTGGCCGTCGACATGATGAGCCGCCTCGTTGAAGAGTACGGTCCACACGTCCACCGCGATCTGCGCCGCCAGCGCTTCGCGCATGGGCCGCTCCGCGGCTTTGGGACTTTCGAGCACGGCACGCAGCCCGTCAAATCCACTGTTGAGGTTCAGCATGGCCGCCTCGTCGGTAACGGTCACCGCCCAGGGGTCGGTCTTGCACCAGGTCAGTTGCGGATCGTTGGCGAAGTCGACCCAACGCGTCCGAATGGACTCCCTCTGTGTCGCCACCCGAGCGCGGAGATCCACGGTCCATGGTTGTGCGACGGTCGCGATTACCCGTCCAGGTACATCGTCCACTGTCGCCACAAGCTGACCGGAGACCTGGACGCGGCCGAAATGGTCATCACGATGGAGCTCGACCTCACCGGCCCACTCGCAGGGCTGTCCCATCATGAGCTTCACGGCCGAATGTGTGTTGGTACGCCGTTCCGACGCCGTGACGAGGAAGGCGAGGCTGAACCAAGGACCGGTGTCCAACTCGTGTCGCGGCGCACTCACCTGGAGCCTCAGCCGTACGAGATTCCAGTCCTCCCGATCGAGCAGATGCAGCGCAACCGTCCGATCCGGTTCGGAGATCATTCCGTATGGCAACGCCACATCGTCGAGCCGAACCTCGCGCACGGTCATGGTGACCTCGCCGGCCAGCACCGGATAGGGCATGATCTGCTTCATCGGCTGGCGTCCTTGGCTTGGGCCAGGTCAACCTCGGCGATCGCCAATTGACCGGCCACGGGGTGACTGGCCACATCGCTCACGCCCGTGAAGACCGCGGATCGTTCCCGGGCGACGCAGAGCAGTACATCGCCGCTCACCTCGCAGTTCGACTCGGCGGAGAGCTCGGACCAGCGCGCTTCGGGTTTGGGGCCGGATCGGGTGGCGAACCGTAGCAACGGGCGGAGCACCCAGGCATCTTCCCGCTCGGGAAGCCTGATCTCGACCCTGATCCGCCAAGCGCCATTTTCGTCTACCTCGCCAGTCGCGCTCTTGACGGTCGGATAGCCCTTGGTGCGGGGCAGCGGCGTGGGGTCGAGGTTGGTCAAGTCACGCAGGATGGTGGGGATGTCCTCCTGCTCGACGGGTTCGGCGGGTTTCACAGCGCCCCGAACCATGGCGAGGATCGTTTTCCGGAACTCCTTCAGTCTGGTGGTGGCGCCCCGCGCATAGGTCGAGGTCAGGTCTTCGGTGGGCTTCCAGTCGTTGTGTTCGGGCGGCTCGGCGGCCCGAAGAAACGCCTCGGCAGCCTCCTCTGCCTGCAGCCCTGCCCCAGTGGCGGTTCCGGCAAGTAGTACGGCCTGGAATAGGGGCGAGCCTAGGGACACTCCGGTGACCGGCCGATCCAACACGGTCATTCTGGTGCTGCGCATGCCGACCAGCCGATTGGGCTTCTGGTCGCCATCGGTCGCCGGCGTCACCAGCAGCACCGCGCGATGTTCGATCGGGCGGTCATCAGCCTCGATTTTGCGCGGTGGCACGGTCAACGGCACGGACAGTTCGATGACGTCATCGGCCTTGGTGAGCTGAGATACGGTGGTTCGATCAAGGAATGCCCGTACGGCACGGGCCCTCGCGGGCTCGTAGCGGTACGGGTCCACTCGCTCCTCGGCCACGACCACCTGCCCATCGCAGAGCGCCTCCACTGAGGCTTCCAGCATGGGGGCCTGGCCACGGCCCGCAACCATAGACGCCCAGAAGTCCGAGGCCAGACCACGTACGAGGATCGTGTGCATCTCTTCCAGAGTGGTTGCTTCACCGGACGGGTCGTGTGCGCCGACGATCAGGAAGCTCGTCCCAGGGTCGGTGCTGCCACGTGTGAGATACAGCTCTTCGACTGTGCGCTCACCGGCCCACCAGGATCGGGCGGCAGACTCACGCATGGGGTCGCGGCTGCCGAGCCAGGCCGGTCCGGCGTATTGGACGCCGTTCAGCTCGTGCCAGGGCAGATCGATGCGACCGATCATGCGGCGTTCGCGCAGGTCCTCATGCGATTCCGAGAGAGTGCTGTTCACGACGACCAGGCCGAATCGGCTGGCTCCCCAGATGGTGGCTTTTCCCAGGCCGAACGAGCCGCCAGCGGTGCCCTTCTTGTGGCTGTCGAGTTGCCTGCGGACTACGGCGGCGAACCGCCCGTCGTCGTACTCCGGGCCGGTCATGCCGTTGGCGTTGTAGTCGTCGATGCGAAGCAGGAGCAGCTTGCCGGTCTCCCGGAGCTCGCGGAGCCCATCGGCCAGCATGCGGCCGACCTTCTGCTTCGGGTCGCCGGCGGCCTCGATGTGGGGGACGACGTCGTCCCAGCGGAGGGCCTCCTGTAGTCGGCGCAGGCGTTCACCGGTGATCTCGTGCAGGGTGAAGCGCATCCGGACCGGGCGTGTTCGGTTCCAACGTTCGTCCAGGCTGTTCTGAGTCGCTTCCCTTGCCGTGATCGCCAAGGAAGAGTCGAAGGCGAAGGCAGCCGCGTTCCCCAGCTCTCGGCCACCATCAGTGTGCGCCAAGCGGTGGTGCCAACCGACGTAACCGTTGGACTCGGGCGTTTCGTCTCGTGTGGCTGAGGCGCCGGCAGCCAGATCGAGGATCTCCTCGATCGCCTGGATCTTGTCGATCCGCGGAGTTGCCCTGCCGGTGATCCAGGCCGATACCGCGGCGCGGGTCACGTCCAGCGCGGCGGCCAGATCCGACTGGCTCATGCCCTTGCGTCGTAACTGTCTTCCGAGCCAAGCCCCGAATGCCTCAGGGTCCCGGGTGATGCCGTCACCGTCCTGCGTCATCGCGGGGTTTCTCCAGGTGAGACGGGGGGCCGTTTGACGCTTCAGGCTAGCGTTAAACAAAAGTTGACGCCACCTTGCTGGCGTTGTCCCTGTGAAGTGCTCATGGGTTCCGCACTCCAGGAAGGTCGACTTGGTCGTATATGTGTACATTTCATGCGATAAGTCCTGAAATTTACCTCTTGCGTGTCGAGCGCTACTCATGCCAATATCAACTCACTCGAGGGACGAGTTGACGCGAAGACTCTTCTATGGGGCGAAGCGTATCCAAATCGTTCGACCGTCCCCTTTTGCTTGACTGGCATCGGATCGTATTTTAGTGTGCCCAGATAAGATCGTTATTGACTGGTGGCCCGAGCCTTCTTTGGCATATCTGAATTGGTCTCATGTCCGTGCTCCACCCCCATCAATTGGTATTCCATCGTTGGGAGACAATTGCTGTGAGCAACGAAGGGCCTTCCGTTCTCGAGGTCATCCTCCAGCAGGCCGCGCGGGTGCTCGAGACCTACAAAATCGACCCGGGGCTGATCCAGGAACACGCGAATGGCGAGCGCCGGATCAAGGAGGGCGGCTACGGCGACCGTCAGATCTATGAGCTTGTCCAGAACGGCGCCGACGAGCTGAGGAACGACCCCGGCGGCGAAATCTCCGTGATCCTCACCGGCACTCACCTGTACTGCGCGAATCAGGGAACCTCGATGACGCCCGAGGGCGCGGACACCATTCTGCGCATGGGAGTTTCGCGCAAGCGAGGCGGCCAGATCGGCCGGTTCGGCGTAGGCGTGAAGTCCGTCCTGAGCGTCACGGACGTTCCCGAATTCTTCAGCAGGGAGGACGATAGGAGCTTCGGATTCGACAGGGAATGGGCAGAGCTGGAGATCAAGCGAGTCCAGCCTGCAACCACGGAGACGCCCGTCCTCCGGATCGCCCGCCCGCTCGACCGGGATCGGGCCGCCGCCGCCGACCCGATCCTCAAGGAACTGCTCTCCTGGGGGACGACGGTCGTGCGGCTGCCGCTGAAGCCCGTCGCCGTGTCGCGATTGGCCAAGGACATAGACGACTTTCCGGCGGAGTTCTCCCTGTTCTCTCCGCATGTCGGGACGGTCACCCTGGAAAAGCGGCTGTCCGGGCAGGTCTCCAAGCGGCAGATCTTCCAGCAGGTCAACGGCGACCGCCGCACTCTCCAAAAGGTTCTGTCGGTCGCGGGCAGAGAAGAGCGGGAGGAGAACGACGAATGGCGGGTCTTCACCTGCGTCCACCGTCCGTCGGTCAAGGCTCTGGAAGAGGCCGGTGAGCTTCACGACCGCCCCGAAATCGACATTGCATGGGCGGTTCCCGACGTGGAAGGGCGTGCCCCCGGACGTGGACAGTTCTGGGCCTACTTCCCGACGAACTACACCACGACACTGCGCGGCATCATCAACGCTCCGTGGAAGACGAGCGAGGACCGGCAGAACCTGTACGCCGGCAATCGGTTCAACGAAGAGCTGATCGTCGCGGTCGCTGACCTTGTGGTCTCATCCTTCCCGCTCTTGGCGCGGGCTGAGGACCCCGGGGCGTACCTGGACTTCGTCCCAGCCCGTGGTTTTGAGGAGCCGCAGTGGGCGGCCAAGGCGCTTGTGGGAACGATTTGGGAGATCGCCGCCAACAGGCCGGTTTTCCCGGACCAGAACGGCAAGTTTGACACCCCGGCCAATGTTCGCCTGCATCCGGACGACCTGCGGCCGGAGTGGCTGCAGTGGTGGAGCGAACACGTCGGACGGCCGGCGAAGTGGATCCACCACTCTGTGGAGAAGGCTAAGTACCGGCACCGTCGAGATAGCGCCAACCGGATTCTGTCCCACACGACGACTCCGGTCGCCACGGTCAAGGAGTGGCTGGAGGCACTCGTCTCCGATGGTTCCCCCGAAGCGTCGGCACGGGCGGTGCTCATCGCCGCCGATATGAGGCGGCACAAACATCCCCAGGCGGAGGATGCTCTGCGGGCGAGGATTATTCTGACCGAGACGCTTGGCATGGTGACCCCCTCCACCCAGGTCTTTCGGCGGTCCGCTGCTGACGGGCTCGCCGACAACACGATCTACGTGGACGAACGCGTCTACGCGGGTGACGAGGTCATCGCTCGGGCACTGGACTCGCTCGGCATTCACGAGGCTGATCACGTCGGTCGATTCGCATCCGTGGTGGAACGCGGTTTTCTCGGCTACGTCGATCGTGACTGGGTCGCATTCTGGGAACTGGCACGGCTGGCGGGACCCGCTGGTGTCCGTGCCGCGTTCAACGGCCGCGGCATCAATACTGCTAAGGAACTCAAGGTCAAGACCCTGATGGGCGACTTCCGGCGGATCAGGGACTGTTTGCTCCCCGGCCGCGTGGTCCCCGGCGACGGTTCCCGCGACAAAAAGATCACGGTGGACATGCACTTCCACCGGGAGGACCGTGCGTTCCTCCCCGACCTCGGGCTGCTCGAAGGCCCCATCGCCAACGTGGACCCCGAAGGCGAGAGTTGGTTCGAGGATTACAAGGAGGCTTACTGGAAGCAGTATGTGGCCAAGCTTCCGGCTAACGAGCCCCGGCCCACCCTGGCCAAGATGCATTTCGACGGGACCAGCCCCGCGGGCCCGCTGCATCTGTTTCAGCCGCTCTCGCCCGAAGGACGTGCGGCCTTCCTCAAGACCATCCCGTCGGGCGGGGCAGTGGCGAACTGGACCATGCAACCCGGTAACAAGGGTGTGGCGAGTCGTAGGTCGATCGCATCACCGATTCGGTGGCTTGCGCGCAAATACGGCTACCTCCAGACGTCACGGGGCCTGCGAGCGATCGCGCGCTGTGTCGGTCCCGAGCTGATCGCCCATAAGGACGTCCTTGCGGTTGCCGACGTGTCGGCTGGCATCGCCTCGATGTTGGCACTGCCGCACGCGCTGGGTGATCTGCGGGAGTCGCTATGGGAGGAACTGGTCGAGGAGGCGTCCTCGTCAATCGAGGACGCCTTCCCCGGTAAGGTCTATGCCCTGATGTTCGAGGTCGCAGTGGACTTCCCCGAAGGGGCCACGACGCGGTGCCGGGTGGGCGACGAATGGCGTAGCGATGTCGAGGACAAGGACATCGCAGTTACCGCGGTTCGCTCCGAATACGACGCGCTCGTACGTGAGAGGGTGCCCGCCCTGCTGGTCCCAACCGATTCGCTCGCGGAGACGATGCGGGAAGCATGGGGCATGCTCGCGCCCTCGGACGCGATCCAGAAGGAGATCAGGTATGTCGGGCAGACCGAAGCCGTACTGCTCTTGGAGGAGTTCCCATACCTGAGGACGCTTCGACGCCCGCAAGTGGAGGGGTGGTCCACGGTTCGGTGCGATGAACTGGAAGAGATCATCAGGACTCCCAAGGGTATGCGGACTCAGTCGATCCCCGCGGCCGTGATGCCGCAGGAGCGCAAGGTCCTCGTTCGGATGCCGGCAGACGATCTGCAGGTCCTCAACGCGGTGGACCGAGTGCTGAAGCTCTCCCTCGGTCCGGCGAACTGCAAGGGGATTCTCGACCGGCGCGAGCTGGAACGCAACAACGAGCGCATCCAGCGGATACGCCAGACCGAGAGCGTGGCCGAGAAGCTGCTGCAACTCGCGGGGGCGGAGGCCCTGAAAAAGGGGCTTCCGGAGGGCCTGTTGGAGAGCGACCAGGTCGGAAAGGGTTCTGCTCTCGGCGAGCGGCGCATTGCCGAGTTGGCGCACAACGCTTATGGGACCGAAGTTCTGCGGATCTACCGCAAGGACATTGAGGTGGAGTTCTCGCAGCTCTCTGCGTCCTTCCGTGGCGACGCCACATCAGTGCGAATCGTCAACGACCTCCACTTCCCCGGCGAATACGCAGGGACCAAGGGAGAGACGCTGCCGCCGTTGGAGAAGGTCTCCGGGCCCACCGCCTTTCCACGACTCCACGACTACCAGGAGAGACTGGCGCAAAAGGCGGTCGAGCTGCTGACCAGGTACGACGCACCGCGCGCCATGCTGTGCCTGCCGACTGGCGCCGGTAAGACTCGTGTGGCCGCCGAAGCTGTCATCCGTGTTATCAAGGAACGTGGGCTGGGCGGCCGACCGGTACTTTGGATCGCACAGAGTGAGGAACTCTGCGAGCAGGCGGTCCAGAGCTGGTCCTTCGTCTGGTCCAAGGTCGGCCCGGCCGAACAGCTCGTCATCAACCGGCTCTGGTCCACCCGCGAAGCCGCTCCTAGCAGGGACACGGCTCAACTGGTCGTTGCCACTGACGCCAAGCTCGATGCCTGCCTGGGCACACCCGAATACGCTTGGCTCCGCGACCCTGCCCTCGTGATCATCGACGAGGCGCACGCCTCAATCACGCCGCGGTACACCGCTCTTCTCTCATCGATGGGCTTGACGTTCAGGGAGACGTCTCGTCCCTTGATCGGTCTGACAGCCACGCCGTTCCGCGGTTTCAATGAGACCGAGACCAATCGCCTGGTCGAGCGTTATGGCGGGAACCGCCTTGACGAAGGCATCTTCGCGAGCGGGGATCCTTACGCCGAACTACAGGAATTGGGTGTGCTGGCGAGGGTGGATCATCGGCAACTCGAGGGCACGACGCTCACTCTCTCGGAGGAAGACCTCAGACAGGCGACCGCCTTCGAAGGAGCGAGGCTGCCCGCTTCTGTGGAGGACAAGCTGGGGCGCGACATTGAGCGCAACCAGATGCTCATCCGGGAGATTCAGGCGTTGCCAGAGGGCAGTCCGATTTTGCTCTTCGCCACTTCCGTCAACCATGCCAAGCTCATGGCCGCTCAGCTCAACGACCTGCGTATCAGGTCGGCAGCAATCGACTCCAGCACTCCGGACGCCGACCGGCGCACCCTGATCGAGAAGTTTCGCCGGAAGCAGATCCGAGTGCTGGCCAACTACGGCGTGCTCGCCCAGGGCTTCGACGCTCCGGCCACCGAGGTGGTCATCGTGTCTCGACCGACCTATAGCCCGAACGTCTACCAGCAGATGATCGGCCGTGGTCTCCGCGGTCCGAAAAACGGCGGAAAAGAGACCTGCCTGATCCTCGACGTGGCCGACAACATCATCAACTACGACCGCCAGTTGGCCTTCACCCAGTTCGAGTACCTCTGGAGCAAGAAGTGAGCGGCGCCTACAGCGGCGCCCCTGCGCTCACCGCCGAGCAGCGCGCTGTCGTCGAGCAGCCGGCTGACGTCCTGACTCTTGTGACTGCTCAGGCGGGTGCGGGCAAGACCCACACTCTCGTGCGTCGGCTCGACCGGCTGGTGGCCGAGGAAGACCTGAGCGCCGGGGAGATCCTGGTGCTCACCTTTTCCCGCGCCGCCGTCCGCGAGCTCAGGAACCGCCTTTCTCAGTACGGCGAAGCCGCCCGGCATGTGCGGGCGCAGACCTTCGACTCCTGGGCGCTCGAGCTGCTCACACAGGTGGACGCTCAGGGCGACTGGGTTGGCAAGTCCTTCGACGCCCGAATCGAGGGCGCGCAGAAGGCGATCGACGAGGGTCTTGCCGACGAGCGGTACGAGCATGACCTCCGCCACGTCGTGATCGACGAGGTTCAGGACCTGGTCGGGGCTCGGCGAGACCTGGTGGAGGCTCTGCTGGACCGGTTCGACTGCGGATTCACCCTGGTGGGCGACCCGGCTCAGTCGATCTATGGCTTCACGATCAAGAACCCTGCGGAGCGCAGGGAAGAAACCAACAGGTTCTTCGAGTGGCTCCGTGGCACCTTCGGTGAAGAACTGACTGAGCTGAGCCTCACTGAGAACTTCCGGGTCCGGACTGACGATGCCAAGGTCGCGCTCGATTTCGGCTCCCGGCTCAGGGCGCTCTCGGAGTCCGGCAACGAGGATGGCAAGGCACACTACGACGAGCTCCGTAACGTCCTCACCGGTGTCATGGATTTCGGTGGGTTCGATGAACTCGCTGCCGATGCGCTCACCAGTTACGACGGCACCGCCGCGATCCTCTGCCGGACCAACGGCCAGGCGTTGGTGGTGTCCGAGCGGCTGCATTCGGTTGGCGTCCGACATCGGCTCCAGCGTTCGGCGCGCGACCGTATTGTTCCAGCGTGGCTGGGTCTCCTCATGGCCCGGTGCGATGCTTCGTCACTGAACCGAGAAAAGTTCGACCGACTGATCAGCGATCTGGCGTTAGCCGAGGGCTCGAATGCCGATCTCCTGTGGCGGCTGCTGCAGCGGACGGGTTCCGGCCACGGCTCGGACCGTCTCTTGAACCTGGCCCGGCTTCGCTCGGCACTGGCCGCTGGGCGGTTGCCGGATGAGGTGACCGCACAGCCGCCCGCGCAGCTGGTGGTCTCCTCCTTCCACCGTGCCAAGGGGCTGGAGTTCGACCGAGTCCTGGTCGTGGATCCCGGGCCGTTGCAGGTGGTCGCCGCCAACAAGCGCAAGCACGTCGAAAAGGACGCGGCTGAAGAAGTCCGGCTCCTTTATGTGGCCATGACCAGGCCACGGGATGAGCTCTACCGGCTCTCAACCATGGATATGCGCAACGTCCGAATCGACGGTGGCACGGACAGGTGGGCACGCTACTTCTTCCAACACTGGCGGCGCGACGGTCTGGAACTGAGGAGTGGAGACGTCGCTACCGAATACCCGGCCGGTACGGTCGACTTGGATGCCGATGCCGCGGACGTACAGCACTATCTGGCGACAGCTGTGCAGCCCGGTGACGCGGTCGAGCTGGAGCGCCTTTATCCGGACCCGATCGGCAGGCTGGAGAGCCCGCCGTACTTGATCAAGCATCAGGGACGGTTGATCGGCACGGCTTCCGAGACGTTCCGGTCTGATCTCTACAAGTTCCTCAAGCGAGGTCCGAACTTCATTCCGAACGCCTTCCCGGCTGTGATCTCAGGTGTTCGCATCGACATCGTGGAGACCGTTGCCGGGAGCGAAGCCGCCGGTATCCGCGCCGGACTCAACCAACACGGTGTCTGGCTCGCGCCGCGTCTGGTCGGTCTGTCCATCTTCACCTGGGACAAGAAGGAGCTCGATGTCCAAGCACAGTGAGCACTACGCCTTCCGATACGACCTCGTCGAGCGTCTCCGCCTTGACATGATCGGCCCGGTGGGCGGTCCGGACGAAATCCTTAAGGACTCGCCTGTCACGTCATATGCCGCGGGTGTTCTCTATCCCCAGCGTCGCGACATCGCTGAGGCGGCCGAGGAGGCCACTGAACGTGACGCCGACCTCGCCCCGGAAACCCGCGTCAAGGACGACGTCCCCGACACCGGAGTCTCCCTGGCTAACGACCAGGCGCCGTCGTCCATGGGGCTGACCTTCGGGGTGGATCCGGAGGTCTCTCCGACCATCACGGTGACGGTGACGGTTGCTGTCTACGAACCGATCGACATCGCCGGGCGGCCGGTCAAGGCCCAGCGCGCCGAGCGCCGTACCACCGAAGAGCAGGAACTGCGTTGGCGGCGGCAGGGGTTTGAACTCGCGCCCTTCACAGTAGACGTGCGAACTCCCGATCACATTTGCGAGTCTCTCGCGCCGGGTGTCGAACTTCGCGTTCGGGTGCGCAAGCCTAAAGATGGGTCTGTCTCCATCACGGTCGCCCTGCTCAACGTGAACGAGGTCGAGAGGTTCGGCATCCGGGATGCCTACTGTCTTTTCCAGCCGGCGATCCGCGTTGCCGGCGCGGAAGGCACGAAACCCTTCGTGGAGCGACCCGTTCCGCTCGGTGCGGACGAGGCGGAGATCAAGACGAACCGGTTGCTCTACCGCCACGCTCCAAACTTCGCCGTAGGGCACGGCTGCGCGGCCAACTGGGACTGGACGCCGCTAGCTCCTCGCGATGAGGCACTGTTCAAGGGAGCCCCAGCTACAGCTGCCGCGATCTGGAGCGAGTTCGTCCCGACGAAGGAAGTGCTGCTCACCGACTCCAACCCGGAGATCGACGACTCCGCACTCCGAATGATCGATCTGGCGCTCAAGTCCGACGAGCAGATCCTGACCGGGCTCCGCGGTCTGGTGAATGGCTACCGGGCCTGGATCGCGGAGCGGGCTGAGGAGTCGCGACTACTCGGCGACACCGATTACGCCGAGGCAGCCAGGGAGCAGATCCGGCAGTGCGAGCTGGCCTGCGATCGGATGGACTCAGGTATTGAGGTACTCCGGCGTGAGCCGCTAGTCATGGCCGCCTTCCGACACGCCAACGAAGCCATGGCCGTTCAACGGGCCCGGACGAGCTGGATCAAGGGAAAGAAACAGGGAGAACCGAAGGTAGAGCTGGGCAAATGGCGCCCGTTCCAGATCGCCTTCCTACTGCTCTGCCTCGATGGCATCGTCGATCCCGATCACGATGACCGGCGGTTAGCCGATCTTCTCTGGTTCCCCACCGGTGGTGGTAAGACCGAGGCATACCTGGGCATCATTGCATTCACCGTCTTCCTGCGTCGACTACGCAAACGCGAGAGTGGCGGCGGGGTCACCGCGATCATGCGGTATACCCTTCGTCTGCTTACCCTTCAGCAGTTCGAGCGTGCCGCCGCACTGATTTGCGCCATGGAGGTTATCCGTCGTCGAACGCGCAAGGACTTGGGCGAGGAGTCCATCTCCATCGGCATGTGGGTGGGCGCCGCGGCCACACCCAACAAGCTCAAGGACGCCGCCGTCAGTTTGAAGAAGCTCCGGGACGGTGGCGAACTGCACACGGAGAATCCGGTCCAGCTCCGTTTCTGCCCGTGGTGTGGCACCGCTATGGGACCGGACGAGTACGAGGTGGACGTCGCAAGCTCCAAGATGCGCATTTTCTGTGCCGATGGGAACTGCGAGTTTCACAATGAGCTTCCGGTCCACGTGGTAGACGAGAAGATCTACGTAATCCGTCCGACGTTGATTATTGCGACCGTGGACAAGTTCGCGCAGATCGCCTGGCGCCCCGAAGTTGCAGCGCTCTTCAACCGGGATCGCGATGGTACGGCCCCGCCGGAGCTGATCGTCCAGGACGAGCTTCACCTCATCTCGGGTCCACTGGGTAGCCTCACCGGGCTCTACGAAACCGCGATCGACGTTGCCGCGGACCAGCCCAAGGTGATCGCCTCGACTGCGACCATTCGCCGGGCCAGGAAGCAGGGCAAGCGCCTGTTCAACCGGGAGGTGGCGCAGTTCCCGCCCGCTGGCCTGGACGCCCGTGACTCCTGGTTCGCGGTGGAAACCTCGGCCAGGGAAAAGGCGTCACGCCTCTACGTGGGGTTGCTCGCCCCCAACACCAGTCAGGCGACCCTGTTGGTCCGCTCGTACGCCGCCCTTCTACATCACGCGGCCCATATCGACGGCCCCGACTCGGTGCGGGATGCCTACTGGACTCTGGTGGGTTACTTCAACAGCCTCCGGCTCCTGGCAGCCGCCGAACTCCAGGTCCTGGACGACGTCCAAGACCGGCTCAAGCTGCTGGCCGAGCGGTTCGAAACCGAAATCCGGCGCGCCGACCAGCTCACGGAGCTGACCAGCCGCGTGAAATCCAGTGATATCCCGAAACGCCTTAAGGATCTGGAGCGTACGCTTCCCGACGAGAGCGTCTTCGACACGGTCCTCGCCACGAACATGATCTCCGTGGGTGTGGACGTGGACCGGCTCGGTCTGATGGCGATCATGGGTCAGCCGCAGACCACAGCCGAATACATCCAGTCGAGCAGCCGCGTTGGTCGTCAACATCCGGGTCTCGTCGTCATGCTCTACAACGCCAACCGATCTCGGGACCGCTCGCACTACGAGAGCTTCGTGCCCTACCACTCGGCGCTCTACCGGCAGGTCGAGTCGACTAGCGTCACGCCCTTTTCACCACGCGCCCGTGACCGGGCCCTGCACGCAGTCCTGGTGGGCATGGCGCGGCTCATCTACCCTGAGCTGCGACTCAACGGGGCGGCGGCAGCAGTACAGAAGTACGGGAGCCGGATCGAAGAACTGAAGGACCTCATCCTGATCAGAGCAAGGGGGGCCTTGGAAAGCGACGGGGGCGTGATCGACGAAGACGAGCTGGCCGGCGTCGAGAAGGACCTCAACGACCTCATCGCCGACTGGATCTACCTCGCCGACGAGAATCCGGACCTGGTCTATCAGGCCAGGCCGCGGTTCAAGCGGAGTGAGGTGCGCAATGCCGACGAGGCTCTTCTCTGTACCTTCGCCGATACCGACCTCACCCAAGCTTGGCCCACCTTGTGGAGCCTTCGTGACGTCGATGCGGAGTCCGACCTCTACCTGGAGCGATGAGAATGGCACTTCGTGGCGGACGGACCCGGCAGACGGGCCGGAACGGCGAGGCCGAAGCCACCCGCAAACCGCTGGGCGCGGTGCGTCGGGCGCAGGCCATCACCACTTACGGTGTGGGTTCGATGATCGCTATCGAGGATCAGTCGTACATTGTGAGCGGACTGGACAGTTGGAGAGTCGGGAAGGCGGACGTGATCTACGAGCCGCGACTTCAGCACTGGCTTCGGGTCGCCAAGTTCCAACTCCCCCCGGCGGACGAGCCGCCCTCTGGCGATGGGATGAAAGTCCGGCTCTTCCCCGAGATATACTCCTGCGGCACCTGCAAGAAGCTTCAGGAGTTCAAGAGATTCGGCTCGCCCGCGGGCAAGAGCGTCTGTGGCGCGTGCGACAAGCCGCTGACTCCATCACGATTCGTGATCGCCTGCGAGAACGGCCACCTGGACGATTTCCCCTACTTCGAATGGGTCCACAAGAAGAGTGAGCCCAACCGTGGCGTGAACGAGCAGGTCAAACACGAGCTCACGCTGGAGAGCAGCGGTCAGACCGCCTCGCTCCGCTCGGTCGTGATCAAGTGTTCGTGCGGGGTACGGCCAGCGTCGCTGGAAGGCGCCTTCGGCGGCGGTGCGATGTCCGCGCTGGGCATCAAGTGCAAGGGGCGGCGGCCGTGGCTCGGGCGCGATGCCAAGGAGCCCGGGTGCAGCGCGACTCCTCGGACGCTGCAGCGAGGTGCGTCGGCCGCCTGGTTCTCGATCAGTCGGTCCGCGCTCTCGATCCCGCCTTGGTCGCAGGCTCTGCAGCAGCGGTTGAACCCCTACTACGACTGGCTTGCCGGAAAACTGGAACGTAGGCCGGAATCGGAGATCCTCGAAGACATTAAGGAACATCCCCATCTCACGGACGACGGTCGGTTCACGCCAGAAGAAATCCTGGCGGCCGTCCACCGACGTCGGGAGTTGGAGGCCAGTGCCCTGCCCGACTCTGACGAGGCACCCATGTTCGAGTCGGCCAACAAGCTCCGGCACGAAGAATACAACCAGCTCTGCGACGGGACCGGAAGCGTTGCCCGCGACGAGAACTTCGAGTGCGTGCAGGCCCCTGGTGACGGGAGCGCCCTACCATACGGCATCAAGCGCTCCATGCTGGTGAAGCGGCTACGCGAGGTGCGGGCGCTGGAGTCGTTCACCCGAGTCACCATGTCCGACCCAGCGGGCGGCGACACCCGCCGCGCCGCAATGGCCAACGACGCGGTGGACTGGCTACCTGCGATCGAGGTCAGTGGCGAAGGCGTCTTCCTCACCATCGATGAACAGCTCCTGCGAGAGTGGGAACAGCGCCCGGGACCGGTGATGCGCGCTCAGCAGATCTGGCGGAACCACACCGCGATCCTGCGCGAGCGCGCGGAGCGGGCCGGAAGCACGAAGCTCCCTGAAGACATCAAGTCCCCTGTGACGCCGCGATATGTGCTTCTTCATACCCTCGCGCACGTGCTCGTCAACGAATGGAGCCTGGACTGCGGCTACCCGGCCGCGTCGCTGCGTGAACGGCTCTACGTGGACCAAGACATGGCCGGGGTGCTCATCTACACGGCAACAAGCGACTCGGCCGGCTCGCTTGGCGGGGTGGTCGCCCAAGGTGAGCACCGCAGGCTCCACGAAACCCTCGAGTCGGCACTGGCCCGCACCGAGTGGTGCTCACAGGACCCGCCGTGCATGGAGTCCGAGGCCAGCGGTATGGACAGCCTCAACCTGGCCGCCTGCTACGCATGCGTTCTGCTCCCCGAGACCAGCTGCGAGACCAACAACGTCTTTCTGGACCGGGCCATGCTGATCGGTGCCCCGGACGATCCGGCAACCGGCTTTTTCTACGAGGGTGGCTAAAGTCACGTGATCTTCCGAACATGAGGAGGGACGCGGTGCCACGTCTGGGCATCCACCAGGACTTCCTACAGGACCTCATCCGGCTGGAACGCCCTATCCAGCAGAAGGTCGTCGATACGATCACCAAGTTCGAACAGACGGCGCACGCCGGGGCGCATCTGGAGAAGCTCAACGACATCCGCGATGAGCGGTTCAAGAGCATTCGAATCGACCGGAAGTACCGCGGTATCGTCCTGGTCCCGCAGTCGGGTGACAATTTCACATTGCTTCGCGTGGACACTCACGACGAGGCCTATCAGTGGGTACGGCACCGCCGCGTCTCGGTGAATATGGCCACCGGCCACATGGAGATCCGTGACGACGCAATCATCGCCGACACGATTGAGGGACTGACGCGGGCTCCGTCTGAGCCCGCGCATCCGCTGCTCGATCACATCTCCGACGCCGACCTCATCCGGCTCGGCATCGACGACCAGATGCTCAAGTTTGCCCGAATGCTCACCGACGTGGCCATGCTGGAAGCGTTGGACGGCAAGTTGCCGCAGATCCAGTACGATGTGCTTTTCGGCTTGGCCGCCGGCATGTCGCCGGAGGACGTTTGGAACGATGTGGTCGGCTCCGCCGTACCGGGAAAGATCGATCCAGAGGACCTCGTTGCTGCCACCCAGCGGATGCCGCACAAGGTGGCGCTGGTCGAAGGGCCGGACGAGCTGATTGGGTTGTTCGCCAAACCTTTCGCCAGATGGCGGGTCTACCTGCATCCGCTACAGCGGGAGGCGGCATTCCGGTCGTACACGGGCGCAGCTCAGGTGACCGGCGGCCCCGGCACCGGCAAAACCGTGGTTGCGATCCACCGCGCCCGGCACCTGGCCCGAGAAGGCGGCCGGGTGTTGCTGACCACCTTCACAGCGACGCTGGCCCGTTCGCTGGCCGAATCGCTGCGGCTACTGGAGACCGATGACGAGGTACTGTCCCGCATCGACGTTTTGACCGTCGATCAGGTGGCGCGACGGCTGATGGACGAGCACGTCGGGAAGTTCGCGCTCCTCCGCGACGAGGAGGAAAAGGAGATTTGGCGGCGGATCACTCGGCGTCGGAGTCTGGACTTTTCCGAGAGGTTCCTCCGAGAGGAGTGGCGGCAGGTGGTTCTTGCGCAGGGAATCACCTCCTCTGACGGGTACCTGTACACGCGTCGGACCGGGCGAGGACGGCGACTCGGCTCACTGCAGCGAGCCCAGATCTGGCGGGCCATCGCCGAGTTCGAGCAGGAGTTGACCGAGCACAACTACCGTACCTTCGAGACAATCTGCGTCGAGGCGACGCGGGTGCTGGGGGAACTGGACGCCCGGCCGTATGATCACGTGATCGTGGACGAGGCACAGGACCTCCACCCGGTGCGTTGGCGGGTGCTCCGAGCTGTGGTCGCCGAAGGCCTGAATGACCTGTTCATCGCGAGCGACACCCACCAGCGGATCTACGATAACCGCGTCTCCCTCAACTCGATCGGTATCCAGCTCGCCGGCCGCTCCACCAGATTAAAGATCAATTATCGGACCACAGAGGAGATCCTCACGTGGGCCATCGCCATGCTCGCTGGCGAGAAGATCGACGATCTCGATGGGCGGCGAGCGAGCCTGACTGGCTGCCGGTCCGAGGTCCACGGTGCCAAGCCCGAACTGTGCGGCGCGTCGACAAAGAATGGCGAGCTATCGCACCTGGTCGAGACCATTCGGAGCTGGCTCGACGCCGGAGTGCAGCCAGAGGAGATCGGGATTGCGACCCGGTCCGAGACGCTGGGGCAGTCGGCGGTGGAGGTTCTGACTCGCGCCGGCATCAATGCCTCGTACCTCTCCCGGGACCGTGATGGCGTGGATGGCCACATCAGGGTCACGACCATGCACCGGATGAAGGGCTTGGAATTCCGCTGCGTTGCGGTGATCGGCGTAGGCGCCAACCAGTTGCCCGCCGCGAATGCGGTCACACCGCTGGGAGAGGATGCAACCACCCACTGGAACGACCTCCAGCGGGAACGCTGCCTGCTCTTCGTGGCTAGTACCCGCGCGCGCGAGCGCCTCCACATCTCCTGGCACGGCGAGCCGAGCCCGTTCCTCAACCTCGCCAGTGGCTGACGATCGCCGCGATCTCCTCGTCCGAGATCGCGGCGAGTCGGATCTCATATGGCAGGCTGCTCCTGCTCGCAAGGAACAACCCGCTACCCGGACGCAGTGACTCGGCCCCCACGTGCTCAAGGACGCTCAGGCTTTGCTCAGCCGTGGCCACGGTAAGGGCCAAACGGGCCGAGAAGTAGCCCTTGATCCGTCCATTGAGCACCTCTTCGGACGGTGCAGCCGTGCGGGCAACGACATGAAATCCCGCTGCGCGACCTTCCCTGGTCAGCTCGATGATCGCTTCACTGTCGCCGACCTCGGTCAGCTCGTCGATGACTACGATCACGTCCGGATGGGCCAACTCTGTGCCGCCGAGGGCGCCAACTGGGGCAGATGCCCTGGCCTCGCGCACCTCGCGGTTGAACTGCTCTGTGGTACGACAGCGATGTGCGGTCAGATCGGCGTAGCGACACTCAACCTCAGCCAGAGCCCAGTTGAGCGGGTCACCTTTGGCCTGCTCGATCAAGTGAGGCAGGTCTGGGAAGAGATTCGTCCGACCGGTGACTACCAAGCGGAGGCGCATCGGATGGTGACGCATCGCGAGTGAGGCGACGATGCTTCGGAGCGGGTCGAATTGCTCCCCGTTTCCACCGATCAAGAAATGCGGTGATTCGTTCAGCTTCCAGAAAGCAGGTGTCCCGCCCTCGGCGCGGCCGAGGCCCGCCAGCAGCGAGTCGCCGTCGGGTGCTTCGCGGAGGATGTCCCCCAGGCTCAGCAGATCGGGAGACCGGTGGGGCACCTCGACGCCGATTGCCACCACGCCTGGTAGCGGAGAGGTTGACCGCTTCATGGGCACAAGCCGCGTCCCGCTGTTGTTCACCGCCGCGGCTAAATCGCGAGCCAGCGCGAAGACTGCGGCATCCGGTGTAGTGGGGCCAAGCCTGATTTCGAACCGGGTGAGCTGGGGTGTCCGGGCATAGCCCGCAACCCTGGCGTCGATTCGGGCCTTGCGCAGGACCTGATCGATGGCTTTGGCCACGGCGCCGTCGGCGTCGCTGTGCCTGCGTTCGGGCGTGCCAGACTTCAGGAGCCTGACGGGCGGAAGTCGATCAACCTTCCTGGCGGGTTTGGGAGCGGGTGGGCGCATGGCTCGGAGTCGGGCGGTCACCTCGGCGGCCGACTTCGGGCGCTCTTCCGGCTTCTTGGCCAGGAGCTGGAGTATCAGCTCTTCCAGCGTGGACGGAATATCGCCTCGGATGTCGTGCGGAGGTTTCGGTGCCTTGGTGGCGTGCTGGAAGAGAATCTGCCAGACGTTGCCGTGGAAAGGCCGATCGCCGGTGGCCATTTCGTAAAGCACGCATCCCAGCGAATAGAGGTCACTGCGCTCGTCTGGCGCGCCGTCGCTCTGTTCGGGCGCTGCATAGGCCGGAGTACCGGCCTGCATCGTGGCTCGGCCCGTGTCGACGACTCTGGCGATGCCGAAGTCGCAGATCTTCGGTCGGTCGCCGGGCAGGAGCATGACGTTGGCGGGTTTGATGTCGCGGTGGATGACCTTCTTGGCGTGCGCGGCGGTGAGCGCCTCGGCCAGGCGGGCCCCAATGGTGATGACCCGCTCTATCGGAAGGCCGGCCACAGCCGCGGACATGACCTTTGCCAGGTCCTTGCCGCTGAGGAGTTCCATCACGAAGAACAGTCGCCCGTCGTCCTCGTCGGCGTCGTGAACGATGACGATGCCGGGGTGCTGGAGCTGGCCACAGACCTTGGCTTCGGCGCGGAAGCGATTTACTCGTCGCGGATCGGCGTCCACATGGTTGGGAAAGACTTTTACGGCGACCTCGCGGTCCAGGCGCAGATCGAAAGCCTTCCACACCACACCCATGGCGCCCCGGCCGAGCTCCCCGTCCAGCCGATAGCGGCCGGACAGGATGGTCCCCTCCTGCACAGCGTCACCTCCGCCACTTCGCCCGCATTTAGAGCATGGTGATGCCTATCACGAGGAGTGAATCTTCGAAAACTGAAGTCCGCAAAGCACACCACGAGGATCTCGTACGGTATGACTATGACAGTGGAGAGGCCCGCCCGCGCTTCCAGCGAGGGCGTCCGGAAGAGCATGCAGTCGAATCGCGGCAGGGACACCAGGCCCGAGCTCGCTTTGAGGCGTGCCGTCCACGCTCTCGGTCTTCGCTACCGCGTTTGTGTTCGCCCTCTCCCAGCTGTCAGACGCACCGCTGACCTGGTGTTCACCAAGGCCAAGGTGGCCGTCTTCATGGACGGATGTTTCTGGCATGGTTGCCCTGACCATCACACGAAGTCGGCTACCAACGCCGCGTACTGGGCGGACAAGGTTCGTAGGAACAGGGAGCGTGACGCTGAGACCGACCAGCTTCTCGCCGAGGCGGGTTGGACGGTGGTCCGCATCTGGGAGCATGAAGATCCGTTTTCGTCGGCGGGGAAGGTCGCAGAGCGGGTCCGAGCGGCGGCTGTCCGCAAGATCCAATTTGACGACCAGCATCCTTGTCAATGTTAATTTGACGACTTCGGTCGTACGTATGCCCTATGTGTCACTCCTTATTGCCGTCGAGGGATCGCGGACGCGTGCCCGTGCGGGGAAATGGCAGTGCTGGCCGCTGGGCCTAGCGGGGGAGGTCCGCCACGCGATGACCCGGTCTCTAGCTGAACGGTACTTGTGGCGTGGCATCCGATTGGGCAGGGCCGCCTTCGCGGTTCGTCCTCAACCTGTGGCGCATCGGCGCGCATATCCTGCTCCACCTCGAACGCACGGGCGTATCTGACCAAGAGTCGCACAGTGTTGTGATTCGTACGCGAGAAGACTAAATTAAGACATTTATCATCATAGGGCCACAAATGGTGTGGGATGAAAGTTGCCCCTCTTTCATCAGGTTTCCCCCTTGACGGCGTTGATCCCTACTGAATAGAGTCGCTTGTGCGCCATCTCGAAGGCGTCTTCTTTCTTTAGAGGGCGACGGTTGGGTAGCGCGCCCTGTGTTGCGGTCGGCGGTGTGCCGTGGCTATTGGCGCCCGCGTGTTCATTGGCTTGTTCGGCGATGCCCTGGCGCGTTCATGCCGTCATTCTTGAAATGGCGCTTAGACGTCGGGGCGTGTTGGGTGAAGTGAGGCGGGGTGTGCTCCGTCGTGCGGCAGGTGGGCAGTCGTGTGATCCACGATCTCCTGTCGCGAGTGACGTGCTCCACGTCTCTTCCGCCCTACGCTGGAGGCCGTGACATTCGATAGGTCTTTGCAGAAGTGTTTTCGGGGATCCTTGCTCGGTTGTGTCTCGAAAGGCTCGCAAATGATCACATCGGGGCCCAAGGTCGTCGATGACCCGTCAGCCGATTTCCGCATCGGAATTCGCGCCATCCGGGGCGATGTCTCGAAAAATATTGGTCGTGTCGCTATTCGGGGCGGCAGGACGGAGTCGTCGTTCGAGTAGTACTGACCCAGTCAAAATTATCGGCCGCCCCTGGTCGACGCGGAGTTTGCAGGTGATATGAGCCTGTCCGCCCTTCCCCGTAGTCTCGGTGCCGGGTAGGAAAGGGCATGGCCTGGCTTCGTCGAGGTCGAACCCTCTCGTGCGTACGCCGACAGATAGGCCTGCCACTCCGCCTCCGTACAGACGATCGTGTCGGGCCGCGACGCGCTCCGCCCCATCGTCGAGTGATGCCAGCCTCCACGCAGCTATCTCGGCCTGGCGTTCGCCAGAGATTCTGGTTCGGCGTCCGCGGTGCGACGGGCCTGCTGGTCGTGCATCCTGATTAGCCACCTGGACACCCAGCGTGTCGAGATGGCCAAATCGGCATCGTTCTCAACGATCACCGCAAAGGAACGTGGACGCTTTGGGAGATCATCCTCAGACGCCCAGATGAGGCTGCGAGACGTTGCTCTATCAGCCCCGCAGCCTTGCCAAGACACCGGCGAAGGGCCCAACCCCAGCGCGTCGAGACCCTTCATCATCGCGTGACGGTGACGCGGTCACTTCGAACACGCCAAAACAGCGCCAACAAAACAGGTCACCACCATCCATCCCCTTCTATCGAGAGAGCCCATATGTCTCCAGAACGCGCCGTCCTGATCGCTCTGGCTGTTGTGGCCGCGATCAGCATCGCAACCGCTCTCCTCCTCGCGGACGGCGCCACGTGGCCGGCCGCCCTCCTCGGCGGGCTTACCTCCGGTGGTGTAACCCTCTGGGGGTTGCTCGGTTGGCTCAGCCGACGCGCGTAGTCGATGGCACGGCGAAGGGTCCGAACTCGCAGTACATCAGGTTCGGGCCCTTCCCCGCCCCAGGTGAGGATCTGCGGCCGTGTGCCTCTGGCCCTGCGGATCCTGCTGGCGCTCCTACCAAGGGCGAGAGCGTATGGGCTGCGGCGTGGCCGTTCTGGAGTCAGGACCGCGGCGATCATCCTGGATGTCCCGGCTGCGGGCGCTGCAGGTGGCGTTGAGCGGGCTGGTGACCAAGTACGAGTGGGACCATCTACGGCGGCTGGCAGGGGAGGGGCCTGTGCCTGCCCGGTTCAGGCAGAACAGGAAGCTGCAGATGGAGCTCGAACGGCTCGACGCCAGCGCAAGGGCCGTCGCGCTGGCGTGCGCGGGTGCGACGAAGGCGGACCCGGGGCTTATCAACATCGCAGAAATCGTTTCTGCGTGGGGGCTCGGGACGGGGTTGCCCTTCACGCCCGCAGAACGGTGACCTGTCGCCCCGCCGGGGTGTGGTCTTGGTCGAACTGGACGCGTTCGTCCATCGGCGACGCCTCGGGACGGCGATCGAAGATCACCAGGTAGCCGGTGTCGAGATCAAGCCGGTCCAGATAGCGGTCGAGTTGCGTGAGCCCCTCGGCCAGTGGATCCCGCTGACCGGGTCGCCACACTTTGAGCTCCATGGCCTCCCGCTGCACCTGCTGCTCGCCGTACGGCCAGCGCAGGTAGACGTCCAGGCGGCCGGTGCCTGCCGCGTACTCCCTGTCGAGGAAGCCGCCGCCGTTGACGATCCGGTGCAGGTAGGCCATGAGGATGATCTGGCATGCGGCCTCGTGGTAGGCGGTACCACGGACCAGCGTCTCGCCGTGCTGCTTCCAGAAGGCGGTGAACTCACGCAACAGTTTGAGCAGGTCCAGGCGGCCGTCGGGGAGGACGAAAGACCGCGAATCATCCCGGATGATGGCTTCCGCACGGCTACCCATCACGCGCAGGATGACCTCGCGGTAGATGGGGTTGGCGATTTCGAGCACGCGTCCTCGGGCTGCCAGGCCGAGATCACGCACGTAGGAGAAGTCGTCCTCGAAGGTTTCGTCGACGTGGACCAGCGTGCCTGCGAGCGCCGGTTCGAGCACTCGCTTGACCCGGGGTTCGTGCAGCTTGGCGACGAGAGAATCCAGGTGGGTGGCGCGGGCGCGGATGAGTCGCTCTTTGGCCTGCTCGATGTGCCCGGCAGTGATCGGCTCCTCTGGAGGAACCCGCATTTTACGGGTGACCTGGTAAGCCAGCGCGTTGATCAGCCAAGGTTGTCCGCGGGTGAATTCGAAGGCCGCGGTGAGGGCTTCCTTGGTGAACTCCTGCCCGGTCTCCGCGGTGTGCTGGCCGTACAGCTCCCTGACGTCCTCAGGAGTGAAGTCACCCAGGCGAAGCGACCTGACCGCGATGTTGAAGGGGCTGATCGCGCCGAGCCGGGAGGGGTCGCCGCCTGAGGCGATCTTGTAGTCCCGCACGTCCCTCAGCCCGCACAACACCACGGAATTGGGGAACGGAACGCCTCTGGGACGATCGTTGTGGCCGATGCGCAGTTGCCGCAGGACCGCGATCAGGCTCTCCCCGTACAGCGCGTCGATCTCGTCGATGAGCAACACGAGCGGGAGCTCGCACTGGGCTGCCCACGCCTGGAGAGCGGCGCCCAGCCGTCCACCCGGAGCGGCCTCAGGCCAGGGGGTGGGCGCCGAGTTGTTGCTCCATCGGAGCTGGTCCAGCAGGATCAGCTCCGCGGCCTCGTAGTCGTCGCCCGCCACGGAGGCCGTCTCGCAGGACATCATCACCGCCACGGCGGCACGTTCCTTGGTGAGCTCATGCTCCAGGGAATGCAGCAGGGTCGTCTTGCCCGACTGGCGCGGAGCGTGGATCACGAAGAAGCGATCCAGGTCGATCAACTCGCGCGCCTGCGGCAGCCGGGGCTGCGATGGCAGCACGTAGTGGAGCCGGGGGTCGCACGGTCCGGTGGTGTTGAAGTACCTGGGCCTGGTCACCGTCACAGTGTGGCATCAAGCGGTGACAGATTCGATCGGGTTGGCTCACAGAGCCAGGTCTCACGCTGCCCGCCCCATTGCCCACGTCTTCACTGACATTTGATGTCAGTGAAGACGTGGAGACTGTGCGCATGCCCGTTCAGATCCACCATCGCACGACCATGCGCCTGCTCATCGCTGCGGCCTTCACCACCGCGCTCGGCAACAATATTCAGCTCATCACCGGGGCGCTGCTGCTGGCCAGGGAACAGCAGACTATGATGGCCGTGGGCTGGTTGTTCATCGCCGTCGCGCTGCCGCAGGCCGTCCTGTCCCCGTACCTGGGGCGGCTCGCGGACCGCCTGGACCGTCGTGTCCTGTGGGTCGCCTGCGACACGGTGAGCGCCGTCGTCGCCCTCGGCCTGCCGCTGTGGCTGGCTGCGGGCGGTGCCGCCGAAGTCGGCATCTATGCCGCGAACTTTGCGCTCGCCCTGGTCAGCGCGATTTTTGTGCCGGCGAGTGCGGCTCTGATCAAGGAACGAGTTCCCGGCGGTGATGTCCTGCGCCGGTTCAACGGCCGCTATGAGATGGCCACCCAGGCCGGCATGCTGCTGTCCGCCACTGTCGGCGGGCTCGCCGTCCAGATCTTCGGCGCCGTCCCCTTGCTCGTCTTCAACGCGGGCACCTTCGCCGTTTCGGCCCTGTGCGTGACCGCCATCGGCGGTGCCGGAGTTGTCGTCGGCCGCGCCTCCGAGCCGGTGGAGGTCGCAGGCCCGGAGCATCTCCCGCTTCCGATGGGCAGCCTGATCCTTCTGTACGCGCAGGGCAGTGTCGTGGTCACCGTTTTCAACGCCCTCCTGCCCATGTACGTCTTGGTCGAGCTCAATCGCGGGGCGGGCACCTTCGGGGCCATCGACGCCCTGGGCAGCCTCGGCTTCCTGGCCGCCGCTGCCGGGTATCGGCTGTTCGCCCAGCGGTACTCTGATCTGCGCATCGCCGTGGTGGGCTTCCTCGCGTGCAGCCTGCTCATCGTCGCTCAGGGACAACTGGGCATCACCGGACTGGCCGTGCTGGTCCCCATCGGTGCGTTCGTCTTCGGCCAGGCGAGGATCTCGTCACGGAATTTGCTGATGGCCCATGCTGGTCGCGCGGATATCGGCCGGGTCTTTGGTCTTGCCAACGGCGGCGGGCTCGCCGCGACCATCACCGTCATGCTGCTCGTGGCCACCGTCACCGATCACACCAGCGTGGGGGTCGGCTTCGCCACCCTCGGCGCATTCGCGCTTCTGTCCACAATCTGGGCATTGGCGCTCCAGCGACGTGCCGTCAGGATCGCCGAAGCACCTGCATCACCAGCCGTGCAGACCGAAGATGACAGCGCCGCGCTCCGATAGCCGATCAGCTTGCCGAATCCGGCTTACGCCCGACGGGCGCAGCAACGGCTCCAGTACCGCCCGCCCATTGCGCATCCGTCAGATCCGCCCGCCCCCGCCATCGAGAAGGCGCGGGCGAGGTCTCCGCGTTTGATGGTCTTCTTGGTCGTTGTCTTATCTACCGGAGACCTTGTGCCGATCGTCGACGTGGCGCGCGGCCTTTTCAGATCCGTCGCTTTGACCACGTTTTCGCTGGCCGGGGCTGTTCGGTGGTCTGCGCCCCAGGAGTTCGATTCTCCTCCCGGGGAGAAGGAATCTAGGCACCGGTATGAAAGAACCACTGCCTGCCCACGAGCACCCATCGGCACATTGGCCAACTGTCCGTCACTGAGCACTCACGCAGTGGGACCATGGGCGAAGTGAAGTCCGGGGATTCTCCCTCTGCCGTAAAGGTAGGAACACATGGACGTGGAAGCATGCCTTCTCGACCTGATGTCGCGGGTGCGGGCACTCGAAGCGGGCGCGCCCATCAGTGACGCCATCAAGACCACGATGGCCGGCATCGCCCAACAGGTGAAGGCCGACATCACCGAGTTCCGGGCCGAGCTCAGACAAGATCTCGCAGCTCTCGGTGACGAGGTGGCAGGGCTTCGGCGGCACCTGAACGAGCACCTCAGCACCGCCCGACCCGAGATCCTGCACCAGCCCGGCTCTCTCTAGCCCGAGCCGAGCGATCGCTGGACGACGAAGGGCTCAGCCGAAGCCGCCAGTATGCGCGCGGCGGCTCATGCTGAGCCCAGCGTTTTAGGACACTCCCATGAGGCTGGCCGGCAACACTGGGGCGATGGCAGCGGAAGGGCAACTGCAGCGCAAGCCCGGGGAGCAGATGCTGATCTCCAGGCAGTCCGGACGCCTCGCAAGGATCGCCGTGGAGGCTGATCCGCTTGTTGGACAGCGCTTCGCGATACTGGCGTTCCACAGCGCCGCCGATCCGCTCCTCGCCGATCACCTTGCGCACAGCTCGGCGATCCTGCGTACGAGCCGCCCGCGAAACAGGAAAATGGGCTCTGCGAAAAGGGAAAACCGGGCCTCTGGGTCGGCTCGTCATCGCGAAGGATGACCGCACGCACCTTCGTGCGCATCCGGCCACGACCAGTGATCATCGACGAGGTCCAGCGGGACGACGATCCCCCGATCTGGCCACCAAGCAGGTGGTCGACGAGGACTGGTCTCCAGGCCAGGCCGTACTATCCGGATCGACTCGTTCCCTCAGCTGGTCGTCGCCCATGTCGCCGATGGTCTCGGGCTCGACGTCGCGACCGTACGCACGTATCTGACCTACCTGGAAACCGTGTTCCTGATCGCGCTCCCTGTTTCTCGTCCGTTCCGCCTGCGAAAACAGGATGGAGTTCTCTCGTGGGATGGTTCGCTTTGGTCGACAAACACCCCTTGGCCGAGGACTGACACCTTCACGCCCGCAGAACGGTGACCTGCCGTCCCGCCGGGGTGCGGTCTTGGTCGAACTGGACGCGTTCGTCCATCGGTGACACCTCGGGACGGCGATCGAAGATCACCAGGTAGCCGGTGTCGAGATCAAGCCGGTCCAGATAGCGGTCGAGTTGCGCGAGCCCCTCGGCCAGCGGATCCCGCTGATCGGGCCGCCACACTTTGAGCTCCATGGCCTCCCGCTGCACCTGCTGCTCGCCGTACGGCCAGCGCAGGTAGACGTCCAGGCGGCCGGTGCCTGCCGCGTACTCCCTGTCGAGGAAGCCGCCGCCGTTGACGATCCGGTGCAGGTAGGCCATGAGGATGATCTGGCATGCGGCCTCGTGGTAGGCGGCGCCACGGACCAGGATCTCGCCGTGCTGCTTCCAGAAGGCGGTGAACTCACGCAACAGCTTGAGCAGGTCCAGGCGGCCGTCGGGGAGGACGAAAGACCGCGAATCGGCCTGGATGACGGCTTCCACAGCGCGACCCAGCACACGCAGGATGACCTCGCGGTAGATGGGGTTGGCAATGTTGAGCGAGGGCCCTTGGGCTACCAAGCCGAGGTCACGCACGTAGGAGAAGTCGTCCTCGAAGGTTTCGTCGACGTGGACCAGCGTGCCTGCGAGCGCCGGTTCGAGCACTCGCTTGACCCGGGGTTCGTGCAGCTTGGCGACGAGAGAATCCAGGTGGGTGGCGCGGGCGCGGATGAGTCGCTCTTTGGCCTGCTCCATGTGCCCGGCAGTGATCGGCTCCTCTGGAGGAACCCGCATTTTACGGGTGACCTGGTAAGCCAGCGCGTTGATCAGCCAAGGTTGTCCGCGGGTGAATTCGAAGGCCGCGGTGAGGGCTTCCTTGGTGAACTCCTGCCCGGTCTCCGCGGTGTGCTGGCCATACAGCTCCCTGACGTCCTCAGGAGTGAAGTCACCCAGGCGAAACGACTCGACCGCGATGTTGAAGGGGCTGACCGCGCCGAGCCGGGAGGGGTCGCCACCTGAGGCGATCTTGTAGTCCCGCACGTCCCGCAGCCCGCACAGCACCACGGAGTTGGGGAACGGAACGCCTTCCGGGCGACTGTTGTGGCCGCTGCGTAGTTGTCGAAGGACTGACATCAGGGTCCTCCCGCTCAGCGCGTCGATCTCGTCGATGAGCAACACGAGCGGGACCTTGCACTGGGCTGCCCACGCCCGGAGGGCGGCGGCCAGCCGTGCACCCGGGGCTGCCTCGGGCCAGGGGTCAGGCGCTGCGTCGGTCTTTGACCGGAACTCGTCCAGCAGGATCAGCTCCGCGGCCTCGTAGTCGTCGCCCGGAGTGGAGGCCGCCTCGCAGGAGATCGTCACCGCCACGGCAGCGCCTTCTTCGGTGAGCTCACGCTGCAGGGAATGCAGCATGGTCGTCTTACCCGACTGACGCGGAGCATGGATCACGAAGTAGCGATCCAGGTCGATCAACTCGCGCGCCTCCGGCAACCGGGGCTGCGACGGCAACACATAGTGGAGTCGTGGGTCGCACGGTCCGGTGGTGTTGAAGTACCTGGGCCTGGTCACCGTCACAGTGTGGCATCAAGCGGTGACAGATTCGATCGGGTTGGCTCACAGAGCCAGGTCTCACGCTGCCCGCCCCATTGCCCAACCTCGCGCGCCGTTCTGGACTATGACGCCGCTATGGCGGCGGCGGGCGATGCTGCTCCGGGGACATCAGCGTTTGATGGCAGACGCATGGGAGAGCGTGCGCCGGGGTTTCCGCGACGTGTTCGCGATACCGGCGTTCCACAGCGTCGCCGATCCGCTCCTCGCCGATCACCTCGCGCACAGCCGCTGGTGCAGGTCGCGTTCGACTACGTGCGTGACTGCCGGCGCAGATGATCATTCTCCTGGCAGGGCGCGCACAGCGGGTCGATGGTCCATCATGGAGAGTCATCGGCCCACGCGGCTTCGCGCCCCGAGGGCAGCCGGAACCACGGTGGGGAATCATGAGGACCTTTTTCGAGCCGGACCAGGAAGAGGAGTTCGAGGCGGCCAAGGATCTGCTGATCCGCCGCTGCCTGGACTGGGCCGACGGCCGCGGCCTGGCTGCCGACGGCCTGGTGCTGACTGCGGCCTTGGACTCCCGCCATCGCAGCAGAGACGGACGGCTGGGCTTCTGGGATGCCGCACAGGTGCGGCGGTTCCTGCTGGAGTGGATCCCCCGGTACGTCGCCGCGCCTCGGGAGGACCTCGATGCCGCCCCGCAAAGCCTGATCACGCTGCTGCGTTACCTCGATGCGACCGGCATCCGCGACCCGCGCGGCGCCACGACGGCCGAGTTGGAGGAGGCCGTGGCCGAGGCCGTGAAGGAATATCCGGCGGCCTTGGCGGACCCGTACCGCCAAGGGCTGGCGAGGTTCTGGGCGCAGGTGGCCATCGACAACGGTGTCGACCCGGGCGACCACAAGGCCCTGACGAAGTTTCAGCGCGATGTCGACGCCGGGCGGGTGGCGTACGACGCGGACGTGCTCGACAAGGTGGCGGAGGCCCGTTTTCTCGGACTCGGGCCCGACGAGGAACGGGCGTTCCCGCAGCCGCCCATCGTCCTGCCGTCCGCGCCGGAGATCGCCGCCGCCGCGGCGCGAAGCGAGATCGTACGGAGGCTGGCGGCACTGGCCGACTGGGCCGGAGCGGAGGGCAGGCCGCTGACCGGCGCCGGAAACCTCCGCGTGGCCGACGCCCGCGAGCTGGCCGAGCTTCTCGGCACCGGCGAGCAGGACCTCAAGGTTCGCAGCGCCACGCACATGCCCAAGCTGCACCTCCTCGTCGAATGGGCGAAGGCCGCCCGCCTGGTCCGCGTGAGCAAAGGCCGCCTCCTGCGGGTGGCCAAGGCCGCGCCTCTGCTGCGTGATCCGGAACGGTTGTGGTCGCGGGCCTTTGAGGTCTTCTTCGACCTCGGCCCGGTGATCGGCGCCTCCGCCTCGGGGTGGGACATCGAGTCGCCGCTGGTGGAGGTCTTCGACGAGGTGATGGCGGACGTGCTGAACAGCGTGTACGGCCTCACCGGCCAGGTCCCCGTGGCCCGCCTCCAGGAGACGGTCTGGCTGGCCTGCCGCGAATACCTGATGCTGGGCGACGGGACGCACGACCTGCGGCGGAGGAAGGTCGACGACGACCTGGTCGCGGCGCTGGAGGCCCTGGCCGAGCTCGGCGCGGTGGAGCTGAGCCACGGCGTCGCCGAGGCCCTCTACCTCAGTGACCTGGGCGATGACGACGAAGAACAGCCCTTGCCGCCCGAAGCGCGGACCCGGTTGCGTGCCGTCCTCTCCGAGCCGGGTCTGCTCGTGAGCCTGACACCGCTCGGCATGCGGGGTGTGCGCGAGCGGATGCTCGCCGAGGGCCGGGACGCACCGCTGGTGGGAGAGCTCGTGGAGGCCGCGCCGGGCGGGCTGCTCGGCGTGCTCGCGGAGCACTACCCGCCGGAGGAGGCCGCGACGGAGCTGGCGGGCTGGCTCGCCGCACACGGCGGGGACGTCGAGCCGTTGCTGGACGCCATGCGGGCCTGCCCGTTCCGCACCCGCGCGTCCGCCATGCTCGCCACCCTGGTGGAAGCCCATCCCGACGGCCGGTCGCTCCTCGCGCGCCTGCGCGGGGACCGCGTGCTCGGGCCCATCGCCATCACCCTGCTGCACGATGCCGGAGCCGTGGGACCCGATGATCTGTCCTCCTCCGAGCAGCTCCTGCTCATGACCGAAGGCCTGCTCAACCTGCTGGAGCTGGCCGGTCCGGAGGAGGTCGTGACGCAGCTCGGCCAGATGGCGGGCAGGGAGGCGCCACAGATCATCGAGGCGGTGACGCAATCCGGTCATCCCGCCACGGTCGGCATGGACGAGCTACGCAGGCTCGTGGCCGAGCCGTTGCGTGCCCGTTCCCACACGCTTCGGTTTGTGGAGGGACCTCGGCCGGGGGCGCGCGGCCGCCGTTCCGGTCACGGCAAGAAGCGCAGGCGCTGATCTCAGGATCAAGACGCTGTCTGGACCGTTGCCCGCCACCGCGAGGGAGCGGAGGAAGACCCGGATCGCCCCGCCCGGGGGTCGGGGGATGATCGCTGGGAAACCGCTGCGAAACGGACTTGTGCTATGACCGTCCGGAAGAACGTACATGGACGGAGAACGCACGTGGACGACCCGCTCGGAAACTTCGCGAACATCGACGTCGAGGCGTTCCTGCGGGATTCCGGGAGGCGGGTGGCCGATTTCGAGGCGGCGCAGAAGGAGGTCGCGGCGGCGGTCGGGCGGGCGACGGCCGCCGACGGTCTCATCGCGGTCGAGTGCACCGCGCAGGGCGGTGTGAGCCGGCTGGACATCGATCCGAGGGCGAAGCGGATGAGCGTGCAGGAGATGTCCGCGGCGATCCTCGCGGCCATCCATGACGCCGACGCCGATCTTCAGCGCCGGCTGTCGGAGATCATGACGGGCACGTTCGGCGGCGGGCTGGACCCCGCCATGGGCGATCCGGACACCGCCCGGGCGAAGATGGCCGAGGCGCAGCAGGCCTTCGACCGGATGATGGGCGATGCGATGGGCGAGCTGGACCGCATGCGCAGGAAGCTCGGTTACTGAGCGTCCTGGGGGCGGCCCGCCGCGTACTGCGGCTTGAGGCCGTCCGTGAGGCTGCGTTCGGTCATCCAGGCGGCCCCGTACTTCAGGGCCAGGCCGAGGACGGTCTTGATCGTGAAGTTCCGCAGCTCGATGACCCGCCGCTCGGCGGTCATCGCGTGCGACAGCGCCTCCCACTTGAGGAACAACCGTCCGGGTCCGACCAGTGCGGCCCTGGCCAGGGTGACCATCGCCAGGCTCGCGAGGCCCAGGTGGAGGTAGATGTACAGCGTCCAGAGGTTGGCCAGCACTCTGAGCAGCCACGAGAGGCTGTGGGCCGAGTCGGCCGCGGTGTCGGACTCCATGGCGTAGCCGGTCATCTTCTGCCCGTAGAGCTCCCGCTCCGCTGCCTGCCAGCTGGCCGTGGACACGCTGTCGTGCTGCTCCTGCGCCGTCGCGCCCGCGGCGTAGACGCCGTTCCCGAAGGCGCTCCAGCCGTCCGCGGCTCTGTGCAGCACCTGCGGGTCGGCCGGCACCGACAGCCCGTACGAGACCACCACGCGCTCGAACGCGGGAAAGATCAGGGAGGCGAACGCGTACATGCCGAGCGTGGAGTACTGGATTTTCTTGAGGTCGCCGCCCTCGTCACCCGGCTGGAACGGGTCCGGGGTGCCGCCGGGGACGGGGATCTTAAAGCCGGACATTGGCCTCGCTCCAGTTCTCGGCGGTCTGGATGTTGTCGGCGACCGTGTGCAGTTGGTCCCGATGGCCGTGCAGGGCTTCGATCGTGTTGTTGACCGTGTTCTCCGCGTAGCCGACGATCTTGTCGTGCTCGTTGGTCAGGGGCCATCCGAGCACGCCCATGGCCCACGGCCCCAGGCGCATGTTCGAGGGGAAGTCGCCGGCCTGGTCCAGGTGCGACACGGGGGAGGTGCCTGTGACGTCGTCGACGAGAGCGTCGCCCAGCGCTCTGATCGCCGATTGCCGGTGGACACGTGCTGCCTCGCCTTGGCTCAAAACTACTCCAAGTACGTGATCCATAACTTGGATGCACATACTAGCGATATCTGGATCACTCGGCCGCTGGGCCCTGCGACGGCGGATATTCGAGCGTCTGCTGTCCGGGGATGGCCAGTGCGTGGACCGGTCTGGACGGGTGCGTCCGGGCCTCTGTTGGACACCTGGCGACGGCGGCTTCGCTGAGCCTCACCCCCGAGGACCTGACGGTCCTCACCCACGGGGGACGAGCCAGAACAGGAGTCCGAACCATGTCAGTCAACATCAGGAAGCCCCTCACCCTGCTGACCACCCTCGCGGCCGTCAGCGCCACCCTGCTCACCGCGGCCCCGGCGAGCGCCGCCGTCGGCGAGCGCGGCCGTCTGGCGTCCGAGTGCGGCCTCCACCGGGACGGCGACGCGGCCATGTACAAGAACTGCACCGGTGCCGGCGAGAACATCTTCGTGACCTACCTGCTGGGCGGAAACACCTATTTCTGCGTGCCGGCGGGAGTGTCGAGGTACGTCGGCAGGTGGAGCAACGTGTTCAGGGCGTACAACCGGGGCGGCTGCTGACCGCTCCCATGAAACGGGGCCGCGGGCAGCCCGCCCGCGGCCCCGTTGCGGGCCGCCTTGGGCGGTGCCGGAGCGGCCGTAGGCGCCGTCATCCGGCCTGGAACGCGGCGCTGGGCGTGCGGATACCGCGGCGGAACAGGGCGGGCAGGCACAGGACCGTGCCGAGCGCGCCGATCCACACCGCCGACTCCAGCCCGCCGAGCGCGGTGGCGGCGGAGGCGAGCAGGGAGCCGATCGCCACCGCGCCCCACAACAGGAAGCGCTGCACGGAGGCCACGCGGCCGAGGAGTTCGGGCGGGGTCTGGGTCTGGCGGAGGGTCACCGAGGTGGGGTTGAACGCGCCCTCGCCCGCGCAGTGCACGATGCTGCCGATGACCAGGCCGGCGGCTCCGAGGCTCCCGTGCGCCCCCAGTACGGGCATGGCCACGATCCCCAGCACCGACACGGTGGCGGCGAGCATGAGCGCCCGCGAACTGCCCAGACGCCTGATGAGGAAGGCCGAGGCGAGGTTGCCGATCGGATAGCCGGCCGCGGCGGCGCCCACCACGACCCCGATCCACTGCGGCGACAGCCCCAGGACGTTGCGGCAGTACAGGACCAGGCTGGTCTCGACCATGGAGAGGAACAGGACGTAAAGGGTGCCGCAGGAGAAGACCGGCTCCAGGACCGGATGCCGGAGCACGAACCTGAGCCCGGCCGCGACGTCCCGCCGCATCCAGCCCCGCTCCCGCGCGGTGACGGCGGGCGGCGGCTCGCGGTGCCGGATCGCGATCAGCGTCACGAGCGAGGCGGCGAAGCTGAGGGTGTTGGCGAGGATCGCGCCGGCCACGCCGACCAGCCCGATGACCGGCCCCGCGGCCATCGGCCCGACCGCCTTGGCGGTCGACTCCGACAGCGCCAGGCGGGTGTTGCCGGTGTGCAGTTCGCCCGGGTCCCGGAAGAGGCCGGGCAGGTACGAGGTGTAGGCGACCTGGAAGAACACCACCGCGCAACCGCTCACCAGCACCAGCGCGAACAGCAGGGGGAAGCTGAGCACGCCGGTGGCCGCCGAGACCCAGATCGCCCCGAAAGCGATCACCTGCACGCCGTCACAGACGAGCATGACGACGCGGCGAGGCAGCCGGTCCACGATGGCACCGGCCGGCAGGCCGAGCGGCAGGAACGGCAGGAACAGCGCGAACGGCAGCAGCGCGGCCTGGGCCGGAGTCGCGCCCAGCACCGTCACCGCGAGCAGCGGCAGCGCCAGCGTCATGAACTGGTCCCCGAACAGCGACAACGACTGCCCGGCCCACAGCAGCCCGAAGTCGCGGCGGACCGTACGGCTCGCCGTCTGCGGCAAGGAGGTCATGCCTGCCGCCAGAAGTCACGCAGCAGCGACTGCACGGTCTCCGCCTCCTCGACATGGCCGAACGAGCCGCTGCGCCGGCCGCCGCGGATCCCGTACGCCTGACCAGGGGGATGTTCGATCATGGCGTTCATCTTGGCCTGGTCGGGAGGCGGGACGACGGCGGATATCGGACCTCTCATTTCGGGCGCCCGCGCGCCGACCGGGCGCGGCGAAAACCGATGGGAAACTGTCGGTGGTCGGTGATAGAAACCAGGTTCGATACTCGCGCGCTCGTGCCCGGGGGAGGGCCTGCCAGTGACCACCAGCAACTCGGAGTTCTCCGTCTCCGGCCCGAGCTACAACCGGCGCGGCCCGGTGCGCTGGCTCTGGTCCCATCTTCGCCGGCATCCGGCGCACCTGATCGGGTTCCTCGGCGGGTCGCTGATCATGGTGGTGCTCAACGCCATGGTGCCGCAGTTCACCGGCGACGCCTTCGACGCCGTGCTGGGGCAGCGGGGCGAGCCGCTGGACGCGCTCGGGTTCATCGCGCTGGCGCTGCTGGCGATCGTGCTGGCCCGGGGGCTGTTCGACCTGGTGGCCAGGCTGTCGAGCGAGGTGCTGGCCAAGCGGCTCGAACGGGACGCGCGCGACGAGCTCTACGTGAGCCTGCTCGGCAAGAGCCAGACCTTCCACAACCGGCAGCGGGTCGGCGATCTGATGGCCAGGGCCGCCAACGACATCCGGCAGCTCTCCATCATGATCACGCCCGGGGTCGACCTGATCGTGGACTCGGGGCTCACCGGGCTGGTGCCCATCTTCTTCATCGGGGCGATCGATCCTCGGCTGCTGCTGGCGCCCGGGTTGTTCGCCGTCGTGTTCGCGCTCGCGCTCTGGCACTACATGCGGCAGCTCAACCCGGTGGCGACGCGCATGCGTGAGCAGTTCGGCGACCTCAACGCCGGGCTCAACCAGGCCGTGCGCGGCATCGAGGTGATCAAGGTGACCGCGCAGGAGGCGCAGGAGCGGCGGCGCTTCCGCGCCGACGCGCGGCTCTACCGCGACCTCTTCGTCCGCAACGGGCTGGTCCAGGCCCGCTACCTGCCCACCCTGCTGTTCTCCTTCGCCATGGCCGGGGCGCTGTGGCACGCCCTCCATCTCCAGGGCATCGGGGCGATCACCCTCGGCGAGGTGGTGGCGTTCATGGGGCTCATGGGCATGCTCGGGTTCCCCACGCAGATGTCGATCTTCACGTTCTCGCTGATCCAGATCGGCATCGTGTCCTCGCGCCGGATCCTGAGCGTCATCACCTCCGACAGCGAGATCGAGCAGCGGGCCGACGGGCACGCCGCGCCGATCAGCGGCGAGATCGTCTTCGAGGACGTGACGTTCGGCTATGAGGACGACGAGGACCCGGCGGTGCGCGGGGTGACGTTCACCGTGCGGCCGGGGGAGACGGTGGCGATCGTCGGCGAGACCGGGTCGGGCAAGAGCACGCTGACCAAGCTGGTGCCGCGGATCTACGACGTCACGTCCGGGCGGATCCTCGTCGACGGCGTGGACGTGCGCGACTGGGACCTCGACTCGCTGCGGTCCCAGATCTCCACCATCGAGCAGGACATCGTGCTGTTCTCCCGGTCCGTGTCCGAGAACATCGCCTTCAGCCTGGGGCAGCGGGCCGATCACGAGGCCGTGGTGCGGGCGGCGGAGGACGCCCAGGCCGCCGAGTTCATCGCCGAGCTGGACGACGGCTACGAGACCGTGATCGGGGAGCGCGGGGTCACGCTCTCCGGCGGGCAGCGGCAGCGGCTGGCCATCGCGCGGGCCCTGCTGACCGATCCGGCGATCCTCGTGCTCGACGACTCGACCAGCGCCATCGACTCCGCCACCGAGGACCGGATCCAGCAGGCGATCGGGCGCATCCTCGACGGGCGCACCACGCTGCTGATCACCCACCGGCTCTCGCAGATCCGGTGGGCGGACAAGGTGCTGCTGCTCAGGCGCGGCGAGGTGGTCGACTTCGGCACCCACGACGAGCTGATCGCGCGCAGCCGGCTCTACCGCCGGATCTTCGCGCACTACGACGAGGTCGAGCTGGACGCGGCCGAGGACGCGGTCCTGGCCGCGGAGCGCGGAGGGGTGCGCTGATGGGCTTCATCATGGACGGCCTCGACGCCGAGGACTACGACCGCACCTACGGCGACCGTGCCCTGCTGCGCCGGATCCTGTCGTACTTCCGGCCCAAGCTGGGGTCGATGATCCTGGTCGCCACCATGATCGTGCTGCTGTCCGCGAGCCAGGCGGCCGTTCCCGCGCTGGGCAGCCTGGCCGTCGACGCGATCGCCGGCGGCACCATCGGCTCGGTGGGGTGGCAGCTCACGGCGGGGATCCTGGTCGCCGGGGTGTTCTCGTGGGTGTTCAACTTCATCCGGCAGAAGTTCAGCGCGCAGGTCACCGGCGACGTGGTGCTCCGGCTGCGCGAGGACGCGTTCGACGCGGTGCTGGAACGCGACCTGTCCTTCTACGACGAGACCCCGTCCGGGAAGATCGTCAGCCGGGTGACGTCCGACACCGACGACTTCGCCACCGTGTCCACGCTGACGATGGACCTGATCAGCCAGGTGCTGATGGTCGGCTTCGTCACGGTCCTGCTGTTCGTGCGCAGCGTCGAGCTGGCCCTGCTGACGCTGCTGGTGGTGCCGATCGTGGTGGGTCTGGCGCTGATGTTCCGGCGGCTGGCCAGGGCCGGCACGCGCCGGGCGCAGCGCTCGCTCGGCCGGGTCAACGCCAACCTGCAGGAGACCATGGGCGGCATCGCGGTCGCGAAGAACTTCCGCCAGGAGCAGCAGGTCTACGACGAGTTCCGGCCCATCAACCGGCAGAGCTACCAGGTGACGCTCCGCCAGGGGTTCGTCTTCTCCACCATCTTCCCCGTGCTCTTCCTGGTGGCCGGGCTCGCGTCGGTGGGCCTGGTCCAGTTGGGCGGCGTTCAGGTGCTCGACGGCGGGCTGTCCGCGGGCGACTGGTACCTGTTCCTGCAGGGCGTGTCGCTGTTCTGGTTCCCGCTGACGTCCATCGCCGCGTTCTGGTCCCAGTTCCAGCAGGGGCTGTCGGCGTCCGAGCGGGTCTTCGCCCTGATCGACGCCCCGCCGCGGGTGGTGCAGAGCGCCGCCGAGCCGCCCGGCAGGCTGGCCGGGCGCATCGAGTTCCAGGGCGTCACCTTCGGGTACGACGCCGCCAGCCCCGTGCTGCGCGACTTCGACCTGCGCATCGAGGCCGGGGAGACCGTGGCGCTCGTCGGCCACACCGGGGCCGGCAAGTCGACGCTCAGCAAGCTGATCACCCGGTTCTACGAGTTCCAGGAGGGCCGCCTGCTGATCGACGGGCGCGACATCCGCACCCTTGAGCTGGGCGCCTACCGCAGCCAGATCGGCGCCGTTCCGCAGGCCCCGTTCCTGTTCAGCGGCACGGTCGCCGACAACATCCGCTACCCGAGGCCGGAGGCGGGCGACGACGAGGTGCGCGCGGCGGCGGCCGCGGTGGGCGGCGGCGACTGGATCGAGGCCCTGCCCCACGGGCTGGAGACGGACGTGGGCGAGCACGGGCGGGCGCTGTCGATGGGCCAGCGCCAGCTCGTCGCGCTGGCCCGGCTGCTGATCCAGGATCCGGCGATCGTGGTCCTCGACGAGGCCACGGCCAGCGTCGACCCGCTGACCGAGGCCCAGATCCAGGAGGGGCTCGATCTGGTGCTGGCCGGGCGGACCTCGATCGTCATCGCGCACCGGCTCTCGACGATCGAGCACGTCGACCGCATCATCGTGCTGGACCACGGGCGGATCGTGGAGGAGGGCGACCACGCTTCGCTGCTGGCCCGGGGCGGGCGTTACTGCGAGGTCTACAACACCTACTTCCGCCACCAGTCACCCCACTACCGTGCCGGCACCGGCTTCGTCTCCGTGGCGGGTGGCGGAGCCGGCTGACCGCCCGGCCCGGCCGCGCGGCCACGGCTCCCTTCTTCCTCGCCGTCACCCGGGCGGCCTTACGCAACGACAACGACACCCCGCCGACCAGGGAAAGACCGCCGCCACCGCCACAACCACCATGAGGAGCGCTCCCGAGCCCGTGCCCTCACTGGCGGCTATCCGCCGAGTCCTGGCCCGGCTGTTCATCCCCGTCGCCAACGCCATCGAGCACGTCCTGGCCTGGTCAGCCTTCCGCCGCCACCAAGCCCGCGCCCGGCTCAGCCATTACCGCCGACAGCGGAGATCCACCACCTCAAGATCTGTGAATGTAGTACAGGGAGGGGCATTTGTTATGTTTCCTCGTGGACAGGGCTGATGCGCTCGGTAACTCTCACAAGCTCACCCCCGATGAGCAACCGATCGGTCTGCGAGAGATTGAGGGGCTGAGTGGACACGGAGCCGGGCGGGAAGCCGAAATGGAATTTCAAGAAGGCCGTCCGCACGATCCCCAAGGGGGCGTGGGTGGCTGCGGCCGCCTCCTGGCTCATCGGAACCGCTTTCGCGATAGGCGGTTTCCTCTCCGACGTGAATGACGGGTGGCTGAGCCGGCAGCCGTTCACCACGAACCTCGTGAGCGCCATCACGAGCTTCCTGTTCGCGGTCCCCATTGTGCTGCTGGGGTTCAGCCAGGTCGAGGAGTATCTCAAGGAGCAGCAGGAGCTGCGCGCCAAGCGCCTGGAGGAGCGCGAGGCGGAGTTCGAGCGGCGCGCCTTCCAGAGGGATGAGGAATTGGGCCGCCGGATCCAGCGGCAGGAAGAGGAGCTCCGCGAGCAGGCCCGACGGCAGGATGAGGCTCGGCGGGCCGCAGCGGAGCAGGAGGCGCGGCTTCGTGAGGCCATGAGGGCGGCCAACGACACGATCGAGCGTATGATCGCCGGGCTGGATTCGATCCTGCGGGATCGGGAACATATCGGCGAGCTGCGCACTCTGCTCTGGCAGACCACTCTCCCGATCCCGGACGATCGCGAGAGTATCCGGGTGCTGCAGCGGATGCTGGATCTGTGGGCGGGGGTGATGCCTTCGGCCGAGGCTCTGCGTGCGAAAACGAGAGTACTGGTGGGCGAGTGGAGGGCGATTCCCACCGAGGCGAAGGCGTCGTTCGACCAGGGCACGGCGCTCGACGTTGACAGCGCACTGGTACGCCTGGCTAAGGCCGCTGCCACTGGCGAGCTCTACACCAGGCATGCGGACATCGTGGCACTGGTGGCGCGGGCCCAGGACTTGATGGGCACCGGCAAGCGGGACAAGGGCCTTCGGCTGTCCGCGCTGGAACAGGCGGCACGCAGGCTGAGCGGCGTGTTTGGCCAGGTGGACGTGCGGCAGCCGCTCGACGACCTAGTCAGCCTGCCGGCCATGCTGAAGCGTCTGTCGCGCACCACTGTGCCGTCGGCCGGGGTAGGTGACCAGCAGACGACAAGCCGAAGCTTGAATGGGTGACCCGTCGGCTCGCCGGAAGAGCCTAGACCGCCAGTATTGCGCGATGATGGCCATTGCTCCGACGGCGTCGGTAACTACGTAGTCGGCAGGGCGTTCGTCGCCCGGCCATGTACCCCTGTCAATCCAGATTGTGCGCAGGCTCGCCCTGCGGGCTCCTTGGATATCGGCGATGAGGTTGTCGCCGACCATCCACCCGCCATCGTCCAGAGCGGCCCCACATCGCTGAGCGGCTATCTGGAACAGACCGAGCTCGGGCTTGCGGATCCCCTCGGCCCCGGACACGGCACAACCGTCGATCACGTTGGCGAGGCCGGTTCGTCGAAGCTTGCCGAGCTGGTTTTCGGGCGCGCCATTCGTCACGATGCCGATCCGCCATCCCAGCGCTGTGGCTGGAAAACCGCAGGCCGGAGGCAAAACGCCTGGTCGAGAAGAGCGTCCCGGCTGGCATCGCTCGGTTACTGCCCATCCTTCCTAGTCGACTAGGAACGCCAGCGCTATTTCGTGAAGCCTTGAAACGCCTGGAGGCGGTCACCTAGAGGATGAGTCGATGAGCAAGACGATCACCTATGTAATCACCTACGAGAACGGGCGCTGGGTGTCGCGTTGCCCAACTGGAGAGACCGAGGGCGTTGGCGTGGCCAGTACCTTGTCGCAGATGGAGCGTGATTTGGCGCAGATCCATGCCTGGGCTTGGCCCCAGAACACTCCTGGCGTGGAGTTGGTCTTCGACCTGCCCGAGGACCTGGCCGGTGTGGTGACCGAATACCACCGTGAGAAGGAACTGGCCGAGGCTCATGTCAGGCGTGCTGCGGAGTTGGCCGTCAAGGTCGCGAAGACTCTCACGAACCACTGGTCGGAGCCGGACACGGCATGGGTCATGGGCCTGTCCAAGCAGCGCGTGCACCAGTTGAAGGTCGCGCCTGATAGGTGACCGTCCGACCCGTTCCTGGACGCCGTACGGGATCAACGAGCGTCTGATGCTGCTCGATCGGCTGGACCGGGTCGACGGGCGCCGGTGGTTCGGGTGGGGGTCGCCATCGGGCTCCGGGGGTAGGGCTCCCGTCCTGGAGGCGTGCGGTGTTCCTGTTGAGGAGGAGCCGGTCTCGCAGACCGGCGCCCAAGTCCCTATGGCGTCGGTCTACTTCCGCGACCCTGACGGAAACCTGATCGAAGTCTCCACCTACTGGAGAGCTGTTGTCGGCGGCCTGGGCAGTCTGTGACGATTGTCCATTTTTGTGACAAGTGTGGTAAACCTCCTTCGTCACACTTGTCACGGAGGTCCCATGCGTACCTTGTCCATCGTCGGCTTGACCACCTTGATGCTGGGGCTGGGCAGCCACGCCGCCGTCGCCGAGCCGCCGGCGGCGAAGGCGGCGGAGGACGGGCCGCTGGCGCACAATGTCCCGGCGACGTTCGCGGCCGGAAGCGACTACTGGACCCCGGAGCGGATGCGCGCCGCCCAGCCGCTCGCCGCCCCCGCCGACACGGCGAGCGGCGAGACCAAGAGCGTGACCCCGTTCGCCGCGCAGGAGCAGGTGGACATCGCGCCCACCCCCTCGAAGGACACGATGCGCTGGGTCCGCCCGTACGTCACCTCGGCGGCCAAGCAGCAGACGTGGCAGTCCGGCGGCCTCATCGCCAAGACGGCGGGCAAGGTGTTCGGCACCGGCGGCAGCGGCAGGGACTTCGTGGCCTCCGGCAACGTCGTGACCAGCGCGGACGGGGACGTCGTCGTCACCGTCGGGCACGCGTTGATCGACGGCGAGGGCCGGTGGAGCAAGAACCTGGTCTTCGTCCCGGCGTACAAGAACGGCGCGGCACCCTACGGCAAGTTCGTGGCGCGGACCATGTTCATCTGGTCCGGCTACTACAAGGACGGCGCTCACCAGCCGCCGCTCGACTTCGGCATGCTGGTCGTCAAGCCGGTGAAGGGCAAGACCGTCGTGCAGACCGTGGGCGGCCAGGGCATCAGGTTCAACTCCGCCACCGTCGGCTCGTCCAACCTGCTGCTCGGCTACCCGAGCAACGGCAACGGTGGCAAGACCCTGCAGTACTGCAGCGGCGCTTCGGTGAACCCGGCGTACGGCATGAAGTACGCGTTCCTGTGCGACATGGGCGGGGGCTCCAGCGGCGGCCCGTGGTTCCAGGGCTTCAACAAGATCACCGGTATCGGCTACCAGATCTCCACCCACGCGCTGCGCAACACCACCACCAGCTACGGCTCCTACTTCGGCCCCGAGGCGCTCAAGACCTTCCGCGCGGCGGAGGGCGCCTGAGCCCGGCCTCAAGGTCGGGGCGTCAGGGCACGTGGACGCTCCGGCCCCAGGGGATCGCCTTTTGTGCTGATTGTGGTAGTAAAGACCACTATTGATGCTGTTGTGACACAGGGGGAAATGTGACCGCACTCAGCCGCCGCCGGCTCCTCCAGGCGAGCGCGGGCGCCGTACCGGCTATCGCGCTCGGGGCCCGCCCCGCGTCGGCCGGCGTCGCCGCGCCGCTGACCACCGGTGTGGTGCCGAGCGCGCTGGCCGGGTTCGACAAGGCGATGACGACGTTCATCACCGAACGGGACATCTCCTGCGCCCAGCTCGCGGTCGCCAAGAACGGCAAGATCCTGCTCGCGCGCGGCTACGGGTACTACTCCAAGCCCGGCGCCCCCATCGTTCGGGTGCAGCCGACGTCCCTGTTCCGGATCGCGAGCCTCAGCAAGAGCCTCACGGCGGCCGCGATCGTCCGGCTGGCCCAGGACGGCAAGGTGTCTCTGGGCGCGAAGGTGGCCTCCCTGCTGGGGCTGTCCACCACGGCGGACCCCCGGCTGGCGAACGTCACCCTCTGGCGGCTGCTCCAGCACCTCGGCGGCTGGGACAGGGACGTCTCGAAGGACGCGCTGTGGATCGACCCCACGATCTCCGCGTCGCTCGACGTGCCGCTGCCGATCGACCACGCCGACATCATCAAGTACGTCACCGCGAAGAAGCTCGACTTCGACCCGGGCACGAAGTACGTCTACAGCAACTACGGCTACATGCTGGCCGGGCGGGTCATCGAGAAGGTCTCCGGCCTGAGCTACGAGTCGTACGTGCGGCAGAAGCTCCTGGCCCCCGCCGGGATCACCCGGCCGCGGCTCGGCCGCAGCCTCCGCTCCGAGGCCGTCTCCACCGAGGTGACCTACGAGTCGAAGCTCACCAACAAGAGCGTCGTGGACCAGTCGGGCGCCGTCGTGCCGTTCCCCTACGGCGGTTTCAACATGCCCAACCAGGACGCCAACGGCGGCTGGCTCGCCTCGGCCGTCGACATGGTCAAGTGGGGCTTCGTCTTCGACGCCGCCGGGCCCGTGCTCAACTCCACGTCGATCTCCCGGACGTTCGCCAAGCCCGAGACCGGCGTGACCGCCGGCGGCTCCTGGTACGGCCTCGGCTGGAACGTGCGCAACAACAACGCCGGAGGGCTGAACACCTGGCACACCGGCAGCATGCCCGGCACGTTCAGCTTCCTCGCGCGGGTGCAGAACGGCGTCAGCTACTGCGCCATCTTCAACCGCAGGGAGGAGACGGGCACGCCCGACTTCGACTCGATCGACCCCATCCTCGGCGCGGCGATCGGCACCGTGAAGACCTGGCCCACCACTGACCTGGCCCCGAGGTATTTCTGACCGCCGGCAGAAAGCTCTACAAAAGAGCCTCGTGACCACCAATGTTGTGTCATGTAACGTCGCGGGAAAGGTAAGTCCTACCGAGGAGCGGTAGATGGTGGAGGAGCAGCGACCCGACGCGACAGGACAGCAGCAGACGAGAAGGCAACTGGTCCGGGCGGTGATCGCCTCCGCCGTGGGGACCTCGATCGAGTGGTACGACTTCTTCCTGTACGGCTTCGCCGCCAGCACGATCTTCGCGGAGCTGTTCTTCCCCAAGAGCGACCCGACCACGGGTCTGCTCCTGTCTCTCGGCACCTACTTCGGCGGGTTCGCCGCCCGCCCGATCGGGGCGGCGATCTTCGGTCACTACGGCGATCGGATCGGCCGCAAGGCCACCCTCATCATCACGCTCCTGAGCATGGGCATCGCCACCGCGCTGGTCGGGCTGGTGCCGACGTACGAGCAGATCGGGATCTGGGGCGGCATCCTGCTGACCGTGCTGCGGCTGCTCCAGGGCATCAGCGTCGGCGGCGAGTGGGGCGGCTCCGTGCTGCTGGCCACCGAGTGGGGCAAGTCGCGCGGCGGGCGGCGCGGGTTCCTGGGGAGCTGGCCGCAGTTCGGGGTGCCCGTCGGGCTCGTGCTCGGCTACCTGGCCCTCGAAGTGTTCCAGCCGCTCGACCCCTACTGGGGATGGCGCATCCCGTTCCTGCTCAGCATCGTGATGGCGGGCGTCGGCCTCTACATCAGGCTCGGCATCCTGGAGACGCCCGTCTTCACCAAGGTCCTCCAGGAGAACCGGGTCGAGCGCGTCCCCGTCCGCGAGGTCATCGCCAGGAACTGGCGGGAGATCGTGCTGAGCGCGCTGCTGCGGACCGGGCAGCAGGCGCCGTTCTACATCTTCACCGTCTTCATCCTCACGTACGCGACCAAGACCCTGGGGTTCGAGGCGAGCGACGTCTACCTGTACGTCATCGCGGCCGGGGTCGTGTCGCTGTTCACCGTGCCCTTCTGGGGATACGTCTCGGACATCGTGGGGCGCCGGAGGCTGTACATCATCGGCGCGGCGGCCATGGTGGTCTGGTCGTTCATCTACTGGCCGCTGCTGGACACCCGCGTCCCGTCGCTGGTCCTGCTCGCCATCGTGCTGGCGGCGCCCATCCATGACATCCAGTACGGCCCGCAGGCCACGTTCATCGCCGAGAGCTTCACGGGGCGGCTGCGCTACAGCGGGGCCTCGCTCGGCTACCAGCTGGCCTCGCTGACGGCGGGCGGGCCCGCGCCGCTGATCGCGGTCTGGTTGTACGCGACGTATCAGAGCTCGTTCGCCATAGCCGTCTATATGGCGATATGTGCGCTGATCAGCGTGGTCGCGGCGTTCGCCCTGAAGGATCGATCGGATCAGGACTACGCGGTCGAGTACGACGACGTACGAACCGAGACCAGCCCCTGATCACGCGTCGCTCGGGCCCGGCGTCCAGCCGGTGATCTGAGACCAGTCGTCGGCGTGGCGAAGCGCGTCCCAGATGAACGGCCGCTTCGCCTCGACGTATCGGTGCCGCTCGTGCCTGAACTCGGCCGCGAAACGCCGCTTGACCGCCGCGTACTCGTCCGCCGTTCCGGGGTGGGCGCGCAGGTAGTCGCGGAAGAGCAGGGAGAGCTGCTGGGAGAAGCTGCCCAGCACGCGTACGTGGACGTGCGTGCGGCGCTCGCCCGGCGCCTCGCGGAAGTAGCGCTTGGTCAGGTCGGGATTGTCCGCCCGGTACACCAGGCCGAGGCTCTCCAGCGGCGGCCTGAACGCCTCCGGCGGCTCGAACGACCGCACCGACACCTGGACGTCGATCACCGGCTTGGCCGCCAGCCCGGGCACTGCGGTCGATCCGATGTGATCGATCCGCGGTGCCACGTCGCCGAGCCGCCGGCGCAGTGCCTCCCCGATCCTGGCGAACTCCTCCTGCCAGGCCGGGTCGTAATCCGCTATCTCGACGGGGTCTGCCATGCGCCGATTATCCCGGTTCGCATCAGCCGAAGGCGCGGACCTCCAGCAGGCCGACCGAGCCCTGGCCGCTCTGCAGCACGACCCGGAGCCTGGTGGTGCTGACGGCGGTGAACGTGACCGGGTTGTACGCCCCGGCCGCGATCCCGTACGCGCTCGCCCCGGGCACGTCCGCGTACGCGCTGCCGTTCCAGTACTGCAGCTTCCACGAGGCGGGCACGCGCACGCCGCCGCCGTCGTCGAAGAAGTAGACCTCAGCCGACTTGATCGTCTGAGTCGAGGACCAGGTCAGCTCGGCCCACTGGGTGCCGGTCTCCGGCCAGGTGCCCCAGCGCGGGCTGGGCACGAGGCCGTCGTTGACGGCCGCGACGCTCTCCCACGGCGAGGTGTACGAGGCCGAGGGCGTCGCGCTCGACGCCAGGTTGACGGGCGTCGGGTTCCCGCCGCCGCCGCCGAAGGCGAGGTCGGCGTCGCTGAAGATCGGGTGGGACGGGTTGACGTCCGCCTCGCCACCGCCGCCGTCGCAGCGGCGGTCGGGGTTGAACATCAGGTACGTGCCCGAGGAGCAGGCCGTCGCGGGCTCGGCGTCTCCGCCGATGACCACGCTGCCGCCGAGGTTCGCGCCGCCCTGGACCAGCGCGCTGTTCTTCACCACGGCGTTGCCGCCGACGGTCGCGCCGCTGTTGACCCAGGCCAGGTCCTCGACGCGGGCGTTGCCGCTGACCGTGCTGTTGCCGTAAACGGCGGCCCTGGGGCCGACGTAGGCGGTGGCGGCCACGTTGGCGCGGTTGTCCACCCAGCCGCCGCCGTTGGAGTGCCAGTGGCCGCCGCCCGGCGCGGCCGGTTTCACGTGACCGGGCTCGAAGCCCCACGGCGTGGCGCCCTGCAGGCGGAACTGGTACGGGTAGCGGTAGTTCTTCGGGTAGCCGTCGAGGAAGGCGTACTTGTGCACGGCGTTCGGCGCGCCGACGACCACGAGGTAGACGTCCTTCTCGCCCGCCTGGGTCTGGAAGGTCACCTCGCCGTTCGAGGAGTTGTAGACGGGGCTGTAGCGGGGCGTGCCATTCTTCACCGCCACGAACCCGTACGACCAGCCCGACCCGGCCGCGGAGTTGACGTGACCCCTGAACCGCATCCGGATGAGCGCGCCGTCGCTGCCCGGGACCAGGCGGATCTTGTTGTAGCCGTAGTCGGAGGGCGCGATGGCGTCGGAGACGCGGAAGTGCCCGGCCGCCGCGTTGACCGCCTGCGCCTCCACGCCGTTGTAGGCCGTGACGAAGGGGTACAGGCTGTTGATGAAGGGCATGAAGTCGGCGCGGTTGGAGTAGTCCCACGTCACGTTGCGCTGGGCGTACTCACCCAGTCGCCGGTTGAGCTCCGCCTGGTCGATGCCGGAGATCCGGCGGTAGGTCTCCAGCGGGTGCTCGTTGCTCCTGGCCTCGTTCCACAGGCGGTTGAACATGGCAAGGCCGTCGCGGTCCTTGATGTACTGCAGCAGCATCCAGTTGCCGTAGTGGTGCCGGCTGCTGCTGTAGGCGAGGTTCTCCGTGCGGATGAACCGCGTCAGGTCGCCCGCAGCCGTCTTCGGGTACACCTGCATGGCCATGAACTCGGCGCTCGACTCCCAGAACGTGCCCGCGCTCGGGTCCGTGAACCCGAAGCCGGGCCTGCCGAGGAACGTGTAGTTCTGGAACACGTGCCCCAGCTCGTGCGCCAGCCCCCATGAGCCGGGCAGCGCGGCGGCGGGGGCGATGTTGATGACGCCGACCTTGCCGTCGGTCGAGCCGCCCGTCGCCCACGCGTCGAGCGGCGCGTTCGACCAGGTCCTGGTGACGATGACGATGATCTTGTACTGCGCCAGCAGCCCGGTCTCCGGCGTGAACTTCATGGTGTTCACGTAGAAGGAGTAGAGGCTCTCCAGCTGGCTGAGCATGTTGTCGGGGTCGAAGTTGTACGGGGAGGGCGCGGTCTTGGGATTCGTGCCCGAGCGGTCACCCCATAACAGGATGAAGTTCGCCGACTCCTTGGTACGGTCACTGGCCCACGGCACCTCCCCGGTGCTCTGCCAGCGCGCTGGGATGAAGACGGCCTTGGCCGCCGCTGTGGCCGCCGGGGTGGTGGTGAGAAACGCGGTGACAAGCATCAGGAGGGCGACCGTCGCCGCCCGCAATCGTCTCATTCGGAAACCTCCGGGAGCCGCTCTGTGTGTTAGCGCTAACAGCGTGCGTTATGTCACATATTTTGGAGCGGCATAGAGTGTTGAGGTTCGCAACAGAGACTGTCAAGACCCGGTGAAACTTTCAGTTCAGAAAGGCTGCCTCCGCCGCGTTCGCCTGGGCGAGCTTCTCCTGCTCGGCCGTCCACCCGGCGAACTCCCGCTCCAGCGTGGTCCCGGCGGTGGTGCGCGCGTCGGTGCTGATCGTGACCGCCAGCCCGTCCTCCAGGAGCGGGATCGCGGGGTGCTCCGACATGCTGGGGACGGCGCCGGTCATGACGTTGCTGATCGGGCACATCTCCAGGGCGATCCGGTCGCGGCGCAGCCGTTCGAGCAGCGCGGAGTCGCCGGTGCAGCGCACGCCGTGCCCGATCCGGCGGGCGCCGAGCACGTCGATCGCCTCCCACATGCTCTCCGGGCCCGCCGCCTCGCCGGCGTGCACGGTGCACGGGAGGCCGGCGGCGTGGGCGAGGTCGAACGCGGCCCGGTGCGGCGTGGCGGCGTAGCGCTGCTCGTCGCCGGCCAGGTCGAGCCCGGCCACCTTGTCGCGGTGCCGCAGCGCCGTCTCGGCGACGGCCAGGCTCTCGTCCGGCGTCTGGTGCCGCAGGCAGCACAGCAGCAGCCCGGTACGCACTCCCGTGGCCGCCTGGCCCGCCGCCAGGCCCTCGGCGACGGCCTCGACCGCCTCGTCCATGGTCATGCCCTGGTGGCCGTGCAGCTGCGGGGCGAAGCGCGTCTCGCCGTAGACCACGCCGTCCGCGCTCCAGTCCGCCACCAGCTCGCGGGCGGCCCTGCTCAGCGCGTCGGGCGTCTGCAGCACCTGGAGGGGCACGTCGATGTACGTGAGGAACCGGCTCAGGCTGCCGCACCCGGCGGGCGCCGTCACCAGTTGCTCGACGGGTGCCCCCAGGGTGATGCCCTGGCGGCGCGCCAGGTCGGCCACCGTGCTCGGGCGTACCGATCCGTCGAGGTGGCAGTGCAACTCGTAACGCCGGGTCATCGCGGTCCCTCACAGGTGTCGAAGAGCAGTTGCTTGAAAGAGGTCTCGTCGACCCGCCGCACCAGCGTCAGGTTCGGTGCGGGGGCCGTGCGGCGGCGGTCGATGATGAGCTGGCCGCGGGTCTCGTCGCCGAGCGCGACGTCCACGTACGCCCGCTCCCGCTCGACGGCCAGCTCGGGCCGCAGCGCCACGGCCATGGCGACGGGGTCGGGGAGGTCGTAGCCCGGCAGGCCGGTGACGTCGCGGGCCCAGTCGGCGACCGTCCGGTTGACGCGGTGGGCGAAGGTGGCCATGGGGGTGTCCAACTGCTCCAGCCGGAGCTGGTCCGCCGGGGTCATGACGGCGTCCCGGCGCGAGACGTCCCAGCCGATCCAGGTCACCTGGTCCGGCGTGGCGGCCTGGAGCACCACGCGGGCGGCCTCCGGGTCGGCCCACACGTTGAACTCGGCGGTGGCCGAGACGTTGCCCCGCATGTCCGCGGCGCCGGCCATGCAGTACACGTGCCGGTAGCGGGAGAGCAGGTCGCGGTCGCGGAGCAGGGCGGCGGCGACGTTGGTGAGCGGTCCCAGGGTGACCAGGGTCAGCTCGCCGGGGAGGTGGCGGGGCGCGTCCAGGAGGACGTCCACGGCATGCTCGGGCTCGGTGGCCCGCAGCGGGTCGGGGAGGTCCAGATCGCCCATCCCGTCCTGGCCGTGCACGTGCTGGGCGGTGGACAGCGCGCGGGTCATCGGGGACGCGCAGCCCTCGTGGACGGGGATGTCCGGGCGGCCGGCCGTCTGCAGGGAGATCAGGGCGTTACGGGTCGCGACCGCCAGCGGCACGTTGCCCGCCACCGTTGTCACCGCCCGTACGTCGCCCAGCCCGCTGGCGGCGGCGAGCAGTAGCGCCACCGCGTCATCCGAGCCGGTGTCGGTGTCGACGACCAAAGGCAGCACGGTCACCTCTTGTCTAATCGTTTAGATCTGCCAAGTGCCTATCTAAACGATTAGATGCGAGAATGTAAACCGCCATGACGAAACGTCCGAGCACTCTGGCCGATGTGGCCCGCAGAGCGGGCACCTCCACGGCGGTGGTCAGCTATGTGATGAACAACGGGCCCCGCCCCGTGGCCGCCGCCACCCGCGAGCGTGTCCTGGCCGCGGCGGCCGAGCTCGGCTACCGCCCCAACCGCATCGCCCGCGCGCTGCGCTCGCGCACCACGGGCGTGGCCGGCCTGGTGCTGGCCGACGCGTCCAACCCCTACTTCGGGGCCCTGGCCAGGCACGTCGAGCGGGCGCTGGAGAGCCGCGACCTGCTCACGCTGGTGGGCAACGCCGGCTACTCGGCGCGGCGGCAGCGGCATCTCGTCGAACGATTCCTGGCCGCCCAGGTCGACGGGCTGGTGATCGTCTCGTCGGACTCCGTGGGCGACGTGGCGGACGTGGCCGAGGCGGCCGGCGTACGCGCCGTCTACGTCCACAACGGCCCCCCGGGCGCCCGCGTGGCGGCGGCCGACAACCAGGACGCGGTGCGGGAGGCGGTCGCGCACCTGCGCGGGCACGGGCACCGGCACATCGCCTTCCTGGCCGGGCCGGACGACGAGGGGCCCGTGGGCGTGCGGCGGGCGGCCTGGCAGGCGGCCGTCGCCGGCGACCCCGGCGCCGCCCTCCTGCGCTGCGCCTACTCGCGGGCCGAGGCGGACTCCCTGACCCGCCGCCTCGCCGCCGCGGGCGCCCTGCCCCACGCCCTGGTCACCGCCACGGACGAGCAGGCCATCGGGGTCCTGTCCGGCGCGTGGGCCCGCGGCCTGGCCGTCCCCGACCGGCTCGCCGTCATCAGCCTCGACGGGACCCCGGAGAGCGCCCACACCGCTCCGGCGCTGACGGTGACCGAGCAGCCGCTCCAGGCCATGGCGGAGCAGGCCGTCGCCCTGCTGTTCGACGAGGCGCCCGCCCCGCTCGCCCCGCACGCCGCCCTGGTCCCGCGACGTAGCTGTGGCTGCGGAGGAGGAGATCTGGACCTACTCTCGTAAGAGAAGGGATAGGTCCATGGACATCAACATCGTGCTCGGAGTCATCGCCTTCTTCCTCTTCTTGGTGGTGGTCACCGGGGTGAGAGTCGTCAACCAGGTCGAACGCGGCATCGTCTTCCGCTTCGGCCGGGCGCAGCAGCAGATCCGCGAGCCGGGCCTGAGGTTCCTGATACCGGGTGTAGACAGCATGCGGAAGGTCAACGTCCAGATCGTCACGATGCCGATCCCCACGCAGGAGGGCATCACCAGGGACAACGTCTCCGTACGGGTCGACGCCGTCGCCTACTTCCGGGTGCAGGACCCGATGCGGGCCGCGATCGAGGTGCAGAACTACCTGTTCGCGGTGGAGCAGGTGGCGCAGACCTCGCTGCGGTCCATCATCGGCAAGAGCGAGCTGGACGATCTGCTGACCAACCGCGAGGAGCTGAACCGGGGCCTCGCGCTCATGATCGACAGCCCGGCGCTCGGCTGGGGCATCCACATCGATCGCGTGGAGATCAAGGACGTGCAGCTGCCCGAGGCCATGAAGCGGTCGATCGCCCGCCAGGCCGAGGCCGAGCGCGAGCGGCGGTCCAGGGTGATCGTCGCCGACGGAGAGCTGCAGGCCGCGGGCAAGCTGGCCGACGCCTCGGGCATCATGTCCCAGACGCCGGGCGCGCTGCAGCTGCGCCTGCTGCAGACCGTGGTGGAGGTCGCCGCGGAGAAGAACTCCACGCTGATCATGCCGCTGCCGGTCGAGCTGCTGCGCTTCTTCGAACGGGCGGGGCAGAACCTCGAACGGGCGACGCAGGCCGCCGCACCGGCCGAGCCCGCCGCGGTCGGCTCGGAACGGGTCCGGCCCGAGCGGCCCGCCCTCGCGGAGGAGGAGGCCGTTCCCGAGCTGCCCGCCCAGCGGAGCGAGAGCGAGTTGCCCGCGCGGCGGAGCGAGAGCGAGTCGGCCCTTGAGCCCGGACAGAAATCGGGTGACCTACCGCTGACCCGGTGAGAGCCACTCGGCGATGTCCGCGACGACGGCCGGGTCGACGTGCTGGGCCGGCTCGCCCGTTCCGCACCCACGCCGACCGCGTGGAGGAGGCCCTGGACGTCATCCGCGCGGCGGCGTGTCCTCCTCCTCCGGGTCAGTGCTTGATGGGCATGTCCTTACGGGCCTGCTCCAGGTCCTTCTTCCAGATCCACAGCCGGTTCGGCGGCGGGACCTCGTGGTAGCCGTACAGGCCGACCTCGGTCAGGGTGCGCAGGTCGACGCACACGCGCTCGTAGGCGTTCGCGACGGCATCCGCCGGGTTCTTCAGGTCCTTGGCGCCGAGCTTGATGCAGGCCCGGTACTCGTAACCCAGCAGCAGATCCGGGCCGAACTGCGCCCACGCGCCGCGCTTGTGCTGCCAGGCGTCCTCGGCCTCGTCGAGCATCAGGTTCAGGTCGTAGGTGGGCGGGATGGAGGGGTAGATGAGGAAGCTGGCGGCCCACCCGAGCGACAACATGTCGAGGTTGAAGGTGCGGCGCTGCGGGTCGTCGCGGGGCGGCAGCGGGTCGGACGTCCCGCCGGCGAACCAGGGCGCGGTGTAGCCCAGCAGGCGGCCGTGGTTCTCGACGAGCTCGCCGGTGGCGACCACGGCCAGCTTGCGCTGGGTGCCGTCCGGGCGGGTCAGGCGGGTCTTCACCATGGTCTTGTGCGCCTCGGCCGCCAGCTGGCCGGCGGTGAGGTGGTGGTCGGCGGCGTTGGGGGTGATGCGTGAGATGAGGTAGTCGCGCAGCTGCTGGGGGATGGCGTCGTAGGTGCCGTCCTGCAGGCGGGCCTTGGTGCGCTCAAGCGCGGCCTGGGCAGTGGGCGGGCTGCCCCCGTAATGGCTTTCCGGGGTGTCGATCGAGACCATGCGGATCGACATTTCGATCTTCGGGGTGTCGCCGTCGGTCACTTCGGTGAACTTGTAGTCGTTGGCGGGACGGCTGGGCCCGACGAAGCCGAGATTGATCATTGTGTGCTCCAACACCGGGTGAGACCTGGAGCACCAACATCGCAGTCGATTGAAACGCTCTGGCGGCTGACACGCTGACCTGCGCCGACGTTGATCGAAAACATTGACCAAGATCTACCTGGGCGGGCTTGCGCGTTGGGTCAGGTGCTCGCGCCCCAGGTGAGGGAGAGGCCGGTGGCGGCGCGTTCTGTGCGGATCTCCATCATGCTGCCCAGGATGGTGGCGTGGTCGGCGACCAGCGCGGTGGCGTCGAGCGCGTACGTGATCCGCTCGCTGAGGAAGACCGGGCTGCCGGGAGGCTCTTCGAGGTGGGCCGCGACGGCCGGGTCGAGCAGGCCGGGCCGGATCTTCTCCGAGGCGCGCGCCACCGCCACCCCGCAGTCGGCGAGCGCGCCGTAGAGGGAGGTGGCGGTGAAGTCCCGGTCGCGGATCTGCTCGGCGGCCGGCCGGCGGATCCAGGAGACCTGGTGGATCGCCGGGCGGCCGGCGAACTCGCGCACCCGCTCCAGCCGCAGCGCGGTCTCGCCGGGAGCCGTGCGCAGCTGGGCGGCGATGCGGGCCGGCACCCGGCGCACCGAGCGGCCGAGCACGACGGTGCGTATCTCGTGGCCCTGTTTCCTGAGGTCGTCGGCGAGGCTCTGCAGGGAGCCCAGCTGGTAGGCCAGGTGCGGCGGGGACACGAACGTGCCTCGGCCGGCCTGCTGCACGATCAGCCCCTCGTCGCTGAGCTGCCGGAGCGCCTGGCGCAGCGTCATGAGGGTGACTCCGTACGAGGCGCTCAGCTCGCGTTGGGACGGCAGCGCCGCGCCGGGGGCGTAATGTCCGGCCCGGATCTTCGCCGCGAGGTCGGCGGCTATGGCGCGGTACCTCGCTTCGTGTCCGGCGTCACGGGCCATCGTCTTTCGTCACGCTCCTGGTCAAGGGCCCGCCGCAGCCCCGTCAGGTAGGCGCCGACGTCGTCCGGCCCCGCCCCGTCGAGGATCCGGCGCATGATCGCGGCACCGATGACGACACCGTCGGCGCGCCGGGTGGCTTCCACGGCCTGCCCGGGCGTGGAAATGCCAAATCCTAGCAAGACCGGCCGGTCGCTGTTCTGCTTGATCCGTTCGGCGAGGGCCGCGGCGGACTCGGCGAGCGCGGTCCGCTCGCCGGTGGTGCCCATCACCGAGACGGCGTAGACGAAGCCCCGGCTGTGTCGCGCGATCTCGTCCAGTCGCGGCTGCGGCGTCGCCGGGGAGGCGAGCAGGACCAGGTCGACGCCGGTGGCCGCCGCCGCGTCCGCCAGCTCGCCGGCCTCGTCCAGCGGCAGGTCGGGCACGATGAGCCCGGTGATCCCCGCCCGGCGCAGCGCCCGGCAGAACGCCGTCGGCCCGTCGCGCAGCACCAGGTTGTAGTAGGTGCTGGCGACCAGCGGCACGTCCAGGCGCAGTTCGGCGATCTCGGCCAGGATGCCGTCCACCGTCGCGCCCCGGGCCAGCGCCACGTCCGACGCCTCCTGGATGGTGGCGCCGTCGAGCGTGGGGTCGGAGAACGGCAGGCCGAGCTCGATCGCGTCCGCGCCGGCGGCGGCGAACGCCCGCAGGTAGCCGGTCCAGCCGGGGGTGATGCCGCCGGTCACGTACGGCATGAGCAGCTTGTGGCCGCCGTCGCGCCGGTCGCGCAGCGGCCTTTCGAGCAGTCCGGTACTCATACCAGCTCCTTCAGGGTCGAGATGTCCTTGTCGCCCCTGCCGGACAGGGTGAGCAGAACCGTCGCACCCGGCGGCAGCTCGCCCGTACGCGCCGCGCGGATCACCCACGCGACCGCGTGCGCCGACTCCAGCGCGGGCACGATGCCCTCGGCGCGGGCCAGCCGCACCGCCGCGGCCACCACCTCCTCGTCGGAGACCGTGACATAGCGCGCCCTGCCGAGGTCGCGCAGGTGGGCGTGCTCCGGCCCGACCCCGGGGTAGTCGAGGCCGGCCGCGATGGAGTGCGCCTCGATGATCTGCCCGTGATCGTCCTGGAGGAACAGCGAGCGGAAGCCGTGCAGCACGCCCAGCCTGCCCCTGGCCGCCCCCGCGCCGCCCTCCGCCTCGACGCCGACGAGCCGGGCGGTGGTGCCGACGAAGCCGGCGAACGTGCCGGCCGCGTTGGAACCGCCTCCCACGCAGGCCACGACATAGTCGGGCACGGCGCTGGCGAGCGCCCCGGCGCACTGCTCGCGCGCCTCGTCGCCGATGACCCGCTGGAACTCGCGCACCATCCACGGGTACGGGTTGGGCCCGACGACCGAGCCGAGGCAGTAGTACGCCTCTTCGGTGACCCCCACCCAGGCGCGCAAGGCCTCGCTGGTGGCGTCCTTGAGGGTACGGCTGCCGGTGCCGACCGGTACGACCTCGGCGCCCAGCATCCGCATCCGGAACACGTTCAGCGCCTGCCGCTCGACGTCCCGCTCGCCCATGAACACGGTCGCCCGCAGCCCCAGCAGGGCGGCGGCGGTCGCGACGGCCACGCCGTGCTGGCCCGCGCCGGTCTCGGCGATCAGGCTGGTGCGGCCCATCCGGCGGGCCAGCAGCGCCTGGCCCACCACGTTGTTGATCTTGTGGGAGCCGGTGTGGGTGAGATCCTCCCGCTTGAGCAGCAGGGTCACGCCGAGCTCGGCGGACAGCCGCCGGGCCGGGGTCAGCGGCGTGGGCCGCCCCACGTACAGGGTCAGCGCCTCCGCGAGGCTCTCGCGGAACGCCGGGTCGGTCCGGGCCTCCCGGAAGGCCGCCTCCACCTGCCGGCAGGCCGCGACCAGCGACTCCGGCACGTACAGCCCGCCGTACTCCCCGAACCTGCCCAGCTCGCCGGGGTCCTCCATCACACCTGGCCGGGTGGCCGGTTCCGCTGTCAGCATGCACCTCACCCCTCTATAACTCTGCGAACAGTTCTATAACTGTTGAGTGTGACACAAAGTGCGCGGAAGCGCCATGCCGCCCCGGTCAGGAAGGGGCGTGGCCGGTGACGAGGGTCAGCCCGTCGTGTCCATGGGCCCTGGCCAGGTGGGTGAAGGGCCGGCCCGGGAAGTCCGTGACCGCGAGGGCCTGCTCCTCGGGCGTGAGCCGGTGCCAGCCGAGGAAGCGCGCGTCGTCGTACCAGGAGACGAAGGCGCCCGGCTCGAAGGGGATCTGGGCGGTCCGGGTGCCGTCCGAGGTCCGCCAGAGGCAGGTCTGGCTCGCGCGTTCGGGGCAGCGGGTGGCGAAGAGCAGGCCGGAGGGGGACGCCCAGTTCTGCCCGTCGATCAGCTTTCCCACGTTTTCGAGACGACGTTTCACGGTGCCGTCGAGATCGAAGAACGTGACGTCGAAGTCGTCGTCCGCGTCCTCGTAGTCGCTCAAGGGGCCGGACTGCACGGCGACGGTGCCGGCATCGCCTCCCCAGCGGAACCTGCCCGAGTAGCGGCCGCCGTCGGCGACGCGGACGAACCGGGGCCGCATCGTGGCCAGGTCGACGACCACGAACCCGGTGATCGTGCCCCGGTCGGTGGCGGTCAGCAGCAGCGTCCGGCCGTCCGGAGACCAGACGGGCGAGGCCACGCCCATGGGAGCCTCTACCGTCGGGATCCGGCGGACCGAGCGCTTCGCGGTGTCCAGGATCGTCACCGGGTCCCGGCCGCGCGACGGGTAGCTCTTGGCCGTCCGGGCTCCCCAGGCGCCGTCCGGCGAGAGCGCGTCCACCTTCTCGCCCAGCCGGGTGAAGGTCCCCTTAGCGCGGACGTAGGGATGCCCGTCGAGCAGGTACGCGATGACCACGGGCGGGGCCGTGACGTCCTGGGCCACCGTCACCTCCGTCCCGGGCAGGCGGGACAGTTCGAGCCGCCGCGAAGGCGCGGCCGGAAGCGTGGCCGGAAGCGTGGGCCGTGTCCGGACGCCCGGGCCCGCGTCGCGTAACCGGTCGGCGACGGAGCCGGCGAGCGCCGTCAACCGGCGCCGTACGGGGAGGTCGCCCGATTCCACGGCCGCCACCACCGGGCCGACGCGGAAGTACACGTCGATCGGAAGGGAGCCGCCCACCACGGCCTGGTCCCCGATCCCGGCGGCGGGAGTGCTCGCGTACGCGTCTCCCAGCGTGTCGATCATGGCCGCGGCCTCGTTCGGATCGTCGGCGACCCAGAGCACGCGGACGTTGAGCGAGCCGCCGCCCCGCTCGGTGTAGCGGCAGGTCACGGGCCTGGGCAGGGTGTATCCGTACAGGGTGTTCCGGGGCGTGCCGGGCGAGAACGTCCCTCCCGGCGGGAGCGCGCAGGCGTCCGGCCAGCGGCCCGGGTCCACGCCCCCGAGCAGCGAGGGGCCCCTGCCCGGCGGGACGCGCCGCAGGGCCGAGACGCGCACGCGGTGCGTCTGCCCCGCCGCCCGCAGGGCGCTGCCGGCATAGAGCCGCTGACCGGCCGACGCCAGCACTGTGGCCGGGGCGGGCAGGGTGTACGAGGTCGCCGCGCCGGTCCCGGGGTCGATCGAATCGACGACCGGGAACCCGCCGATCCCGGCCCGCGCTCCGATGCCGCCCTCGACCAGCTTCGCGTACGTCGGCGCGGGCCTCACCTGCCACAGGGGCGCGCCGCCCGGCCAGGACGTCGCCGCCAGCACGTCGTCCCGGCCACTGTGATAGCTCGTCAGCACGAGGCCGGGCCCCCGGGCCATGGCACATTGCGGCCAGCATTCCCCGTGGTGGAGCACGGGCCGCCCGCGGTCGTCGAAGAGAGTCATAGTGCGGTCGCCGAAGACCGCGATCACGCCGTCGGCCACCTGGAATTCGGGGGAGGTCCCCGCCGGGAGCGGGATCGAGCGGAGCGTCGTTCCCGTGGCGGCGTCCAGCAGGAGCACGCGCGGCGACCGGCCGCAGGCGAGGAGCAGCACCACGTCGGTGGCGCGGGCCGCCGAGCCGGAGACGTCGCACCCGGCGGGCACGCCGAAACTCCACACGTCGCGGCCCGTCCCGGTCGAGATCCCCTTGATCGTGCCGGCCTCCAGATCCTTGACGGCGAACACTCGGGATCGGGCAGCCGGTGGTCTCCGCCAGCCCGGCGGCAGGGACGTCCTCGGCCTGCGCCAGAGCTCCTTGCCGGTGACGCCCGACACCGCGATCAGCTCGTGCCTGCTGTCCGCCCGGGTGAGCGGCCGGTAGTAGTCGATCAGGACGACGTCCGAGGCCAGGTCCCAGCCCGTGGCGGACGCGGTGGTGAGCTGGTGCCTCCACCTGGGGTGCCCGTCGTCGACTCCGAGCGCGAGCACGCCCCGCGCGGTGCGTACGAGGAAGTCGCGGGAGGTCAGGGCGTGCTCGTAGCCCTCACCTGTCATGGGTATGTCGGCGTGCCAGAGCGGGACCAGCCGCGCGCTCGGCCGGGCGTCGACCGGCGCGCTCGCCGGCACCAGGACCAGGCCCAGGAGGAGGGCGGCCAGGAGGCCTAGGGTCTTGGCGGCCTGCGACACGGCTCGTTCCTCCCCCAGGCCCGATAGCCCGCGCCGAGGTAGCTGGGATCGCCGTAAACGGTGGCGTACGTCTTGGCCTCTCCCGTGATCCTGAACGGCTGCCCGTCGGCCCCGCCGAAGAACGAGCTCGTGGGCTGCTCGTCGGCCTTGTAGACGTAGATCACCTCGATGTCCCACTCGTACCAGCGGCGCGCGGCCGTCACGGAGAACTCGACCGTGACGCGCTCGCCGTCGGCCAGGTCGATGCTCTTGGGCAGGTACCGCGAGCCTCCGCCTTCGGGCGTCTGGAGATCGAGGTTCGCCTTGACCTTGTACTCGGTCCCGTCCCCCTGTGAGGGAACGGTGAGGCAGGTGCCCGTGGGGACGGGCCCGGAGCGGCGGACCCGGGGCCGGACGTCGATGATCCTGACGGGCCGGCTGCGCCGCCCCTGGAGGACGATGACCACGTCCATCTCTCCCACGCGCGCCGCGTGATGGCGTGAGAGCAGCTCGGTCAGCTGCTTGAAGTTCGGGCCGCGCAGCAGCACGGCGTGATCGCCGGGCGGCAGCCGCTCGTACGTCGCCACGGAGTCCGTCACGTAGAGCCTCGACGTGACCGTGCCGGCCAGCACCGGTGCGCCGGCCAGATCCCGGGCCGTGTCCGCCAGCGTGGGCCACATGCCGGCCGCCACGCCGCAGAGCGCCAGCACGACACCGGCGGCGACGATCCGCACGAGCGAGCGTCCGCGGGCACCCCGCGAGATGATCGTCACGTCCCGTGCGGACGTGATCTGGATGTTGTCCCCGCCCACCACCGAATCGCGCAGCACGGGTGCCGCGGCGGCCGGTTCGCCCGGTTCGGTGCCGGGCGGGCGGGTCATGCCGCCGCCCGGAGGCCATCGGCCGCCGCGCGGGCGAGCCGCACCGCGACCTCGCGGTCCCCCGCGCCGTCCATGCGGACCAGCGTGCCGCCCACCCGGATGATCACCGCGTCGGCCAGGTCGCTTTCGACGAACAAGCGCATCCAGGGCTCGGGGCTGGAAATCCGGCTGGAGTCCCCCTCGCCGTACTTGGCGGCGATGGCTTCGAGTATCGTCTCCGCCTCGCCCGCCGTCGCGCCCACCCACAGGACGCTGAGCGTGAGCACGGGGTGCTCCGCGTCGGCGGGGACCAGGTCACAGCCGGTGGGCGTGCTCAGGCCGAGTTCGGGCGGGCCCGGCCGGGGGAGGGACCGATAGCGGACCTTCGGGAACTCGGCCGCCAGCGCGGCGGGCGGGACGAGGGAGCACGTGTCCGGCCAGCTCCGGCGCTCGACGCCGCCTCTCGCCGTGAGGCCGGGGTCGGTCACCGGAGGCGGGACCGTCCTGTACGCCAGCAGCGGCTTCGCGTCTTCGTCCGAGCCGGGGGCGGTGAGCAACGCGTACCGGCTGATACCGATCACGTCCTCGTAGACCGGGATAGTGGCGACAGGCGTCTGCTTCCCCGTCGCCGGATCCACCGCCACGATGACGGAGCCTTCGAGCGTGGCGGCGAGCCGCCTGATGCCGTAGATCCTCCCGTCGACCAGCTCGACCGTATCGAACTCTCCAGCCTCGCCGTGGATGGGGGTGACGCGGCGCGAACGCCGGTCCACCGCGTCCGCCACCCTGGACTTGCTGACGTCGTCCTGCCGCACGACCAGCAGCCCCTCGGCCGCGGCGGCGAACCAGCACGGGCACGTCTCCTCCGCCATGTGCTCGTAGAGCCGCCGCCCGTCGGCGTCGTAGACGGTGAAGGCGTTGCCGCTCTCCACGCCGATCGCCCGGCCGGAGACCGTGATCAGGGGAATCCCCGACGGGAAGACCTCCTGTTCCCACAGGTGACGCCCGGTGGAGACCTCCAGTACGCGCAGGCGGGCGTGCCCGCCGCAGTTCATCAAGAACGCGGCCACCGACTCGTCCGCGTCTCCCGACTCGACGTGGCATCCGGGGGAGGCGGCCGACTCCCACCTCTGCTGCCCGTTCACGGCGTCGAGAGCTCTCACCACGCCGATGGAGGGGATCTCGATCAGCACCCGTCCCCCGCCGACGCCGAGATAGCTGAAGAAGGGGTCGGGCATGCCGGAGCCGTAGGACCCGGACGCGAGATTCCACAGGATCGCCCCGGTGCGCCCGTTGAAGGCGAGGAGGCTGTTGCCCCGGGGGTCCTCGTCGGCGCGCCGGGCCGCCGCGACGACGTAATCACCGGTGGCCTCCAGCGATTCTTCCGGCGGCGTGTATCCGCCGGCGTCCGACGTGCCGAAAGACCACAGCCGCTGACCTGTCACGGCGTTCCTGCCCTCGACCTGCTCGCCGTGCGTCAGGACCAGTACGTCGCCCAGGAAGAGCACGCCGGGCCAGTCACCACGGAAATGGGCCTGCCATAAAAGGGAACGAATGCCGGCGGTAATGGCCGGTCCCTGCCTCGTCACAGGAAAACGCGGAGGAGCGGGAGGCGCCGGGGCGAGAATCGCGAGGCAGGCGAGGCACAACAGGGCATGCCACACCCATGATTCGCGAATCCGCCATTCCCTGAGCACGAGATATACCTGCGTGGAACCCGGACCCGGCAAACGCTTCAGCGCCGCCGGATGTCGACATCCCGCGCCTGCCCAATCTGGATGTTGTCACCGGATATCGAGCTGCCGGAGACTATCTGGCTGCCGTCGTTGGCGGCGATCGCGCCGGCGGGGGCCGTCCGCAGCAGCTCCGTGACGTCCTTGACCAGCTCGGGATCCGCGGCGAGGGCCCTTTTCAGCTGGCCGCGCAGCGCCGCGACGATGTCCTCGTCCTCGGGCGTCTCCACCACGTCCTGTACGGCGGATTCGATGCGGTCGCGGCTCTCCTCCCGGTTCATGAAACGTCGCAGCAACCGGCGCCCGAGATTCACCGACTCGTCGGCCGCCAGGTCCTGCGTTCTGGTCAGCACCGCACCGCCGTACGCGCCGATGGCCGCCGTTATGTAGGGCATGACCTGGCCGGCGATCGTAACGATGTCCATGCGCCCTCCTTGTCTTCTTATTTCATCGACTCCGGCCAGGAAAAGGGTTACGCCATTCGCCGCGGGCGCGCTCGGGTTCCTCGGGTCGGCGGTGGCCACGCTGGCCTTGGACCCGGCGCTGATGGTGCACGTCGCGAGCTGAAGGAGCGGGCTACGAATCGGCCGTGGCCAGCTCGGACAGGTTCATCGCCATCGCGTGGTGGACCGCGGGGACCCAGTCCAGCGCGCGCAGGGCGGTGTTGCGCAGGGAGCGCAGCGGGCCGTTGCCCATCGTCGCGATCTTCGTCATCCGGTGGGTGAAGGCGACGACGTCCTCCGCGACGGGACGGCGCTCCGTCCCGTACGCGTCCAGGACCGTCTCGGGAGCGCCGTCGCGCAGCACCGCGGTGAGCTTCCCGGCCAGGGTGAGCGCGTCCTGGATGCCGGTGTTCATGCCCTGGCCGCCGGCCGGGCTGTGGACGTGGGCCGCGTCCCCGGCCAGGAAGATCCGGCCCGCCCGGTAGCGCTCGGCCAGCCGGTGGTGGACGCGGAACCGCGAGCTCCAGACAAGATCCGTGACCGTGGCCGGGTGGGCGCGCGGACCGCGGGTGTCGAGGAGCGCCTGGATGTCGGCGACGCCGGGGTGTTCGGGGGCCTCGTCGAGCGTCGCGACGATCCGGTGGCGGCCGCCCGGCAGCGGGGCGACGACGGTCAGCCCTTCGGGGGCGAAGTACAGGGAGACCTCGTCGGCGGGGCCCGCCCAGTCGAGGCGGACGTCGGCGAGCACGAACGACTGGGCGTAGGTGTCTCCCCTGAACGCGATCCCGGCCTGCTCGCGCACCGTGCTGTGCATGCCGTCGGCGCCGACGGCGTACGAGGCGCGGATCAGGCGGCCGTCGGACGTCGTGGCGGTGACCCCCGTGGCCGTCTGCTCGACGGCCGTGACCTCGTACGGGCGGTGGACCGTGCCGCCGGCGGCCAGGAGCCGGTCCAGCAGCACCTGTTCGGTGATGTCCTGGGGCACCATCAGCGTGTACGGGAAGTCGGTCGGCAGCTTGTCGAAGGCCACGGTCAGCAGGACCCGGTCGCGGTCGCGCACGGTGAAGCGGGGCACGATGACTCCCCTCGACACCAGCTCGTCGCTGACGTCGATCGCGCGCAGCACCTCCAGGGTGCGGGCGTGCACGACCGCGGCGCGCGAGGTGTTGGCGCCGCTCTCCGCCCTGTCCACGACGACGGCGTCCACGCCGTGCCGGGCCAGCGAGGTGGCCAGGGCCAGGCCGACCGGGCCCGCGCCGACGATCAGGACGTCCGTTTCGGCCGGAAGCTGTGCGTTCATACGGCGATCTCCCTTGTCTCAGTAGTAGTTGCGCATCAGTTCGGTCGCCCAGGCGGGCTGCACGGTCTCGCCCTGCGGCCCGAACTCCGCCATGTAGGGCTTGAGATCGAGGACCGGGCTGCCGGCGATGGCGTCCAGACCGCGTACGCGCACGTCGAGGCCGTCCACGGCGAGCAGGCGGCAGCGGGAGACCCCCAGCCGGTTCGGCCGGTTCTTGGCCCGCTGCGCGAAGATGCCCACCGGCGGCCAGCCGGGATTGCCCCTCGGGCGGCGAGCCGAGGTGTGCACGGACTCCGGGTCCACCAGGTGGAAGAGGAACACCACCTCCAGGTGCGAGAACGCGTCCAGCCCCGCGAGGGAGTCCGGCCGAAAGCGCGTCCCGTCGAGGCGGATCAGCGCTTCCTCGGTGTTCCAGTCGTCGTCGAACGCCTCGGTGCGCCCGCCCACGACGGTGCCCACGGGTTGCAGGGTGACGGCGTGCTCCACGGCTTCCTCCAATGTCCGGTTACCGCTCACGACCGTACGGGCCGGCCCGCGCGCGTGAATAAGTCACGATGACCGGGCTGCTCGCGGCCGGCGGACGCCGCTTAGGTAAGGTCGGGGCATCATGATCGGGCGAAACGCCGAGATCGCCCTCCTCAAGGGGATGATCGCCGAGTCCGGCACCGGCCGGGGCAACGCCGTCGTCGTGTGCGGCGAGGCCGGGATCGGCAAGTCGGCGCTGCTGGCGGAGGCCGCCCGGGCGGCGGGCGACGACGCGCTGGTGCAGCGGATCACCGGCGTGGAGGCCGAGGCCGAGCTGCCCTTCGCCGCCGTCCATCTGCTGCTGCGCCCCGCGCGGCACCTCGTCGCGGGGCTCCCGGACGCGCAGCGGGCGGCCCTGCTGGGGGCGTTCGGCGAAAGCCAGGGCGGCGCCCAGGACCGCTTCCTCGTCGGGCTGGCGGTGCTGACCCTGCTCGCCGACCTCGCCGAGGAACGTCCCCTGCTGTGCCTGGTCGACGACGTGCAGTGGCTGGACCGTGCGTCGGCGGACGCGCTGGTGTTCGCGGCGCGCAGGCTGGAGGCCGAGCGGATCACCATGATCCTGGCCGCCCGCGACGACGGGGCGGAGCCACCCGTCCATGGCATCCCGGAGCTGCGGCTCGCCGGTCTCGACCGGGCGGACTGCGAGACGCTGCTCGCCGAGTCCGCCGACGATCTGGTGGCGGAGGTGCGGGACCGGGTGATCGAGGAGGCCGGGGGCAACCCGCTCGCGCTCCTGGAGTTCGCCGCGGCTCTCGGCCCCGAGCAGCGGGCGGGCCGGCTGGCTCCGCTGCCCCTGCGGGCGCCCAGGCTCTCCCTGCCCGGACGGCTCGAACAGTCGTTGCGCGCCGCGATCCGGCGGCTCCCCGAACCCACGCAGCTGCTGCTCCTGGTCGCCGCGGCCGAGGGCTCGGGCAGCCTGGAGCTCGTCCTGCGGGCCGCGGCGGGCTTCGGGGCGGGACTGCCCGACCTGGAGCCGGGCGAGCGCCATCACCTGGTGCGGATCTCCGACGACCGGTTGCGCTTCCGCCATCCCCTGGTCAAGACGGCCGCCTACCACGAGGCGCCGCTCGCCCGGCGGGTGGCCGCCCACCGCGCGCTGGCCGACGCCCTCGACGGTGACGAGCACGCCGACCGCAGGGCCTGGCACCTGTCCGCCGCCGCCGTCGGGCCCGACGAGGAGACCTCGGACGTGCTGGCGGCGGCCGGAGATCGCGCCCGCCACCGGGGCAGCCACGCCTCGGCCGCCACCGCGTACGAGCGGGCGGCGCAGCTGACCGTCGACCAGGAGCGGCGGGCCCGCAGGCTGGCCGCGGCAGCCGAGGCGGCGCTGGGCGCCGGGCAGCTGGACCGCGCCGGCGCCGCGGCCGACCGGGGGCGGCGGCTGAACCGGGACCCCGTGGTGCTGGCCCGGCTGGTCGCCGTGCGGGCCGCGGTCGACTCCGAACACGGCAGCCCGGCACCGCCGGCGCTGATCGACGCGGCCGCCGGCATCGCCGGCAGCGCGCCGGCCGACGCCGCGGCCCTGCTCGCGACGGCCGCCGGCGAGGCCTGGTTCGCCGGTGACCATGCCGCGCTCGCGCGGGCCGCGGACCTGCTGGAATCCCTCCCGCCGGGCACCAGCGCCGTGGCGGGGGCGGTGCGCGGAATGGAGCGGGTGGCGGCGGGCGATCCGGCCGCGGGCCTGCCGCTCCTGCGCGCCGCCGTCGCGCTGCCCCACAGCGCCTCAGACCAGGTCGGCGGCACGTACGCGGTGTTCAGCGCGCTGATGACCGGCGACGACGACGCGGCCTGCGAGCTGGCCGCCGCCCGGGTGGCCGCCTGCCGCGAACAGGGCCTGATCGGGGCCCTGCCGCACGCCCTGCAACTCCTCACCCAGGCGCAGATCCTGCGCGGAAGCCACGCGGAGGCGGCCGAGTCGGGTGCCGAGGCCTGGCAGATCGCGCGTGACACCGGCCAGGCGGGCCGGCTGCGGCACCTGCACGGCATCCTGGCGCGGCTCGCCGCCGTGGAGGGCGCGGACGACAGGTGCGTGCGGCTGGCCGGGCAGGCCGAGGGCTCCGCCCGGGAACGCCACGGATCAGGCTGGGGCGGCTGCGCGCTGACCCTGCTCGACCTGGTACGGGCCCGGTACGAGGCGGTGGCGGACCGGATGGCGCGGGTCCTCGACGGCCCGCTCGGCCACACCGTGATCGTCACCTTCGCCATAGCCGACTACGTCGAAGCCTGCGCCCGCCTGGGTGATCCGGCGCGGGCCTCCGGGGCGTTCGCCCGGTTCGACGCCTGGGCGGCGGCCAGTGGCCGGCCGTGGGCCACCGCGGTCGCGCACCGCTGCCGCGCGCTGCTCGCCCCGCGCGGTGAGGCCGAGGCCCACTACGGCGCGGCGCTCGAATGGCACGCCCGGGGCGGGCGGATGTTCGAGCAGGCCAGGACGGAGCTGCTGTACGGCGAATGGCTGCGGCGGGCGCGCCGGCGCTCCGACGCCGGGGCGCAACTGCGATCGGCGATGGGCCGCTTCGCCGCGCTGGGCGCCGCACCGTGGGCCGAACGGGCCCGCACGGAGCTGGCCGCGACCGGCGCCCGCGCCGACCTGCCCGAGCTCGGCGTGGAGGCGAAGCCGCTCGACGCGTTGACCCCCCAGGAGCTGCAGGTCGTACGGCTCGCCGCGGCGGGCGCCACGAACCGGCAGATCGGCGCGCAGCTCTTCCTGAGCCCGCGGACGGTGGGATTCCACCTGTACAAGGCGTACCCGAAGCTGGGGATCTCCTCGCGCGCCGAGCTGGCGGGCCTCGACCTCGGCCGTCCCGCCTAGGGGCGGCGCGCCGACCGCACGATCACCGTCACCACCAGGGCGAGGGCGAAGGCCGCGCCCAGCAGGAAAAGGGTGAACCCGGCCAGCAGGTTCCAGTTGCCGAAGTCAGCCAGGACCGGGAGGGTGGGGTCCAGGTAGTACAGGACGATCCACGCCACGCCGACGAACCACGAGACGCCCATCGCCGCGGCCAGGCGGCGGGCCAGGCGGTTGATCGGTGCTTCGCGAGCCTGCTGATCGGACACCGGAATCACACTCCTGTTCGGATGGATCCAGCCTAACCGGATCAGGCGCAGAGCAGGCGAGCGATCGTCAGATCGGTGATGAGGACGTTGACCCAGCCGCCCTCGATGGCGGCCTTGATGGCGGAGAGCTTGCGCATGCCGCCCGCGACCCCGACCCGCCGTTCGACGGCGCGGAAGGTCGGCGCGTCGATGCCGATGACGCGCTGGTCGAAGCCCGAGTCGACGGGTTTGCCCGTGGAGTCGAAGAAGTGCAGGCAGACGTCGCCGACGGCGCCGAGCCCGCGCAGCTCCTCCTGGTCGGCCTGGCTGACCGCGTTGCCGCTGCTGAGCAGCAGCGGCGAGGGCTCCAGGCTGCCGATGCCCACCAGCACGACGGTCAGGTCGTGCCACTGCGCCTGGACGTCCTTCACGCTGGGGTCCTCCTGCAGCGCGTCGCGGATGGCGGTGGTCGCGACGACGCCGGGCAGGGGCACGAAGACCGGCCGGGCGTAGGTGAGGTTGGCCAGGCGGGCGACGAGCCGGGTGGCGTGCACCTGCGCCTCCGGGCTGCCGACCCCGCCGACCAGCTGGATCACGCGGTCGGCTACCTGGGAGTTCTTCTGCGGCAGGCGTTCGACCGTGGCCAGCAGGGTCTCGCTCCAGGAGGAGATGCCGATCACGTCCCCGCCGGTGAAGGTGACGCCGAGGTAGGCCGCCGCCGCGGAGGCCAGCGGCGGGATCACGTCGTCCTGGTAGTCCTCGATGTCCACGACCACGGCGTCGCGCAGCCCGTACCGGCGCTGCAGCTCCTCCTCCAGCTCGGTGTGCACGCCTTCGGGGAGCGTGACCACCGTGCGGACCATGCCCCGCGTGACCGCCTCCTTGAGGAGACGGGACACGCGGGGTTGTGAGATGTTGAGCGTGGCGGCGATCTCGGGCTGGCGCATGTTCTGCTCGTGGTACATGCGCGCCACCCGGGCCAGGAGTCGCAGGTGATCCTTGGTCGTGTCGCGCCTACGTTCCGCGTTATGGACCACCGCGCACCGCCTTTCTATTCACTCCTGAATGAAGCCTATTGTCCGAGCCGGCGTGGTGAGGACCTCCGGCAGGGTCACTTCCTGGCGAACACTCCGAACTCGTCGGCGTTGTCGGCCGTGACGAGCTCGCAGTCGATGGACTGCTTCTCGTCCTTGCCTGTCTTGCCGGTCTTGATGAACTGGTCGGCCTGGTCCACGGCGCTGGTCGCGCCGAGCGCGGCGGGCTGCAGCCCGGTGGCGTGCATCTCGCCCGCCTTGATGGCGGCGATGGCGTCGGGGCTGCCGTCGAAGCCGACGACCACGACCTTCTTCAGCAGGCCGGCGGCCTTCAGCGCCGCGACCGCGCCCAGGGCCATGGTGTCGTTGCCGGCGATGACGCCCTGGATGTCGCGGCTCTTCTGGATGATGGTCTCCATCTTGGTGAACGCCTCCTGCTGGTCCCAGTTGGCGCTCTCCTTGGCCACCGGCTTCATGTCCGGATACTGGGAGATCACGTCGGCGAAGCCCTTGGAGCGGACGCTGGCGTTGGTGTCGGACTCCTTGCCGACCAGCTCGACGTAGTTGCCCTTGCTCTTCATGGCCTCCACGAACGACTGCGCGACCAGCTGGGCGCCCTGGGAGTTGTTGGAGACGATCTGGGCCTTGGCGATGCCGGTGGCGTTGATCTCCCGGTCGATCAGGAAGACGGGGACGCCGCCCTGCGCGGCCTTGCGGACCGGCCCGATGGAGGCGTCGGCGCCCGCGTTGTCCAGGATGATCGCCTTGGCCTGGCGGGAGATGGCGGCGTCGATCAGTTCGCTCTGCTTGTTCGGGTCGTCGTCGTGGGAGGCCACGGACGTCTGGTAGCCGAGCTTCTCGGCCTGGGCCTTGGCGGCCTCGGCCTCGGCCTTGAAGAACGGGTTGTCGTGCGACGGGGTGATGATCGCGATCAGACCGCCGCCGGCCGCGGCGCTGCTGCTGCCCGCCGTCGCGGTGGTCGCGGGCTGGTCGCCGCCGCCGCCGCAGGCGGTCAGCGTGGTGCAGCCGAGCAGGACAGAGAGGGCCAAAGTGACAATGCGGGTGGGGGGCATGCTGTCTCCTTGTGGTTCAGTCGTGCTTCTTGCTTGCGGCGACCGCCGCCGCGGCGGCTCCCCGTCGCTTGAATCGCTGCTGGCCCTGGTCGAGCATCACAGCGAGGATGATGACCGCGCCCTTGATGAGGATCTGCCAGAACGTCGACACGCCCAGGATCACCAGGCCGTCGGCGAGGAACCCGATGACGAACGCGCCGACCAGGGTGCCGCGCACGGTGCCCCGGCCGCCGCTGAGCGCGGCGCCTCCGATGACCACCGCCGCGATGGCATTGAGCTCGTACGTCTCCCCGGCCTGCGGGGCGGCCGAGGTGAGCTCCGAGGCGATGATGAGCCCGGCGACCGCCGCGCAGGCCCCGGAGATCACGTACACGATGGTCTTGACCCGCCGGATCGGCACGCCGGACAGGTCGGCGGCCCGCTCGTTGCCGCCGGTGGCGTAGAGCCAGCGGCCGAACGGGGACTTGGCCAGCAGCAGCACCGCCGCCACGGCCAGCAGGATCATGATCCAGATGGAGGTGGGCAGGCCGAGCGGGCGCCCGCTGCCGAGCAGCTCGAAGCCGGTGTTGCCGAGCGCCGGGTTGCCGCCCAGGTTGGGGTAGGTGGCGCCGTTGGAGATGAGCATCGCCGCGCCGCGGGCCACGTACAGCATGCCGAGCGTGGCGATGAACGGCGCCACGTTGAAGCGGGTGACGAGGATCCCGTTGAGCAGGCCGATCGCCATGCCGACCGAGACGCACAGCACGATCACCACCCACACCGGCGGGTAGGCGATCACGCCGCCGACGTGCAGCCCCTGCAAAAGCTCGCCGGCGACCACGCCGGACAGGCCCACGATGGAGCCGACGGACAGGTCGATGCCGCCCTTGAGGATGACCAGCAGCATGCCGATCGCGATCACGCCGTTGATGGCGACGTGCTTGGTCATCGTGATCAGGTTGGGGACGGTGAGGAAGGAGTCCGACAGCACGCCGAAGATCACGATGAGGACGGCGAGCGCGATGAAGGCACGCAGCTCGAAGGCCACGTTCAGCAGCGAGAGGCGGCGGGCCCGGGTGGCGGCCTGCTCCGGGGCCGCGGTGGTCGCCGTCGCCGTCATGACGAACCGTCCTGAGTTCCGCCGTCGGACACGCGCATCAGTTCCTCCCTGGTCAGCTCGCCGCGCCGAAACTCGCCGACGAGGGCGCCGCGGGCGAGCACCAGCAGCCGGTCGGGGATGTGCAGGGCCTCTTCGGCGTCGGATGTGGTGAACAGCACGGCCAGGCCCCGCCTGGCCTGGGCCGCCATCAGCTCGAAGATGTCGGCCTTGGCGCCCACGTCCACGCCGCGGGACGGCTCGTCCAGCAGCAGGACGCGCGGCCCGGTCAGCAGCGCCTTGCCGATGATCACTTTCTGCTGGTTGCCGCCGCTCAGCGACCCGATGGCCGCCTGGGCGCCGCTGGTCTTGACGGTGACGTCGGTGATGGCGCGGGTGACGGCGGCGCGCTCGCGCTCCTGGGAGACGAACAGGCCGCGGACGAACGTGCCGAGCGCGGCCAGCGACAGGTTCTGCCCGACCGACATGGTCTGTACGAGGCCGTCGCGCTGGCGGTCCTCGGGCACCAGCACCACGCCCCGCCCGATGCGGTCGCGGATCCCGGCCTCGTGCAGGGGAGCCCCGTCCAGCAGCACCTCGCCGGAGGAGGGCCGCAGGCGGCCCGCCAGCGTCTCCAGCAGTTCGGTGCGCCCGGAGCCCATCAGCCCGTAGATGCCGACGATCTCGCCCGCGCGCACGCTGAGCGACAGCCCGTTCACGGCCAGCCGGTCGGGGACGGCCGGGTCGGCCACGGTGAGCCCCCGGACGCCCAGCGCCTCCTCGCCGAGCACCGGCTCCCGGCTGGGGAACAGCGTGTCCTGGTCGCGGCCGACCATCTGCTCGACGATCCAGCGGATGTCGACCTCGCCGGCCCGCGCCGTGGCGACCAGCCGCCCGTCGCGCAGCACCACGACGTCGTCGGCGATCTCCAGTGCCTCGTCCAGGTGGTGGGAGATGTAGACGACGGCGACGCCCGCGGCGGTCAGCTCCCTGATCACCCGGAAGAGCACGTCGACCTCGGGCGCCGTCAGGGCCGAGGTGGGTTCGTCCATGATGAGGACGCGGGCCTGCTGCAGCAGCGCGCGGGCGATCTCCACCAGCTGCTGCTGGCCGAGGCGCAGGTCGCCGACGAGCCGGTCGGGGTCGACGTCCTCCTCCAGTCGGTGCAGGACCGCGGCCGTGGCCGCGCGCTGCGCCTTGCGGTCGATGGAGCCGTACGCGGTGCGGACCTCGCGGGCCAGGAACAGGTTGTCCTGGATGCTGAGGTTGGGGCAGAGGCTGAGCTCCTGGTGGATGATCGAGATGCCCTGGTCGGCCGCGTCGCGGGACGAGTGCAACCGCACGGGCCGCCCGTCCAGCTCGACGTCGCCGGTGGTGGGCCGCTCGATCCCGGCCAGGATCTTCATCAGGGTCGACTTGCCGGCGCCGTTCTCGCCGAACAGCGCGGTCACGCGGCCGGGCGCGACGGCGAAGTCGACGCCCTTGAGGGCGTGCGTGCCGCCGTACACCTTGGTGACCTCGCAGGCCCGCAGGACCGGGCCGGGGGCAGGGGCGGTCATGAGATCGCCACCGGGGTGATCGTCACAGTCTGCGGCGTCAGCAGGGTGAACGCCCCGGTGACGGAGATCTGCCTGCCTTCCAGGGCCGTCGCGTCCAGCCCTTTGAGCAGCTTGTCGCGCATCTGGTTGTTCAGGGCGGTGGCGGCGTCGGCGTACTCCACCTGGTTGGTGAACTGGCCGAACGTGATGAATCCCACCGCGTCGCGCAGCGCGGTGCCGTTGATGGCGGGGCCGGTCTGCACGGAGACGCGGGTGCCGTCCGGCAGGCCCTTGACGGTGACGGGGAGCAGCCCGGACCTGGCCGCGCCGGCCTCGCCGGTCACCTTGACGGCGAAGGTGTAGGGGCCGGTGCCCTGGCGCTTGCCGTACTTCTGGCTCGCGGCGTCCTTGCCGGCGGCCAGGGCGTCGAGCAGGACGGGCAGGTCGACGGCCGCGCTCTTGACGGCGGGCACGACCTTGGCCTCGTAGTTCTGGGCGCCGAACGCGGCCGGGTCGAACTTCTTCGGTGCCGCCGCGGCCGCGGTCTCGGCCGTCCGGTACTCGGTGCTGACGGCCATGAGGACGATCAGCACGGCGACGGCGGCGGCGATGATCCAGCGGATCGGGACGCGCCGATGGGGGGTCGGCGCCGTTGCTGTCATGTGGTGTTCCCTTCTCCGGAGGGCTGGGATCTGCGCACGGCCTCGTGCCAGGCGGCCTTCCTGGCGGCGCGTTCCGTCTCGTCCAGGGTGGGCTCGAACCGGTCGGCGGGCCGCGGGCGCCGTTCCAGCTCGTCGAGCGTCCACAGCTTGGCCGCGAGCCCGGCGGCGTCGGCCACGCCGAGGCACGACAGGTCGTGCTCGCCGGGGCGGGCGACGGCGCGTCCGCCGAGGTCGGCCTGCAGCCGCATCATCCGGTCGCTGCGGGTGAGCCCGCCGTCGGCCATGAGCACGCTCACCTGGCCGACGGCCCGCTCGATGGCCGTCACGACGTCCTCGACCTGGAAGGCGACGGCCTCCAGGGCGGCGGCGACGAGCTGGCCGCGCCGGGTGCCCAGCGTCAGGCCGGACACGACGGGGGTGGCCGCCGGCTCCCACCACGGGGCGCCGAGCCCGCCGAAGGCCGGCACGAAGTGCACGCCGTCCGGGCTGGCGTCCGCGGCCTCGGCCAGCAGCTCCTCGGTGCGTACGCCGAACAGCTCCGCGAGCCAGCTGACCGTGCGCCCGGTCGCCCGGATGTTGCCCTCGACGCCCAGCACCCGGCCGCCGATGTCCCAGGCGACGCTGCGGCACAGCCCGGGGGCCTCACCGCAGTCGCCGATGGCCATCACGGAGGAGCCGGTGCCGTACGTGGCCTTCACCACGCCGGGCCGCCAGCCGGCATGGGCGAACATCGCGGCGTGCGAGTCGCCCATGACCGCCAGCACCGGCACCCCGTCGGGCAGCGGCGCGAGGTCGCGGGCGGCGGGGAAGGCGCCGCAGGAGGCGACCACCCGCGGCAGCACCTCGGCCGGCACCTCGAACACCTCCAGCAGCCGCGGGTCCCAGTCCCCGGTCCCGACGTCGAGCAACTGGGTGCGCGAGGCGTTGCCGACCTCGATGACGTGCTCCCCGCCCAGCCGGCTGAGCAGCCAGGAGTCGACGGTGCCCAGGCACAGCTCGCCCGCCCGGCCGCGGCGCCGGTCCGGATCGTACGTGTCGAGCAGCCAGCGGGCCTTGAGCGCGGAGAACATCGGGTCCAGCGGCATCCCGCTCACCGACCGCACCAGGCCGGCGGCCCCGGTGGCGGCCAGCTCGCGGCACTGGGCGGCGGTGCGCTGGTCCTGCCAGCTGATCAGCGGCCCGACCGGCTCGCCGGTGCGGCGCTCCCACAGCACCAGCGACTCGCGCTGGTTGCTGAACCCCACGCCGGCGACCCGGGCGGCCAGTTCGGGGCTGACGCAACCGGCGACCGCCCGCCGCACGCTCTGCCACAGCTCGTCGGCCGACTGCTCGACCCAGCCGGGGCGGGGCTGGGCCTCGGCGACCGGCACGACGGCGCGGGAGACGACCCGGCCGGCCTCGTCCACGAGCAGCGCCTTGGTGGAGCTGGTGCCCTGGTCGATGGCCAGGATGAGCGGGCTAGCCATGGCGCAGCAGGTCCTTGACGGCGCTGACGATGCCGTCGGCGGACAGGCCGAAGTGGTCGAGCAGGAAGGCGGTGTCGCCGGTGGGGGCGAACACGCGGGGCACGCCGAGGATGCGCATGGGGACGGGGTGGCGGGTGACGACGGTGGCGGCGACGGCCGCGCCGAGCCCGCCGCTGATGGTGGCCTCCTCCGCGGTGACGATGCCGCGGGTCTCCCGGGCGGCGGCGACGATGGCGTCCTCGTCCAGCGGGTCGAGGAAGGGCATGTTGAGGACCCGCAGGTAGATGCCCTCCTCGCGGAGCCGGGCGGCCGCCTGCAGCGCGCGCGAGGTCAGCGAGCCGATGGCGATCACCGTGGCGTCGTCGCCGTCGGCGAGCAGCACCGCCCTGCGCGGCTCGAAGGGCGCGCCCTCGGGCGTGACCACGGGCACCTTGAACCGCGGGATGCGCACGTAGCTGGGCCTGCCGGAGGCCGCCGCCCAGCGGACGGCGGCGCGCGTCTGGACGGAGTCGGCCGGGACGATCACGTCGAGCCCGGCGACCGCGCGCATCCAGGACAGGTCCTCGATCGAGTGGTGGGTGGGGCCGAGCTCGCCGTAGGCCATGCCCGGGCTCTGCCCGCAGAGCACGACGTGCGCCTCGCTGTAGGCGACGTCGGCCTTGATCTGTTCCAGGGCGCGGCCCGTGAGGAACGGCGCCGCCGCGCACACGAAGGGGATCTTGCCGGCGTTGGCCAGCCCCGCGCCCACCCCGACGAGGTCCTGCTCGGCGATGCCGACGTTGATCAGCCGGTCGGGGAAACGTTCCCGGAAGCCGACGAGGTTGCTGGAGCCCACGGAGTCGTTGCAGACGGCCACGATCCGCTCGTCCTCCGCGGCCAGGGCCAGGAGCTCCGCGGCGAAGTCCTGGCGGCAGTCGAAGGCGGTCTGCTGGTCGGTCAGGGTCATCGCGCCAGCTCCGCGAGGGCCGCTTCGACCTGGTCGGGGCTGGGCACCTTGTGGTGCCACTCCACCCGGTCCTCCATGAACGACACTCCCTTCCCCTTGATCGTGTGGGCGATGACGGCGACCGGCCTGCCGGTGGACGAGCCGCTCATCGCCTCCAGGAGGGCGAGGTGGTCGTGTCCGTCGACCTCGCGTACCTCCCAGCCGAAGCTGCGCCATTTGTCGTCCAGCGCGCCCAGGGCGTTGGTGTCCTCCGTCCTGGCGCCCTGCTGCAGCCGGTTGCGGTCGATGACGGCGGTCAGCGACGACAGGCCGTGGTGGGCGGCCGCCATGGCCGCCTCCCAGTTGCTGCCCTCCTGCAACTCCCCGTCACCGAGCACCACGAACGTGCGCCAGTCCGCGCCGTCGAGCTTGGCGGCCAGCGCGCACCCGGTGGCCACGGGCAGGCCGTGCCCGAGCGCGCCGGTGTTGGTCTCGATGCCGGGGACCTTGATGCGGTTGGGGTGACCGTTGAGCGCCGACAGCGGGGCCATGAAGGTGTCCAGCTCGGTCGCGGGGAAGAAGCCGCAGTGGGCGAGGGTCGAGTACAGGGCGGCCGCGCAGTGCCCCTTGCTGAGCACGAAACGGTCGCGCCCGCTCCAGTGCGGGCGTTCCGGATCGACGGACAGCACGCCGTAGAAGCAGGTGACCAGGATGTCGGTGACGGACAGGTCACCACCGACGTGCCCCATCTGGGCCCGGTCGATCATGCGGATGATGCTCCGGCGCACCTCTGTGGCCAACTGGTCCAGCTCCGCGGCCGCGGTGTGCCGGTCGGCCCGGCGAATCCGTTCGGCCGCCTGGCGATAGACGGCCGAACGCGTCGGATCGGCAGCAAGCAACATCATCACCGGGCCACGACTTGAATATCTATTCCGATATGACTAGGCATATTTTGAAGCTAAGGCCGGGATCGCGTTCATGTCAATGAGGTGCAGAAGCTTGCGACTCACCTGCTTCTTGACGGCTGTATGTCGCCGACGTTACATTCCGCTCGAATAGACAGGCGGTATTGAATAGCTATTCAATCGCCTCCAGCCCTCTGGAGAAGCAATGAACACCCCAAGCAAAGCGGCAGCGCTCGCGGCATCCGTGCTGCTCCTGGCCGCCTGCAGCGGCAGAGTCCAAGACGACACCAGTGCGACCAGCGGGGGGCAGGTCAAGCTGAGCTGGTGGATGGTCACGCAGAACGCGGAGACGGCAGGCGCCGCGTTGAAGTCGATTATCGGCGACTTCGAGAAGCAGAACCCGAACATCAAGGTAGATCTTCAGTACCGCGCGGTAGACGCGCACAAGGACGCGCTGCGGACCACGGCCGGCAGTAGCTCCGGGCCCGATATCTACTACAACTGGGCCGGCCCCGGCCTCGGCGGCGAGCTGGTCAAGTCGGGCGTGAGCCTCGACCTGAGCAAGTACTACCAGCAGTACAAGTGGGCCGACCGGTTCAACCCGTCGACCCTGAAGGCCTACACCCAGTACGGCGGCTACCACGGCGTGCCCTGGACGCAGCGCACCGAGGTCGTCTACTACCACAAGGACCAGTTCGCCAAGGCGGGCATCAGCGCGCCTCCCACCACGTACCAGGAGTGGGCCACGGCCGCGCAGAAGCTCAAGGACGCCGGGCTCACCCCGATCACCATGGGCGGCAAGGACAACTGGCACGTCATGCGCCTGCTGGACACGTTCATCGAGACCAACTGCGGCGCCGAACTGGGCGACAAGCTCAACACCCGCGCGACGAGCTGGGCCAGCCAGCCGTGCGTGGACAAGTCCTTCGAGCAGCTCAAGCAGTGGTCGGAGAACTACTTCAACAAGGGCTTCGCCGGCCTGCCGGTGGCCGAGGCGGGCGCGATGTTCCACTCGGGCAAGTCGGCCATGCAGCTTGAGGGCGACTGGTTCACGCAGCAGAACATCGACGCCGGCGACGACCAGAACAACGTGGGCGTCTTCCCGATGCCCACGGGCACCGACCGGCTGTACGGCTTCTCCGAGGGCATGTACATCAGCAAGACGAGCAAGCATCCGGACGAGGCCGCCAAGTTCCTGGACTTCTTCACCTCCGCCGCCGTGGAGGGCAAGTACCTGGGCGTCTTCTCCTCCGTACCGGTGAACAAGGACACCAAGGGAGCCAACCCGCTCGCGCCGATCAACACGCAGATCGCCGAGCTGACCGGCAAGGCCAAGGGCTTCTTCCTGAACAACGACCAGAACTTCCCCACCGACGTGACGACCGAGTACTGGCGGATCCAGAACGGGGTCACCAGCGGCTCGATCGCCCCCAAGGAGGCGGGCGCGCTGCTGCAGAAGTTCATCGACACCCACAAGGACTGACCAGCCGTGACCGGCCGGGGGATCGTTCCTCCGGCCGGTCCGATCAACCGAGGAGGAGCGGCCTTGGCCACCGTGTCCACCGCCCCGACCACGTCACGACCCACCCACCACTCGCACCGCCCCCGCACGCCGCGCCGCAGCCTGCCCTTCCTGGGCGCGCTGCCGTTCCTGGCGCCCGCGCTGGCGCTCTACGGGATCTTCCTGCTGTTCCCCATCGTCTCGGCGATCTACCTCAGCTTCGTGCGGTGGAACGGCTTCCCCACCGTGCCGCAGATCTGGGCGGGACTGGCGAACTACCAGGACATCTTCACCAACGACACGGTCTTCCACACGGCCCTGCGCAACAGCGTCATCTGGGTCGTGCTCTCGCTCATCGTGCCCACGGTGCTCGCCCTGCTGCTCGCCCTGGCCCTCAACCACCGGCTCCTCGGCCGCAACCTGCTGCGCTCGGCGTTCTACATCCCCGCCGTGCTGGCCTCGATCGCCGTGGCGACCATGTGGACGTGGATCTACAACCCGAACTCCGGCCTGGTCAACAGCACGTTGACCTCTCTCGGCCTCTCGTCGCGGATCCAGGACTGGCTCGGCGACCCGCAGATCGCCCTCTACTCCGTCTTCGTCGCCTTCGTCTGGCAGACGACGGGCTTCTCCATGGTGCTGTTCCTGGCCGGGCTGCAGACGGTGCCGGCCGATCTCGTCGAGGCGGCCAAGCTGGACGGCGCCTCCGCCTGGCAGACCTTCCGCAACGTCACCCTCCCGGCGCTGCGGCCCACCTTCACCGTCGTCCTGGTGCTCACCGTCATCAGCTCGCTCAAGGTGTTCGACCTCATCGTGGGCATGACCAACGGCGGCCCGGCCCAGTCGAGCCAGGTGCTGGCCCTGTGGTCCTACAGCCAGTCGTTCATCAACCACAACTTTGGAGGGGGCAACGCGCTGGCCGTCGTCCTGCTTGTGATCACCTTGGCGCTCGTCCTGCCGTACCTGCTGTGGACCTTGAAGGAGGACGAGCGATGACCGCTGTCCGCCGGTTCAACTATCCGCTCATCGGCCTGTGGATCGCGCTGGTCGTCACCGCGCTGATCTGGCTCGCGCCGTTCGCCTTCATGGTGCTGACCTCCCTGAAGTCCACCGCCGACATCAGCCGCTCCTCGGTCTGGGCGCTGCCGGAGGTGTGGCGCTGGGACAACTACACCGCCGCCGCCGAGCGGGGCGAGCTGTGGACCGTGGCCGGAAACAGCGCCTACATCGCGCTCGTCAAGGTGCCGCTCGGCCTGATGGTCTCGGCCGCGGCGGCGTTCGCCATCGCGCGGCTGCGCTTCAGGCGGCACCGGATGCTGCTCATCGTGATCACCCTGGGCGCGATGGTGCCGGTGCAGGTCGCCATCGCCCCGATGTTCACCACGCTGTCCAGCATGGGGCTGCTGAACTCCACGAGCGGGATCATCCTGCCCTACCTGGCGTTCGGCATCCCGTCCCAGGTGTTCTTCCTGTACGGGTTCTTCCGCTCGCTGCCCCGCGAGCTCGACGAGGCCGCCCGCATCGACGGCTCGGGGAACTGGCGGCTGTTCGTCGGGGTGATCCTGCCGCTGGCCAAGCCCGCCCTGGCCGCCCTGTTCATCCTGGACTTCGTCGCCACCTGGAACGAGTACGGGATGGCCCTGGTGCTGCTGCAGGACCAGGACGTGCGTACGGTGCCACTGGCGCTGCAGGCCTTCCAGTCGCAGTTCGCCTCCAACTACGGGCAGCTCAACGCCTTCATCATCATGTCCATCCTCCCGGTCCTCATCGTCTATCTGATGTTCCAGCGCTTCTTCACACAAGGCGCCCTCGCCGGCGCGATCAAGGGATAGGAGACCATTCCGCATGGCAGCAGAACCACTGTTCGGCGCCGGGCTCTGGCACTTCGGGCAGTTCCGCGACCGCTACGCCACGGACGGGTACGGCCCGCCCGTCTCCACGCTGGAGGCGATCGACCGCGCCGGCCAGGTCGGCAGCCTGTCCGTCGTCGACATCAACTACCCGTTCAACCCCGCCGACCTCGACGTGGACCAGCTGGAGGACCGGCTGAAGGCCAACGGGCTGCGGGCCATCGCGCTGACGCCGGAGATCTACACCAGGAAGTTCTCCCGCGGCGGCTTCACCAACCCCGACCCCGCCGTCCGGCGCGACGCCATCGAGCTGGTCAGCGAGTCCGCCGACCTGGCCCGCCGCCTCGGCTGCGACTACGTCAAGCTCTGGCCCGGCCAGGACGGCTGGGACTATCCCTTCCAGGCCGACTACAAGGCGCTGTGGCAGATGTCCATCGACGCTGTGCGGGAGCTGGCCCAGCGCCACCCCGACCTGCGCTTCGCCATCGAGTACAAGCCGCGCGAGCCGCGTAACCGGATGACCTTCTCCTCGGCCGCCCGCACCCTGCTGGCCATCGAGAAGATGGACGTGCCCAACGTCGGCATCCTGCTCGACTTCGGCCACTCCCTGTACGGCCTGGAGTCCCCGGCCGACGCCGCCCAGCTGATCCTCGACCACGACCGGCTCTACGCCATCGACGTCAACGACAACTTCAGGGGCTGGGACGACGACATGGTCGTCGGCTCCATCCACCTCGTCGAGACCTTCGAGTTCTTCCACACCCTGCGCCAGGCCGGCTGGCAGGGCGTCTGGCAGCTTGACCAGTTCCCCTTCCGCGAGGACTCGGTGGAGGCCGCCCGGGCCGGGGTAGAGGTCATGCGGACGATCTGGCGGGCCCTGCAGGTCCTCGACGTGGACGCCCTGGCCGAGGCGCAGGCCCGTCAGGACGCCCTGGCCGCGCAGCGCATCGCACGGAAGGCGCTGCTCAGCGCCCAGGTGGACGGCTGATGGGCGACGTGGCGCGCGTCGGGGGCGCCTGGCGCGAGGTGGAGATCACCCTCACCGCCTCGGCCGACCTCCCCGACGCCTACACCGCCGTCGAGGTGTGGGCCGACTTCACCCACGACACGGGGCTGTCCCTGCGCCGGCCCGCGTTCTACGACGGCGGTCGCACCTGGCGGGTCCGGTTCAGCTCGCCGCTGTCGCACGGCCGCTGGCACTGGACCACCGACGCGTCCCTCGACGACCGCGGGCTTCGCGGGGCGTCCGGGATCATCGAGGTCGAGGCCGTCGAGCCGCCCGCGCACCGGTTCCGGCGGCACGGCTTCTGGACGATGTCGCCGGGCGGGCGCAGCCTCGTCCACGCCGACGGCACTCCGGCGATCATGGTCGCCGACACCGCCTGGGGCCTGCCCTGGCGGGCCACCGAGGAGCAGGTCCGCGTCTACGCGGCCGACCGGCAGGCCAAGGGCTTCAACGCGGTGCTGCTGATGTCGGTCCAGCCCGACATGCGCGCCGTCGGCCCGCGCGACCGCTCCGCCGACGAGGGCTTCGACGTGGCCTTCGAGGACCTGCCCACCGGCCACGTCAACGCGCTCAACCCCGCCTACTTCCAGTACCTGGACCGGCTCCTGGACATCCTCGTGGAGCACGAGATCGTGCCGGTGCTCCAGCCGGTCTTCCAGGGCTTCGGCTGGAAGGGGCTCGACGTGGCCGGCACGGTCGTACCTCCCGAGGAGTACGCCCGCTACTGCCGCTACCTGGTGGCCCGCTACGGCGCCCGCCCCGCGATCTACCTCGTCGGCGCCGACGGCTCCGGCCGCGAGCCGCAGATCGCGGCCGGCGGCGCCGAGGTCCACGCCTGGGACTGCTACGCCCAGCCCACCGGCATCCACTACCGCCCGCACGCCGACAACCGGGCCTGCCAGGACGCCGACTGGCTCGACTTCCAGTGGTGCCAGACCGGCCACGGCGGCGAGCACGTTCCCGAACGGGTCGCCGTCATGCGGCGCGACACGCCCGTCAAGGCCGTCGCCAACGGCGAGCCCACCTACGAGCAGACGCGCAGCGCCACCAACGCCGCCGGCTGGTGGCAGGGCCACGAGGCGTGGAGCAACCTGTGCGCGGGCGGGGCCATGGGCGTCGTCTACGGCGCCGCGAACATCTGGCAGTGGAAGCTCCACGCCGACGAGCCCGGTCACGAGCCCTACTTCCTGGCCCCGTCCGGCGGCTGGCGCGAATCCCTCGACTTCGAGGGCTCCACCTATGTCGGGCTGCTCGGCAAGATCCTGGACGGCCTGCCCACGACCGACATGGAGCCGGACTGGGAGACGTTCATCAGCCCGCGTGCCCTGCGGGTGCCCGGCCGCCTGCAGGTGGTCTACCAGGAGAACGGCGGCGCGCTGCGCCCGACGCGTGAGGACGGGCTGCCGAGCGCCTATCGCGTCGTCGACCCGCGCACGGGCCAGGTCGTCGTGAGCGGCCGGCGCCGCCCCGGCGAAGCCGTCGAGGACGAGCGCCACGTGGCCCGCGTGGTCATCTTCTGCGACGAATGAGCCGCCCGCCACGCCTTGGAGGGGGCGTGGCGGCACGATCGTCCGACAGACACGAACCCACTCCGCACGGAGTGGGTTCGTGTCTGTCGGAAGGCTGGAAGGGCGGTCAGGCCAGCCGGAGGCCGGCCGGGGTGAAGATCGACGCGGCGAGGCTCTGGACGAACCGAGCGAGCAGCGCCTCAAGGAGCATCATGGCGGCCTTGGCGAGCAGGGAGGCCAGGAACTCGGACAACTCTCTACCTCATTGATAGAACTACGCTTCAAGTCATATTTAGGTAGAAAGATGTATATACGGTGCAAATCCGAATGTCCATAGGGTGAACGAAAGATGACTATCCTGAGATGGCCGCCCGCTCGATCATGGCCCCCACCAGGGACGTCGCCGCGGCGCACCCGAGCCCGATGCCCCACGCCAGCGGCCCGACCGGCTGGCAGCCGAAAAGCTGGCTGAGACCGGGCACAGAGACGATCACGCCCAGCGCCGCCAGGGACGACACCGAGGCGAGCACCACCGTGCGATCCCCGCTGCCCAGTGACAGCGTCTGCAGCAGCTGGGCCGCCACGAGGCCGATGAGCCCCACCGTGTCGGCCCGGCCCCGGGTGCCGGTCATCCGGGCCAGCACCCACGACCCGCCCGCCGCCACGGCCGTGGTGACGGCGCGCAGGTAGATGTCCTTGGTCAGCGCGGCGCCCAGTGAGGCCTCAGGGCCCTCGGCCAGCAGTTTCTCCGGGCTCGCGGCGCTCGGCGGCCGGATGGCCACCGCCATCGCGGGCAGCATGTCGGTGAGCAGGTTGACCAGCAGGAGCTGTCGGGCGTTGAGCGCGCTGCGCCCGGTGAGCAGGCTGGACCCCAGGGCGAAGGCGATCTCCCCGACGTTGCCGCCGAGCAGGATGCCCAGCGCGTCGCGTACGGAGGTCCACATGGCCCGGCCCTCGACGATCGCGTCGATGATCGTCTCGATGCGGTCGTCCACCACGACGATGTCGGCGGCGGCCCTGGTGGCGGGCGCGGCGCGCGAGCCGAGGGCGACGCCCACGTCGGCGAGCCGGATCGCGGGCACGTCGTTGGCGCCGTCGCCGGTCACGGCCACGACTTTGCCGGCCTTGCGCCAGCAGGTGACGATCCGCGCCTTGTGCTCGGGCGTGACCCGGGCGAACACCGCCACCTTCGGCAGCTCGTCGGCCAGCGCGTCGTCGTCCAGCTGATCGAGCTCCGGGCCGGTCATCACGCGCAGGCCGTTCAGGGCGCCGATCTCCGCGGCGATGGCCTCCGCCGTGCTGGGGTGGTCGCCGGTGAGCATGGCGACCCGCACACCGGCCCGGGCCAGCCCCTCCACGCTGCGCTTCGCCGTCGGCCGCACCGGATCCGCCAGGCCCAGGAACCCGAGGAAGCACAGGTTCTCGATGCGCGACTCGTCGAGGTCGGCGCGGCTGGAGGCGGGGCGCTCGGCCACGGCGAGCACCCGGTAGCCCCGCAGCGCGAGCCGGTCCACCTCCTCCTCCAGCTGCCGCCTCGTCCGATCGTCCAGCGGCACGCGCTCCCCGCCCGCGACGATGTGCGTGGAACTGGTGAGCACGATCTCGGGAGCGCCCTTGACGCTCAGCAGCTGTCCCTCCTCCGACCGGCCGAGGACGGCGTGGTAGCCGCGGGCCGGCTCGAAGGGCAGCTCGTCCACGCGGTGCCACTTGCGCAGCCCGTACCTCGGGGTGACGCCGAGCTTCCCGGCGCCCTCAACGATCGCGCGGTCCGTGGGGTGCGGGATGGCCCGCCCGCCCTCGAACCTGGGCCCCGCGCGCAGCGCCGCGCCCACGATGGCCCGCAGCTCCGGCGTGGCCTCCTCCACCGACTGCTCGACCCGGCCGTCCGACACCCGCCGCAGGCTGATGTGGCCTTCGGTGAGCGTGCCCGTCTTGTCGAAGCAGAGCACGTCCACGCGGCCGAGCGCCTCGATCGTGGACGGGTTGCGCACCAGCGTGTTGTGGGCCGACAGCCGCTTGGCCGAGGCCAGCTCGGCGGCGGTGGCGACGAAAGGCAGCCCCTCGGGGACCGCGGCCACCATCATGCTGACGGCCGGGGCCAGGGCCTGCGACAGAGGCGAGCCGCGTACCAGCTCGACGGCCATCAGCACCACGCCGGAGCCGAGAGCCGCCGGGAGGATCCGGCGGCTCAGCGCGCGCAGGCGCAGCTCCACCCCGCTCGGCGGCGGGCCCTCCTGGACGAGCCTGGCGGTCCTGCCCGCCTCGGTGGCCTCTCCCGTGGCCACGACCACGGCGAACCCGTGGCCCGCCGCGACGGTCGTGCCCTTGTAGACCATCGAGGTGCGGTCCGCGACGGCGGGCGCCGCGGTCGGGGCGTCCGTCTTGGAGACGAGCTGCGACTCGCCGGTGAGGGTGGACTCGTCGATCTCGAGCCCGGCCGCCTGGAGCAGCCGCCCGTCGGCCGGTACGGCGTCGCCGGCGCGCAGCTCGATCACGTCCCCTGGCACCAGGTCCTCGGCGAAGCCCGCCACGGAGCCCGTGGGACGGAGGATCCGCACCCGGATGGCCGTGGTCTCGGTGAGGCGGTGCAGCGCCCGCGCGACGTTCCGCCGCTGCGCGCCGCCGAGCGCGGCGTCCACCACCATCACGCCGCAGATGAGCACGGCGTCCAGCGCGGAGCCGAGCCCGGCCGACACGCCCGCGCCCGCGGCCAGGACCGGGCTCAGCGGGTTGGCCAACTCGTGCAGGGTCGCGTTGAGCAGGGACTCGGGGCCGGCCTCCGCCGGCCGCGCCTGGCCCGTCCTGCGGCGGGCGGCCTCCGCCTCGCTCAGCCCGTCGGGCGAGGCGGACAGCCGGGCCAGGACGTCGCGGGCCGCCATGGCGTGCCAGGGCGTGTGGTCGGCGAGCATCGGCGCGGGTCTGTTCCCGGCGCTGCGCCCGGCCCACTCACCGGCCGCGAAGGCGGCCAGCGCGGTGCAGTCGCGGGCCAGGTTGGCGCGTCGGACGGCCATCGTGGCCGGGCCGAGAAACGCCAGCCCCGTGCCGGCGACCGAGCCGGCGGCCGCCACGAGCACCCCGCGGACGCTGGCCTTCCTGGCCGCCGGCAGACACTGCAGCAGCAGGTGCACGCCTTCGAGCCCGCCCATCACGTCGGCGTCCCACGGCACCCACCGCGCTCCGTCGAGGACCCCGATGCCCATGTCGGCCTGGCGCAGCCCGCGCCGGCCCCGCTGCGACACCAGGGCCACGGCGTGCCCCTCCGACTGCAGCGCCCGCACCGACGCGCCCAGCCGCTGCCCGTTCTGGACGACGCGGCTCACGCGCAGCCGCTTGGCGAGCGCGGCCTCCCCGCCGGCCAGGACCACCTCGCAGGCGCCCTTCGACGCCGCGACCAGGGCCTCGGCGAGCGGATGCAGCTCGGGGGCCAGGTGGACCAGGGCGATCGGGGTTCCGTCGCGTTTGACCATGACGGTGGTACGGTCCTCCGCCCCGTGAGGCTCGGTGCTCCACCCGTCGAGCTCCCGCCGGGCCGCCGGGTCGGCGAGGTCGATCAGTGAGTGGAGCCGGGTGTAGAGGTCGTCCGAGTCCCCGGTGGGGCCGAGCGAGGTCACGTCGTCGATCGTCCAGGCGCCCGTGGTGAGCAAGGCGGCGTCGAAGACCACGGTGTCGATGCGGTCCATGCGGACGAGCACGTCGCGGTCGAGCACCATCATGCCGCGCCCGGCGAGCGCGCGGGCGACGGCGCTGGTGAAGGCTTCCCTGCCGAGGTTCGCGGCCTTGGGGACGCCGGCGACCAGCACGGACAGGCCCCGCTCGCGGTCTTTGCTGATCACCGTGGTCAGGCCGAGCCCGGTCAGCGACACCGCACCGGCAGCGTCGGCGTACCGCTCCACGGGCCCGCGGGGGAGCCGGCCCGGGCGCGGCGCGGCGGCGGCCCTGGTGTGGCGGTAGGCCCCCTCCACCGCCGCGAACTGCTCCTCGCGCTGTCCCCACGCCTGGAGCCCGGCGCGCGAGTCGATGTACCGGCCGGCCGCGGCGACCGAGTCGATCAGCAGGGACATGGGGCGCATGGCCAGCGTGTTGGAGACGACCCGGGTCATCGCGATCAACGCGTCCGCGCCGGGCTTGCCGATGCGCTCCTCCAGCTCGCCGCGTACCCGGGGGGTGTGCTCGGCCAGCGAGAGGAGGCTGGGCACGGCCGCGGACAACCGCGGGACGCGGGCCATCCGGCCGGCCAGGGCGAGCCCGGTGCCGACCAGGTGCAGGCCCAGGCTCACCACGGCGCGGTCCTGCTGCTCCTCGCCGTCCCGCGCGGGGGCGGGGAGGCCGTCCCCGCCCTCGTCGAACTCCTCCACGACGGCCACGAGCTTGTCCAGGTCGTCCGTCGTGACGTCGCAGGCCACGAAGACGCAGCCGAGCGAGCCGTTCACCTCGGCGCGCGGCACGCCGGCCGCCCTGAGGCGCTCCTCCAGTTCGCGGGCGCGCCGCTCGGTGCGCGGGCCGCCGATGTCGCGCAACTCGATACGCGCTCCGCCCGGACATGGCTGAACGCGGCGGGAGCGCGGGAGTGCGCTCCGCACCGGCTCCGGGAACATGTTCAGGAACGTGCCAGTGTTGAGCAGGCCGAACAACGCCATGTGATCTCCCGTCTACGGCGTCGTCGTCACCTGCTGGGCGCGGTGCTCTTTCGCCTGCTTGTCGAGCTCGAAGTCGAGGTGGATTTCCTGGTGGTGGTGCGCGAGGTCGCGGCCGGCTTGCCGGTGGTGCTTCTCGTGGTGCCGGTGGTCTTGGTGGTGCGGGCGCTCGTCGCCGGCTTGGCGGCGGTGGCCCGCGTGGTGCCGCCCGTCGTGGCTGGTTCGGCGGCGGTGGCTCTGGTGGCTCTCGTGGTGCGGGTGGTTGTGGCCGGCTTGGCGGCGGTGGTCCTGGTAGTGGTGCGGGTGGTCGTGCCCGCCCTGCCGGTGGTGCCGGCGGTGCCGCCGGTCGTGGTGGCCTTGCCGGTGGTCGTGGTGGCCCTGCGCGTGGTGCCGGTCGTGGTGGCCCTGCGCCTGCCGGTCGTCGTGGTGGCGGTCGTGGCGCCGGCTGCCGTCCCGCGCCGCGTGGCGGTCGCGGCCCGCCTGCTGGGCGTCGTGGTCTCCCGCGCCGCGGGCTCCTTGGCCGGTGCGGCGGTCGTACGCGCCCGGCCGTACGTGGTCCGCTGCTGCTGTCCCCGCTGCGCGATGATCGTCCCGGCGCCGATGGCGGCCGCGACGGGCCATTCGAGCACCCCGATCGCGGCGAGCGCGCCGAGTGCCCCGTAATAGGCGATGCGCTCGGGCGCGGGAAGGAACGTGCGGGCGACGTCGACGTAGTGGCCGAGCTCCTGCCTGCTGACACGTGGCATCGGGATGTTCGGCATCGGGATGCTGGGCATCTGGACCCGCGGCATCTGTATTCGTGGCAGCTCGATGTGCGGCATCTCTACGTGCGGGCGCCGGAGCTCGGGCTGCCGGACCTGGATGCCGAACATCGGCAGGTCCAGGGTGAACCGCTTGGCGCCATTCCCGTCGGGCCCGGCGGTCGTGCGCCTTCGCGGCTGGGTGACGGCCATGATCCCTCCTACGGACGCGGATTCCTTTCCGTATCCCTATCCACGGCTCGGGCCCTCTATTCCGGACTAGAGAGATTTGGGGATTTTTGCCATCCTTTATTAATTTTCAGGGCAAAGCCCAGGTCAGGGCGAGGGCGATCGTGTCCCAACCGCTGACTTGAGTGCTTCAGGAGAGCGCGGAGCACGTCCTCGGCGTGCGTCCACAGCACCGCGCCCCCGATCCCGGGCACGAGGTGCCGGACGGCTCCGGGGGTGCGGGCGATCGGGCTCACCCCCTGGTCGGCGGGCGCGTCATTCCGATATCAGGCGGGCGGGGAAGCCGCCGGTCGCGACGGGGCCCCAGCGGTCTATGTGGATGCGGATCAGCGACTTGTCCTGGCGGTGCATGGCGGCGCGGTACTCGTCCCAGTCGGGGTGCTCGCCGGCGATGCACCGGTAGTACTCGACCAGAGCGTCGAGGGCGTCGGGCATGTCCAGCACCTCCGCGTGCCCGTCGACCTGGACGTAGGGGCCGTTCCAGTCGTCGGACAGCACGCAGATGGACACCCGCTCGTCGCGGCGGGCGTTACGGGCCTTGACCCGGTCGGGATACGTGGAGACCACGATCCGGCCGGCCTGGTCGACCCCGCAGCTGACGGGGGAGAGCTGTGGCCGGCCGTCCTTGCGGGTGGTCGAGAGCAGGCCGTGGTGCCTGGGGCGGAGGAATTCGAGCAGCTCGGGCAGGTCGATGTGGCGTGCGGTGGCGATGTTCGGAGCCATCTCTGTGCCTTTCGGTCATACGAAATCCCTCCGATCCTTTCATCCGAGGCGGCGCCTGCCGGGCCGGAGGCGTTCGGGAGCGTGATATCCCGCCCGGGCGGGGCATCAGGGGGGCGTCTGGGAAATCGGGAGGAGCCGAGCATGTGCGGCATCTGCGGCTGGGTTGACTTCGAGCGGGACCTGCAGGACGACCGGGCCACCGCGCAGGCCATGACGGACACGATGGCCTGCCGCGGCCCTGACGACGAGGGGCTCTGGACGGCGCCGCACGCCGTCATCGGTCACCGGAGGCTGGCGATCATCGACCTCCCCGGCGGCCGGCAGCCGATGGTCGCCGAAGAGGAGGGACGGGCGCCGGCCGTCCTCACGTACAGCGGCGAGGTGTACAACTACCGCGAGCTGCGCTCGGAGCTGGCCGCCCGCGGGCACCGCTTCCGCACCCGGAGCGACACCGAGGTGGTCCTGCGCGCCTACGTCGAGTGGGGCGCGGACCTGGCCACCCGCCTGAACGGCATGTACGCCTTCGCCGTCTGGGACGCCGAGCGCGAGGAGCTGCTGCTGGTCCGCGACCGCATGGGGATCAAGCCGCTGTACTACTACCCGACCGCCCACGGCGTGCTGTTCGGCTCGGAGCCCAAGGCGATCCTCGCCAACCCGCTCGCCCAGCCGGTGCTCGACGCCGACGGGCTCCGCGAGCTGGTGGCGTACGTCAAGACGCCGGAGCACGGGATCTTCAAATGCATGTACGAGGTGCGCCCCGGCCAGCTCGTACGGGTGACCCGCGACGGGATCAGCAAGCACCATTACTGGCAGCTGGAGTCCCATGAGCACCAGGACGACGTCGACTCCACCGTCAAGACGGTGCGCGACCTGCTGGAGGACATCGTCCACCGCCAGCTCATCAGCGATGTCCCGCTGTGCGCGCTGCTGTCGGGCGGCCTCGACTCCAGCACGATCACCGCGCTGGCCGCCAGGGGCTTGTCGGATCAGGACCTGGGGCCGGTGCGCTCGTTCGCCGTGGACTTCGTCGGCTACACGGAGAACTTCAGGCCCGATCCCGTCCATCCGACGCCCGACGCGCCGTACGTGCACGAGCTGGCCGAGCACATCGGCGCCGAGCACACCGACATCGTGCTCGACTCGCGGGAGCTGATGAGCCCGGCCGTGCGGGCCGCCGTGCTGCGCGCCCGCGACCTGCCGATCGGCATCGGCGACATGGACAGCTCGCTCTACCTGCTGTTCAAGGCGATCAGGGGGCACTCCACGGTGGCGCTGTCCGGGGAGTCCGCCGACGAGGTCTTCGGCGGCTACCGGTGGTTCCACGACCCGGCGGCGGTCGCGGCCGACACCTTCCCGTGGTTCGCCGGCGGCCTCGCCGACCGCCTGGGGGTGGAGGAGCTGTTCAAGGAGGACCTGGCGCGCACGCTCGACGTCGCCGGTTACCAGGACATGAGATACCGCCAGGCGCTGGCCGAGGTGCCCGAGCTGCCCGGCGAGACGGGGCACGAGCGGCGCATGCGCGAGGTCGGCTACCTGCACCTCACCCGGTTCGTGCAGATCCTGCTCGACCGCAAGGACCGGATGAGCATGGCCGTCGGGCTGGAGGTTCGGGTGCCGTTCTGCGACCACCGGCTGGTGGAGTACGTCTTCAACGCCCCCTGGGCGATGAAGACCTTCGACGGGCGGGAGAAGAGCCTGCTGCGCGCGGCCGCCGCCGACCTGCTGCCCGAATCCGTGCTCCAGCGCGTCAAGAGCCCCTACCCGGCCACCCAGGACCCGGCCTACGAACAGGCGCTGCGCGACGAGGCCCGCGCCCTGGTCGAGCGCGACACACCCTGCGCCCAGTTGCTCGACCTGGACAAGGCACGTGCGCTCGTCGAGCGCCCCGTGGGCGACACCAGCTCCCTCGCCGCCCGCGCCTCATTGGAGCGGCTGCTGCAGCTCGACGCGTGGCTCAGGGAGTACCGGGTCCACCTCGCGCTCTGATCGGACGATGTCCGGCACGCCGTTCGACGCCCGAGTGAGGAGGGGAGCCGCTCGGGACTGGGACGGCGCTACCGGCTCCTCAGGAGCCCGGCGTAGGTGTGGGGGTCGTGGTCACGGTTTCCGAGACCGACGGCGTCGGCTCGGGGGCCGGCGTCTCAGTCGGTGTCTCGGTCGGTGTCTCGGTGGGCGTTTCCGTCGGTGTCTCGGTGGGTGTCTCGGTCGGTGTCGTGGTCGGCGTCGGGCACGGGGTCGGCGTCTGCCACGCGGGCGGGCCCTGCATCCACTGCCATGCCTGCTTCCAACCCCTGTACGACCAGATCCGCTTCATGGGCCGCGTCAGGTCGTAGACGGAGTTGGCCGTGGCCGCCTGGTCGTCACCCAGCGCGGTCACCGACACCCAGTCGTCCTGCTTGACCGCGCCGTTGCCGCGGCGTCCGGCGATCGTGTGCGTCTCGTCGTCGATCGCGTACGTACGCTCGAAGCCGTCCTGGCTCCGCACGGTGATCGAGTCCTCCGCGACGGCGGTCGCCTGCCCGGTCTGGGCGAACAGGGTCACGGTGCCGCAGCCGTCCTCCGTCGGCACCGCGAACTCGCCGTGCATGGTTCCGACGAATCCCCACGGGTTGATCGGCGCTATTTCCGGACGGGGTGAGGTGGGTGTTTCGGTCGGTGTCGTGGTGGGTGTCTCAGTCGGTGTCTCGGTCGGGGTCTCTGTTGGCGTCTCGCTGATCGTCGGCGTGGGGGTCGGCGTGCCCGTGGGCGTCGTTCCCGACGCCGCGGAGGCGGTTCCGATCCCGCCCGTGGCCGCCAGCACGACGGCGGCGGCGACGATCAGCGGTCGGGGGACGCGCCTGCGCGGCCCGCCCGGCTCGAATGACAGTTCCTCGTGTGGTTGGTCAGTAGGTGGCACCTTGTCCTCCACATCGGGTTTGTCCGATTACAACCCCGACGGACTAAGCCACGTGTAAGTCGCGGGCAGCGGATAACGGTCACCCCTTTAGCGACTTAGGTGTGAAATGCGAGGATTGGAGTCGTTTGTCCTCTAAGCGATTGGCGGGAGCATGGCAGACGAACACGGCAGGAAAGCGCTGGTGGTGCGGGGCGGCTGGGAAGGGCATGCCCCGGTCGAGGCCACCGAGCTCTTCGTGCCCTTCCTCGAGAAGAACGGGTTCGAGGTGCATCGGGCGGAATCTCCGGCGCCGTACGCGGACTCCGCGTTCATGTCCGGCGTCGACCTCATCGTGCAGTGCTACACGATGGGCACGATCGAGCGGGAGGAGCTGATCGGGCTGGAGGCCGCGATCCGCGCGGGCACCGGGATGGCCGGCTGGCACGGCGGCATCGCGGACTCCTTCCGCAACTCCTCCGACTACCTGCATCTCATCGGCGGGCAGTTCGCCTGCCACCCGGGCAAGGACCCCGCGGAGCGGGAAGGCACGCAGGCCGACAACTTCGTGCCGTACACCGTCAACCTGCTGCCCGAGGCGGCCACGCACCCCATCACCGAGGGCATCGCGGACTTCGACCTCGTCACCGAGCAGTACTGGGTCCTGACCGACGACTACATCGACGTGCTGGCGACCACGACGCAGAAGGTCCGCCCGTGGGACCCCTGGCACCGGGAGGTCACCTCGCCCGCGATCTGGACCCGCCGGTGGGGCAGCGGGAAGATCTTCGTCACCACCCCCGGGCACAGCCTCGACGTCCTGCATCACGACAGCGTGCGCACCATCATCGAAAGGGGAATGTTGTGGGCCAGCCGGTGAACGTCGGTGTCGTGGGGTGCGGGGCGATCTCGGCCCAGTATTTCCGGACCATCGACCGGTTGCCGCAGCTGCGGCTGGTGGCCGTGGCCGACCTGGACCTCGACCGGGCACGGGAGGCGGTAGGTCCCTATGCGGGCGTCGACGTGCTGAGCGTGGCGGAGCTGGTGGCGGACCCGCGCGTGGACGTCGTGCTCAACCTCACCGTTCCCGCCGCCCACGCCGAGGTCGCGCTGCGGGCCATCGCGGCGGGCAAGGACGTCTACTGCGAGAAGCCCCTCGCCGCGACGGCCGCGGACGCCGCCCGCGTGCTCGGGGCCGCCGCCGACGCCCGGGTACGCGTGGGGTGCGCGCCCGACACGGTCCTGGGAACGGGTACGCAGACCGCGCGCAAGGCCATCGACGACGGCCTGATCGGCAGGCCGATAGCGGCGACCGCGACGATGACGACCCCCGGCCACGAGCGCTGGCACCCGAACCCCGACTTCTACTACGTCCCCGGCGGCGGGCCGCTCCTGGACATGGGGCCGTACTACATCACCAGCCTGGTGACGCTGCTCGGCCCGGTGGCGAGCGTCATCGGCGCGGCCAGCCGCACGCGGGCCAAGCGCACGATCGGCTCGGGTCCCCGCCAGGGCGAGGAGATCCCGGTCACGGTCGACACCCACGTCACCGGAGTGCTCGTGCACGCCTCGGGAGCGCTGTCCACGCTGGTGATGAGCTTCGACGGGACGGCGACCAAGGCGCCCAACATCGAGGTGCACGGCGAGGCCGGCTCGCTCGTCGTACCCGACCCCAACCGCTTCGACGGGCAGGTCCTGATCTCGACGGGGAAGGACGGCTGGATCGACCTTCCCGAGTCGGCCGGCTACGCCGAGGCCGGGCGCGGCGTGGGGCTGGCGGACTTCGCGGCGACCCCGGCGGGCGAGGAGCCCCGCGCGGGCGGCGCGCTGGCCTTCCACGTGCTCGACGTCATGGAGTCGCTGCTGGCCGCGGCGCGTTCGGGCACGTCGGTGGCCATCACGAGCACCTGCGAACGGCCCCTGCCCGTGGCCCTGCGGCCGAGTGATCAGCCGGACTGAGCACCGGGGCGTGTCGTAACAAGCGGTGCGTGATCGGGCGCTTACAGTCGGAACATGGACACCGTGGATCTCGCGCGCTGGCAGTTCGGGATCACCACGGTCTACCACTTCCTGTTCGTGCCGCTCACGATCGGGCTGTCGGTGCTGGTGGCGATCCTGAACACGGCCTGGGTACGCACCGGCAACCCGGCCTACCTCCGCGCCACCAAGTTCTGGGGCACGCTCTTCCTGATCAACTTCGCCATGGGCGTGGTGACGGGGATCGTGCAGGAGTTCCAGTTCGGCATGAACTGGAGCTCCTACTCCAGGTTCGTCGGTGACGTCTTCGGCGCCCCGCTCGCGCTGGAGGCGCTGCTGGCGTTCTTCCTGGAGTCGACGTTCCTGGGGCTGTGGATGTTCGGCTGGGGTCGGCTGCCCAAACTGGTGCATCTCGCGTGCATCTGGGTGGTGGCGATCGGCAGCACGGTCTCCGCCTACTTCATCCTGGCCGCCAACTCGTTCATGCAGTGGCCGGTGGGCTTCGTCGTCAACCGGCGGGCGGAGCTGACCGACTTCGGGGCCGTGCTGACCAACAAGGTCCTGCTGGCCACCTTCCCGCACACCATCCTGGGCTCCTGGCTGGCCGGCGGGGTGATCCTCATGGCCGTCTCCGCCTGGCACCTGGCCAGGAAGCGGGACGCCGACGTCTTCCGCCCGTCCCTCCGGCTCGGCGCGGCTGCGGTGCTGGTGGGCGCCGCCGGCACCCTCGTCTCCGGCGACGTCCTCGGCAAGATCATGACGCAGACGCAGCCGATGAAGATGGCCGCCGCCGAGGCGCTCTACGAGACCCGGCAGCCGGCGCCGTTCTCCCTGTTCACCATCGGGACGCTCGACGGGACGAAGCCGCTGTTCGCGCTGGAGGTCCCGGGGCTGCTGTCGCAGCTGGCCACCGGCTCGTTCGACGGCAAGGTGCAGGGGATCAACGACCTCCAGGCGGAGTACCAGCGCAGGTTCGGCCCGGGGGACTACCGTCCCTACATCCCGCTCGCCTACTGGTCCTTCCGGCTGATGATCGGCTTCGGCATGCTCGCGGGGCTGGTGGCGCTCGTCCTGCTCTGGCTGACCCGCGGCGGACGCGTTCGCGGCAAGGGCTGGATCTGGCGGCTCGCCGTGTGGTCCGTCGTGCTGCCCTTCCTCGCGCACAGCTTCGGGTGGATCTTCACCGAGACGGCCAGGCAGCCGTGGATCGTCTTCAGCCAGATGAAGACCGTTCACGGCGTCTCGCCCAGCGTCGGCGCGGGCACCGTGCTCACCTCGCTGATCGTCTTCACCCTCCTGTACGGCGCGCTGGCCGTGGTGGAGGCCGGCCTCATGATCAAGTACGGCAAGGCGGCCCCGCCGTCCGCCGACAGCATCGAGCCAGGCGAGCCGTCGCCCGCCTACTAGCAGGGAGATCGCGCGATGGAGCTCACCGACGTCTGGTTCGTGGCGATCACCGTGCTCTGGCTGGGCTATTTCGTCCTGGAGGGGTTTGACTTCGGCGTCGGCATGCTGCTGCCCGTCATCGCCGGGAACGACGCGGAACGCCGGGCGTTGATCGCGACGATCGGCCCCGTCTGGGACGGCAACGAGGTGTGGCTGATCACCGCCGGAGCGGCCACGTTCGCCGCCTTTCCCGAGTGGTACGCCTCGCTGTTCAGCGCGTTCTACCTGCCGCTGCTGCTGATCCTGGTGGCGCTGATCGTGCGCGGGGTGGCCTTCGAGTACCGCGGCAAGCGCGACTCCCTGACCTGGCGGCGGCGCTGGGACGCGGGCATCGTGGCGGGCTCGTTCGTGCCCGCGCTGCTGTGGGGGGTGGCCTTCGCGAACATCGTGCGGGGCATCCGGCTCGACTCCCGCCACGAGTACGTGGGCACGCTGCCGGACCTGCTCAACCCGTACGCGCTGCTCGGCGGGCTGACGACGCTGACGCTGTTCGCCACGCACGGCGCGATGTTCCTGGCGCTGAAGAGCACCGGGGAGCTCAGCCGGCGCGCGGTCGCGGTGGCGGTGCGGACGGGCGTCGTCGCGGCGGTGCTCGCGGTGGTCTTCCTGGCCTGGACGCAGCTCCGGAGCGGGAGCCCCGCCACGGTCGTCCTGGCGGCCCTCGCGGTCCTCGCCTTCGTCTCCGCGCTGGTCGTCGTGGGCCGGGGCCGCCAGGGCTGGGCGTTCCTCCTGTCGGCGGTCGCCATCGGCCTGACCGTGATCAGCCTGTTCGCGGTCCTCCACCCCGATGTCCTGCCGTCGACGATCGACCCGGCCTACAGCCTGACCGTCGGCAACGCGGCCGCGACCCCGAAGACGCTCAGCCTCATGACCTGGGTCGCGGTGATCTTCCTGCCGCTGGTGCTGCTCTATCAGGGCTGGACGTACTGGGTCTTCCGGCACCGGATCAGCGTCGGCTGACGTACATCACCTGGGAAGCGTCCCACTCCACGAAGCTGCTCCGGGGCGGGCGGCGGCATGAGGTCGATCATCGCACGCCCGCCGCCGCCGGCCCCGGTATCGGGCGCTGCGGCTGCGGGGCGGCCCGGAGCACTGAGCGCGATCACATCAGGGGCGCTTGCGGGGATCGCGTGACCTTCGAGCCCAGCCAGGACACGAACCTGGGCGGCGCCCCGGTCACCTGGCTGATGGCGTAGTACAGCCTCGGCGGCAGGTGCGGGAGCAGCGCCGAATGCCGCCGGCCGAGCAGCTCGAACATCTGCCGCGGCGGCAGGTGGATGTAGCGCTCCAGGTTCTCGTACCACTGGGCGCTGAGATGGGCCGTCTTCTGGGTGGCCACGATCGCGGCTTTGCGGTCGCGGTCGTAGCGGGCCAGGGCGGCGGCGAGCTCCTTCTCTTCGTACAGCGCGTTGACCAGGCCGGCGGCGTCGCCGAGCGCGAGTGCGGTGCCCGCGCCGACGGAGTAGTGCGTGGTGTGCGCGGCGTCTCCCATCAGGACGACGTTGCCGCGGTGCCACGTCCGGTTGGTCAGGGTGCGGAAGTTCAGCCAGTGCGAGCTGCCGTCGGCGTGCGCCCGGCCGATCAGCGGGTGCCCGTCCAGGATCTCGGAGAAGAGCTTCTCCAGGAGGGCCAGGTTGTCGGCCTCGCCGGCCTCGTGGAGCCCGAGCCCTCGCCAGGTCGCGGGGGAGCACTCGACGATGCAGGTGCTGTGCGTCTCGCCGAATCCGTAGCCGTAGCACCAGATCCAGCCGTGCGGGGTCTCCGAGAAGGCGAAGGTGAAGGCCTTGAAGATCTGGGTGGTCCCGAGCCAGGTGTAGTAGTTCTCGCCGACCGCGAACTCGGGGCCGAAGTGGCCGGCGTGGCGCTCGCGCAGCACGCTGTTGACGCCGTCGCCGGCGACGATGAGATCGGCGTCGGGCAGCTCCTCCTCGCTCGCGATCTCGCGCTCGAACTCGACGCGTACGCCGAGCGCGCGGGCCCGTTCGACGAGGATGTCGAGCAGCCGGTGCCGGCCGATGCCGAAGCCCTCGTCCCCGTGGTCCACCGTCACCGTCGCGCGGTCGCGGACGTGCGCGACCCAGCTCTCCCAGCGCACCGAGTTCGCGCGGATGGCGCGCGCGGACTCGGGGTCGGCGGCGTGGAGGTAGCCGAGCAGTTCGTCCCAGTACGTCACGCCCCAGCCGTACGTCGAGCCGGCCGGGTCGCGCTCGTAGACGGTGATGTCATGGGACGGGTCCACCCGCTTCATCAGGATGGAGAAGTACAGGCTGGCGGGTCCGCCGCCGACGCAGGCGACCTTCACAAGAGCCCCCCGAATGACACAAGGTAACCTATTTGTGGCATAGAGTAACAGATGCGATGCGACGGCAGGTCAGGGGCCCTCGTCCAGCCGGTCACCGGAGGGCGACGGCGATCTCACCCAGGGTGCCGCTTCCCCGGCGCGGCCCCCGCGGCGGGCGGGTCAGCGGAGGATCAGCTCGTACTCGACCTGCTCGATCGGGTTGCCGTCGCCGAAGTCGTGGCCGCGGACCGCGCGGGACTCCGTGAAGCCGCTCTTGGCGTAGAAACGGCGGGACTGCGGCGTGTCACGCAATGTCCACAGATGCACCCGCCCGAAGCCCTCCTCACGCATCCGCTCCAGGGACGCGGTCATCAGGGCACCCGCGATGCCGGTGCCCCAGCCGTCCGGGTGGCCGTAGAAGCCGAAGAGCTCCGCCGACCCCTGGTGTTCCGGCGAGGAGCCGAAGTAGGAGAAGGCCAGCGGCCGCCCGTCCAGCGCGGCGAGCATGACGGTGTCCTTGCCCTCGGCGAGCACGCCGTGCCACTTGCCGAGCCGATGCCTCACCGCCCCTTCGAAGAACTCCGGGGAGAAGAAACCGGCGTAGGCGACCTTCCAGGACTCCGTATGGATCTCGCCCACCGCGTCCCCGTCGCCGGGAGAGGCGTGGAATACCGTGAAGATTCCAGTCATGGGATGAAACGGTAGGCCATGACCGGATGGCGGCCGGCGCGCGCTGAAGGTTCCCCGGCCTGGGCAGGCCGGTCAGGATCAGGGTCCGGCGGGCGGGCAACCGGCGGCACACCGGGAACCCCGGCCGGGCGTGGCTCCGCCGGGCGGACCGGCACGTGCAGAGTGCACGCCGGACGCGGTGCGAATCCCACGTCGACCTCGTGCCCCCGGCACCGGTTGCGTCCGCGCTGATCGGACGACACTCGGCAGCAGAGAGACATCGCCCCTGGGAAACGACCTGAGCCAGTCCATTACCGACACGATTCCCCGCTATTCGGACAACCGGCCGGTGATCGCTTGCCCGGATTCCGGCCGCCGGGCTGAACTGGCACTGGTCGGCCAGGGCGCCACAACCTCCGCCACGACCTTTAGGAGTGCGGCAATGACTGTTCACGAGCCACGGACCAGCAGGGCGCGCCTGGCCGGGCGATTCATCTGGCACTACATCGAGATGGTCATCGCGATGAGCCTGGGGATGCTGCTGCTCGGCCTGGTGTGGGGCGCGGTCCTGCCAGGGAGCACCCGGTTCGACGTCGGCACGCTGATCATGGCCGCGGACATGACCGTCGGCATGGCCGTCTGGATGCGGGTGCGCCGCCACGGCTGGGCCGCCGTCGGCGAGATGAGCCTGGCGATGTTCGCGCCGTTCCTGGTGCTGCTCGTCCCGTACTGGCTCGGCGTGCTGCCCGGGCACCTGGTGATGTCGATCGGGCACACGCTCATGTTCGTCCTCATGGCGGTGGCTATGCTGCGGCGGCGCGAGGAGTACCTGCACCACCACCATCGCCTGAACATCCGGTGGAAGTGGGTCGGGCGGGCGGCCGTCGTGCCGGCCGTGCTGCTGATCCCCGCCGGGGTCTCCGCGGTGAACACCGTCGGCAAGTTCGGCGACCTGTACCGGGCGCGCCAGGACACCGTGTCGGTCCGGCCGGCGGCCAAGGTCCACGATCCGGCCAAGCCCACGGTCGCCTTCCTGGTCGGCGGCAAGGGCGCCAACGCGGCCGACCTGCTGGGGCCGTACGAGGTGCTGGCGGGCACCGGCCGGGTGAACACCTACGTCGTGTCGGCCGGACCCCGGCTGGTGCCCCTGACCGGGGGCCTGGACATCGTGCCGGACCTGACGTTCGACGAGCTGACGCGGCTGATGGCCGACCAGCGCGACACCCTCGACGCCGTGGTGGTCCCGGCCCTGCAGCCGCCCGCCCCGGCCGAGTCCGGCTCGATCAGCGCCTGGTTGCGGCAGCAGTCGGCGGCCGGCGCGCTGACCGTCAGCGTCTGCGCAGGGGCGCGCGCGCTCGCCGCGAGCGGGCTGCTGGACGGCAGGCCCGCGACCTCCCACTGGTTGCGGCTGTCCGGGCTGCGCGAGGACTTCGGCGACGTCAGGTGGACGAGCGGCACGCGGTACGTCGACGACGGGAACGTGATCACCACCGCCGGCGTGCTGTCCGGGATGGACGGCGCCCTCCGGATCATCGAGCGGCTGCTCGACCCGGCCACCGCGCGCGAGGCGGCACAGCGGGTCCACTGGCGCCACTACGTGCCCGGCGCCGCCGCGCAGCTCCCCGAGTCCGGCCTGGAGCCGCCGGACGTGGTCGTCGCGCTCAACGCCTCCTACCAGATCGGGCCGTCGACCATCGGCGTCCAGCTCACCGAGGGTGTAGGGGAGCTGGAGCTCGCCTCCGCGTTCGTCTCCTACACCGAGTACTCCATGGTCGGGCGCACCGTCGCGGTGGGCGACGGCGCGATCCGCTCCGAGCACGGCCTGACGTTCGTCCCGCGCTCGACGGTCGCGGCGGCCGGCCTCGACCGCCTCCTCGTGCCCGGGGTGGACGCCGCCCGGCGCGGGGTGGCGGGCGGCGCGGGGCTGCGGCCCGAGTACCTGCACGTCAACCCGGAGTTCGCGTTCGACCCGGTGCTGCGCGACATCGCCCGCACCTATGACGTGCAGACCGCCCGGTTCGCCGCCAAGACGCTGGAGTACCCGGTGCTCGACGTCAAGCTGACCGGCAGCGCCTGGCCGTGGTCCGCCACCCTCGTCCCGGTGCTGCTCGGCCTGCTGGGCGGCGCCGCCGCCATGGGGATCGGCCTGGCGGCCCGCCGGCTCCGCGCCAACCGCCGTCCCCTGGAAGCCCCGGAAGCCCCGGCCGCCCAGGCTCCCGCCGAGCAACCGGTCATGACGGCTCCGACCGCACCCGAGCGCTGACCTATGCCCGCCCCGGCCGCCCCCGGCCTTCTCCCGGCGGCGGCCGGGCGCGGGTGGCGGGGCCGGGGCTCAGGTCGTGACGATGGCGACCGTGTCGATCCAGTTCCACGCGAGGTTGGCGTTGTCCAGCAGGAGCTTGTCGACGTCGATGGAGTGCTCGCTCGCGTCCCACGGGTCGGCGACCTTGAACGTCGACGGGTGGACGGACCCGTCGCCGTGAACGACACCGCCGTAGCCGTGGATGGTCAGATAGTGCCGCTGAAACGGCGTGGCGGTGGTGTTCCAGGGCAGCTTGCCCGGGATCACGAGGACCATCACCGGCCTGCCGCGCGACAGGGACGTGACGATGCGGTTGATACCCGCCTCATAGGTCTGGCCGTTGGAGACCGCTATCTCCTCCCAGTGGTACTGCCAGTCGGAGTCCGGGATGTAGGAGTTGACGGCCGGCGGGATCTTGCCCGGCATGGTGACGCCGAAGAGCATCTCGTCGGTCTGCAGCCGGTCCGCCAGCTGGGACTGCGTCGGAGCCGAATAGCCGATCGTGGCGAGCGTGGTCTGCGCGACGCCGGGGCCGCACCAGTTGTCCTTCTCCTGCTGCTTGGCGGACAGCCGCATGTCCAGGGCCCGGACCGGGAGCTGCCACGTGCCCGCGATGCCGAACTTGGCCTCGGTGACGACGTAGGGGCGCCTGAGATCGGTGAACGCGGTGTAGCACGCCCTGCTGGCGTTCGTGGTCATGGTCGGGCACGAGTCGGTGATGTCCGGCCCGTTCCCGCCGAACCAGAGCCGCAGGTTGACCTGGAAGTTGGTGTACGCGCCCGGGTTGATGAAGGCGACGGTGCGCACCTGTGTGCGGGCGGTGTTGAACTCCAGGCACACCTGGTAGGAGGTGCCGTTGTAGACCCGGCTGTCGCTGCAGGTCCGGTTCGCCGGGGACGGGTATTCGTGCCAGATCCCCGCCTGCGCGGGGAGCGCGGGGGAGATGACGACCGCGAGCGCCGCGCCCGTCAGGACCGCGACCAGGGCTCTGATCATTCTTCGCACGGGCATGCTTCCTTTGAAATATCGGTTCAGGCCGAAATCAGCTCAGGGGCGGGGAACGGCGAGCCGGAACAACCGCTCGTTGATCTTGTAGTAGAGGTTGCCGAAGTCGTCGGCGGTCAGCCCTTCCATCCCCGCGACCGTCAGCAGCACGGTCACGGCCTTCGTCGACCTGTCGATCGCGAAGATCTGGTCGCCGGCCGTGCCGTACACCCGCAGGGGATCCTGGGGCAGGGTCAGCAGCACCCCGTCACGCCAGGCCAGGCTGGGCTTGGCCGCGTAGTCGGGGTCGGCGAACAGCCGCTTGGTGGTGATCGCGTCGGGCCGCGCCGGGTCGAGGGTGAACAGCGAGCCGCCCGCCAGCCCCCAGAGCTCGTCGTCCACCGCCGTCAGGGCGGTGACGGCCTTGGGCGCCGTCAGCGGGAGCGGGTGCGGGCGCACGGCGCCGGTGGCGGGGTCGTAGGAGAACAGCGTGGCCGAGGCCCCCGGCGCGTAGACGGGGTCGACGCCCAGCGCGCCGCGCGTGGAGGTGCCGCCGAACAGCTTGCCGCCCGCGTAGGCCAGCGAGACGACGGACTGGTCGGGCACCACGCACAGGGTCCGCCCGGCCGTGCCCGGCTTCCAGACGGTGAGGGCGCCGCTGCGCTTGCCGTATTTCGGCACCGTGCCCATGTAGACGGTGCCGTCCGGCCCGCCGGCCAGCGCGTACGGCCGGTCCTGCGGCGGCGGGCCCGCGCCGGGCTCGCAGTCGTCGGCCTTGTCGCCCGCCTCGCCGCCGGTGTACCTGAGCGTGGGCGGCCACGGGGCCCCGGGCTCGTAGCCGTAGAGCCGGGCCGAGGGGTAGACGCCGAGGTAGAGCAGGCCGTCGTGGGCCAGCAGGCTGTCGGTCTGGTTGAGCCCGTTGAGGGTCGGCCGGTCCGGCCGGCTGTCGTCGGCGTCGCTCCGCAGCGGGTCGTGGACGCCGGTGCCGCCGGTCAGGTAGCCGCCGGTGTAGACGCGGCCGTCGGGTCCCGTGCCGAGCGCGTTGATCGCGGCGGGCAGGACGGGAGTGCCGGTCACGAGGGTGCTGCTCCAGCGGCCGTCGGCGGGCTCGTACTTGAAGATCCTGGTGCCGTCCGTGGCCGCGCCGAGGCCGACCAGCGTGCTGCCGGACCAGGTGTAGCCGGTGACGTCGAGTCCGGGCCGGACGGAGGTCGCCCGCACGGTCCGGGTGTCGATGTCGTAGGAGTGCAGCAGGCCGTCCTTGACGAACCAGATCGCGCCGTCGAGGGCGGGGGAGTGCTGCAGGTCCACGTCGGTGATCGTGGCGTCGGTGGCGGCCGCGTACGAGCCGTCGGCGTTGCGCGTGACGCGCAGGACGAGCAGGGTGCGGTCGGTCCAGGCGAACAGCCGGCCGCCCGTCCAGGTCAGCCCGCCCACCATGGAGTTGTGGGCGTAGGCCGCGGGGAGCAGGCTGTCCACCCGCCCCGTGACGTTGTCGTACCTGACCAGGGCGGCGTTCGTGCCGGTGCCGAGATAGGTGGCGTTGGCGGCCGGGTCGTGGGCGATGCTGCGCACGTATTGGGCGCCGGCCACGATGGGCACGCTGCCGATCGTGGTGAAGGCGCCGTTGTCGTACTTGAAGTAGCGGCCGTCGTTGTAGGTGCCGCCGTACACCTTCCCGCCCGCGCCCGGCTCCAGGTCCCAGATGAAGGAGTAGCCGCCCTCCGCCCGGCCCAGGTCGGTGACCGTGGACTGGCCGGGGACGTGCCGGTAGAGCTTGGAGTTGGGGTAGGTGCCGAGGTAGACGCTGCCGTCGGTGGCGGTGGCCGCCGCCCAGCCGCCGACGGTGGGCGTGGCCGCGCTGTCGGGGATGGTGATCTTCTTGGTCACCTTCGCGGTGGTCACGTCGATCACGGCCAGCTGCGGGTTGACGTCCGCGGTGCCGGTGTAGACGGCGTACGCGCTGCCGCCCGCGAAGGTGGTGGCGTTGGGCACGCTGCTGTCGATCTGCACGCCCAGATCGGTCACGTCCTTGGCGATCAGCACCTCGTCCCAGTAGGCGGTGGCCACGTCGGCCACGCCCGAGTAGACGAGGGCCGAGACGGTGGCCGTGCCGGCGGGGGCGACGCCCGAGGCCGAGACGCGGTTCCAGCGCCTGCCCGTCGCCGGGGCGCTCGCGCCGCCGGGCAGCAGGTTGCCGGAGGCGTCCCGGAAGCGTAGATACAGGTACGCGGTGCCGGTTTCCGCCCAGACCTGGGCGTACAGGGTGTAGCGCGTGCCCGCCGTGGCGGGCAGGCCCGGCATGCTCTCCCTGCCGTAGGCGGCGCTCGGGTCGGCGTCGGTGACGCGCGCCGTGGTGCGCCCCTCCCAGGACACGGCCTCGAAGCCGCCCTGGCTGTGCGAGCCGCTCCACCCGGCCAGCCCGTCGTCGAAACTCTCGTTGGCGAACCGCAGGTCGGCCGCGGTCGCCGCCGTGGACGGCACGGTGAGCAGCGTCGCCAGGAACGCGGTCGCCACCGCCCCGCGAAGTGCTCGCCCGCGCGTGAACCAGGGCCGCGTTAAGGGGCCCTCCAGGGGAATCCGCATGCGCCACCTCCAGGGGTCGTGTTCGTTTGCGCTCAATTCCGGTCCCGACCGTAACCTTATGAGCGGGGTCCGTCAATGGCGTCCGGGCATCCCCCGTGAGAGCTACCTGAATCGTCCGCTCACTGGTGATTCGCCGGGTGCCGCCGCGCTCGTAGCGTCTTCGCCGGGTCGCCGATCGCGCGACCGACGTCAACGGCATCGAGGCCACCCGGCAACTGGCCGGCCCCTCCGTCGAGGCCGCCGCGAAGGTGCTGGTCGTCACCACCTTCAACGTCGACGAGTACGTCTACCAGAGAGACCGTGAAGACCTACGTCTCACGGATCCTGGCCAAACTCGGTCTGCGCGACCGCGTGCAGGCGGTCGTCCTCGCCTACCGGGTGGGGCTGGTGTCCGGCACGGACTGAGCCGCGGTCTCAGCAAGGTTTAACCTGACCGCGCCACAGTCTCAGTGAGGCTTAATGGTCGCCTCAGCCCCATCCCATGGCGGCCCTCGATCGTCTCTGTCATGAGCATGATGACGGTGACAGCGCCTCGGGTTGAGGCGGCAACGGGGACCCGCCTGGTCGAGGTCGTGGTCCCCGTCCACAACGAGCAGCGGGTCCTGGCGGAGAGCGTGCGCCGGCTGCACTCCTACCTGGTCCGCACCTTTCCCTACGGTTTCCGGATCACCATCGCGGACAACGCCAGCACCGACGGCACCTGGGGGATCGCCGCCGGGCTGGAGCGGGAGCTGCCCCACGTGCGGGCGGTGCGCCTCGACCGGAAGGGGCGGGGCAGGGCACTGCGGAAGGTCTGGTCGGAGAGCGACGCCGACGTCGTCAGCTACATGGACGTCGACCTGTCCACCGATCTGGACGCGTTCTTCCCGCTGGTGGCGCCGCTGCTGTCCGGGCACAGCGACCTTGCCATCGGCAGCCGGCTGTCCAGGGGCTCGAACGTGGTCCGCGGGCCCAAGCGGGAGCTGATCTCCCGCGCCTACAACCTGCTGCTCCGCTCCCTCATGGGCGCCCGGTTCTCCGACGCCCAGTGCGGGTTCAAGGCGGCGCGGACGCAGGTCGCACAGGCGCTGCTGCCCGTCGTGGAGGACCAGGAGTGGTTCTTCGACACCGAGCTGCTCCTGCTGGCCGAGAGCCGCGGGCTGCGGATCCACGAGATCCCCGTGGACTGGGTGGACGATCCCGACAGCCGGGTCGACATCGTCAGGACCGCCATGGACGACCTCAAGGGGATGTGGCGAGTGGCGCGGACGCGGTGGGCGCGATGACCGCGCAACTGCTCGACCGCCCGGTCGATCGCGCCACTCCCGCCGCGCCGCCGCGGGACCCGCGGTGGGCACGCCCCGCGTTCTGGGGCGTGCTGGCCCTGTCCGCCTTCCTCTACACCTGGGCGCTCGGCCAGAACGGCTACGCCAACACCTACTACGCCGCCGCCGTCTACTCCGGCACCCAGAGCTGGAAGGCGTTCTTCTTCGGCGCCCTGGACTCCGGCTCCTTCATCACCGTCGACAAGCCGCCGCTGGCCCTGTGGGTGATGGGCCTGTCGGCCCGCGTCTTCGGGTTCGGGACGTGGAGCATGCTGCTTCCCCAGGCGCTGGCCGGCGTCGCCGCCGTGGGGCTGGTCCATTCGGCGGTGCGGCGGGCGCTCGCCTCGCCCGTCGCCGGCCTGATCGCGGCGGCGGTCATGGCGCTCACCCCGATCACCGTGGCCATCAACAGGGACAACAACCCCGACACGATCCTGGTCCTGCTGCTGGTCGCGGCGGCCTGGCTCTGCCTGGAGGCCATCCGCACGGGCCGGACGCGCACGCTGCTGGCCGCGGCCGTGCTGGTCGGCCTGGCGTTCAACACCAAGATGCTGCAGGCGTACCTGGTCGTGCCCGCCTTCGCCGTGGCCTACCTGGTGGCCGCGCCCGGAACGCTGCTCCGGCGGGCCGGTCGCCTGCTCGCGGCGGGAGCGGCCCTCGTGGCCGCCAGCGCCTGGTGGATGGCGATCGTCGACCTGTGGCCGTCGGACAGCCGGCCGTACATCGGCGGCAGCGAGGACAACACCGTCTGGGACCTGGTCATCGGATACAACGGCCTGGGCCGGATCTTCGGCGCGAGCGGGAACGGCGGCGGCGCGAGCTTCGGCGGCGAGGCCGGGGCGACCCGGCTGTTCAACGACACGATGGCCGGCCAGATCTCGTGGCTGATCCCGTTCGCGGTCCTCGCACTGGTCGTCGGGCTCGCGCTGGTCGGCCGCCGGCCGCGAACCGAGCCCGTCCGGGTCTCCCTGCTGCTGTGGGGCGGCTGGCTCGCGATCCACTTCCTGGTGTTCAGCTTCTCCGAGGGCACCTTCCACCCCTACTACGCCACCGCCATGGCTCCGGCGATCGCCGCGCTCACCGGGATCGGCGGGGTGCTGATGTGGCGGGCCTACCGGCGCTCCCCCGCCTGGAGATGGGCGCTGCCGCTCGGCGTCGCGGTCACCGGTGGCTGGTCGTTCGTGGTGCTCAGCCGTACCGGTGACTTCGTGCCGTGGCTGCCGTGGGTGGTCCTGGGCCTGACCGCGGTGGCGGTGCCGGGGCTGCTGGCGGGCGCGTTCGGCGCCCGGCGGCTGGCCGCCGTGGCCCTGGTCGCCGGGCTGCTCGGCGGTCTGGCCGGGCCCGCGGCGTACGCGGTGACCCCGCTGACCTCGGCCGTCCAGGGCACCAACCCGACCGCCGGGCCGGCCGGGAACGAGGCGCGGCGGCAGCCGCCCGCCTCCGGCCGTTCTGACGGCGGCCGCGGACCCGGTGGTGGGCAGGTGAGCACCGGGATGATCGAGTACCTGAAGTCCCACCGAAGCGGCACGACCTGGCTGGTGGCCGTCGACAGCGCGCAGAGCGCGTCCTCGATCATCCTCTCCACGGGTGAGGCGGTCATCGCCATGGGCGGCTTCACCGGGAGCGACCCCGCCATGACCGTCGCCAAACTGGAGGAGTACGTCTCCAGCGGTCAGCTGAAGTACATCCTGATCGGCAGCGGCGACGGCCCGAGAAACACAGACTCCTCGGTGACGGAGTGGGTCAAGGCCAACGGCACTCTGGTGGACGCCTCGGACTACGGCGGCACCGACAGCGGCGGCCAAGCCCTGTACCAGCTCGGCTGATCGCTTTCTGTGTTGAAATGACTCCGGAGAGTTATTTTCGCAGCTCCGGCGGGCACAACGTCAGGAGTGCCCGCCTGGAGGAGCCCAATGCCGACCCTCGACCGGTTCACCGCCGCCGCTCTGCTGGTCGTTCTCGCCGCCGCCTGCGCCGACTCGCGTACCACGCCGTCGTCGCCGCTGTCGGCGGTGACGCACACGGCGCCTCCCACGCCGACCGCCTCCCCCCAGCCCACGCCCGCCCTGCCGCAGGCGGCTGACGGGAGCAGGCTGGCGTCCTGCAAGGACGCCGACTGCGAGGTCGAGGTCCGGGTGGGTGACCGGCTCCGGATCAACGAGCGGTTCGGGGTGCAGCGGCTCACCATCAGCGCGCTCCAGCCGGACGAGGTCACGATCGCGCTCCTGGGTTTCACCGGCGGGATGCAGGTCGAGGGGACGAACGTCAGCATCACCGACAGCTGCGTCAACGGGCGCTGCCGCGACGAGGGCAAGCTGTCCCTGACGCCCGGCAGGCCCGCCCGCATCAACAACATGCGGCTGGAAGTGCCTTTCCTCTCCGGCGACCACGCCATTCTGCGCCTCAGCCCCAGGTGAGCGGGCTTTTACTCTTTTCTCCTTCCCGGCTTTAAGCGGCGAAGCGCCTAATGGAGGCGTAGGCCTTTCGAAGGCGCGCCCGCGCCGGGAAAGGACGGGAAACGATGATGGACATCCTGCGGAAGGCTCGCCTGGGATTGGTGCTCGCCACAATGGCAGTCGCCACTGTCACCAGCGCCACCACCGAAGCCGCCACGACCAGGGCCGCGCTGAGCTGGCACACGGGCTGGTTCGTCAAGACCATGTGTTACAAAGACACCCGCTCGTTCACCCAGACCGCATTGAGCCGCAACGGCTTCAGGACCGTCGCCACCCCGCCCAACGCCGTTCTGGGCAGCGACGACAACACCCTGGTGGAGGTTTCCTACGCGCCGGCGCAGACCAGCTACCAACCGAACCAGTTCGCGAGGGTCCACTTCACCGTGACCGCCATGTCCAACAACCCGAGCGCGGCCCAGGTCGCCCGCAACCGCGTCCGCGAGAACATCCAGAAGCAGCGCTACATCGACACCTGCTGACCGTCAGCCCAGGGCGCGATTGACGGCCGCGACGTAGTCGTAGAACGCTTTCTTGCGGTTGGCCGGGTTCTCGATCCAGGCGCGGTTCAGCTTTCCTCCGTCGAAGAACCGCTCCCGCTGACCCCGGCTGATCTCCAGCTGCACTCCCATGCCCCTGCGGTTTCTGTTCGCGATGTTCTGGGGGCTGTCGCCGCCGATTTCGTCGGGCACGGACGCCGCCACCGGGAACCCGGCGGCCCGCAGCTCGGCGGTCACCTTTTTCATCAATGTCGTGTCGCGCCCGCCGACGTAGGTGGTGGCGTCGTCGCCCGCCGCGGCGTGCCAGGAGACGGTGTAGTCGACTCCCGCCACCACCGAAAGCGCCTTGGGCTCGTCGAAGTGCGTGGAAGTGATGTGCAGGGCGCTGTTGCCGGAGCCCTTGATGCCTTCGAACGCATAGTAGGCGTGCGTGCGTCCGGCGGCCTCGTCGGCGAGCTGAGAGGTCGGCGCCTCGATCGCGCCGCCGTGGATGGCGATGTGCGCCACCTTCGCCCCGCCGGGGACGCGCACGACGCGGCGGTAGTCCTCGCCCTCGACCTCGTGGGCGGAGAGCTCCGCATAGTCGGCGTAGACGTCGCTCGCGGTCCGCACGGCGTGAGCGGCCGGCGCGAGGCCGATCACCAGCAGCGACGCGGCGGCGACGGACACGATTTTCTCCACGTGACACCTTTCGACGATCTTCTTGACCGCCATCATGCCGTCCCGCGGCCGCCCGCATCGGGGCCGCAGGCGAGGTCGCGCTCCAGCGTGCGGGCGTAGGACTCGACGCCGGCCACGATGTCGATCGTGTCGGGGTCGAGCAGCCACTGGGTCTGCAGGCCGTCGAGGGTCGCGATGATCTCGGCCGCCTTGGCCGCGGGGTCGATGTCCTGGCGGGTGAGGCCGGCGGCCTGGGCGGAGCGGATGCTGTCGGCGACGATGGCGCGCATCGCGCGGTAGCGCTCGACGAAGTGCCGGTGGCCGGGCGCGTCAGGTTCGAGGCTCTCGGCGACCAGGACGGTGAACAGCTTGGCCAGCCCCGCCCGCTCCTTGTTGCGGCGCGCGAACTCCGGCATGGCCCGCAGCCGCCCCGACGGCTCCATGCCCAGGATCTCCATCGCGAACGCCTCGCTGTCGAGGTCACGCCGTTCGATCACGGCCAGGAGCAGATTGGCCTTGTTGCCGAAGTGGTGCAGGAGGCCGGGCTCGCTGATGCCGGCCCGGGCCGCGATCTCGGAGAGGGCGGTGCCGCGGTAGCCGTCGCGGGCGAACGTCTCCGCGGCCGCGGCGATGATCTCCTCCCGCCGGCGGCGAACGAGCTCCTGTCTGCTGGGGTCTTGTCTACGCCGGGGCACGATGCTAAATCTAGCGCATCACTTACCGAGTGTTCTGTAAGTGAATGCACCCTAGGGATAGCGAGGTGTGACTCATGTCATCGAGGCGCCGCCGCATCGGAGGGCTGATCGTCGCGGGAATCCTGCTGGCCGGGCTGGGAGCCGGCCAGCAGGTGCAGGCCGCGCAGCCGGAGCCGGTCATCCTGATCCACGGCTGGAACGGGTCGCCCACCGAGTTCGCTCAGATGGAGGCGGCGCTGGAGCAGGCCGGCCATCCCGCGTACACGATCGACCTGCCCGGGGAGGAGAACATCGCCAACGCCGGAGCCATCAGGGACCTGGTGGCCCAGGTGCGGCAGGAGAACGGGGGAGGGAAGGTCAGCCTCGTCGGGCACAGCATGGGAGGGCTGTCGGCGCGCCATTACCTGAAGTCCCTCGGCGGGGCCGACGCGACGCTGAGCTACGTCTCGATGGGCACCGGCCAGCGCGGCTACTGGCCGGCCTGCCTCCTGGCGCAGGACAAGGGTGGGCAGATGTGTCCCACCAGCAGCTTCATGAGCCAGCTCAACAGCGGTGACCCGACGCCCGGCGCCGTCCGGTACACGCTGCTGGTGAGCTCCCTCGACGAGACGCGCAACGACGTCATCGACGGGGTGTGGTGCAAGGCCGAGTTCCCCGGGGTGGCGCACGCCGACGAACCGAAGTCGCAGGTGTTCATCGACGGGGTCATCAGCGCACTGGCCGGGACCTGCCCGTCCTGACCCCCGGTACGGCGAGGGGCCGCGGACGCCTTCGGGTACAGCTGGCTGTACCTGAAGGCTCCAGCGGATGGGATCGATCAAGGATGCCCTGCACCGACATTCTTGGTGATGTCCGGAACGGACGACCCCCACCAAGAATTCAGGAGCGTTTCCCATGTCGCGTACCTCTTCCGAGTCGAAGTCCTCCCGGCGCGTGCGGGTCCTCGCGGCGGCCGCGCTGACGGCGCTGTCGGGACTGGTCGTGGCAGGTACGCCGGCCGCCGCGGCCACCGGGCTCGACCGCACCGCGAGCGTCGTCCGGCAGAGCCCGGACGAGAGCCTGTCCGCCGAGCTGGCCGAGGTACGCGACGAGCTGAAGCGCAACCACCGGCCCGACGCCGTGCAGAGGAAGCTCGACGAGCTGGTGAAGAAGAACAAGTTCCCGGCGGCGCTGGCCGCGGTGCAGGACGCGAAGGGCCGGACCCGCCACTACACCGCCGGCGTCGCGGACCTGACGACCAAGGCGGAGGTGCCGGTCGACGGCCGGGTGCGGATCGCGAGCAACACCAAGATGTTCACCGCCGTGGCGGTGCTGCAGCTGGTCGGCGAGGGCAAGGTCGACCTGGACGAGCCGATCGAGACGTACCTGCCGAAGGTGGTGCGCGGCAAGGGCATCGACGGCCGGAAGATCACCGTACGGCAGTTGCTGCAGCACACCAGCGGCCTGCCGAACTACACCCGCTGGATGCCGAGCATGTTCAAGAGCCGTGACGTCTACCGCTCGCCCCAGGACCTTCTGGACATGGCCTTCGCGCACAAGGCGTCGTTCGCACGGGGCGGCTGGGAGTACAGCAACACCAACTACGTCCTGGCCGGCCTGCTGATCGAGAAGGTCACCGGGCGGCCGGTGGCCGAGGTGATCACGGACCGGATCATCAAGCCGATCGGGCTGCGTGACACGTACTGGCCGGCCAAGGGGGACAAGACGATCCGGGGGCGCCACCCGCACGGGTACGGGTCCGAGAAGCCCGGCGGCAAGCTGAAGGACATCACGAACCTGGACCCGTCGTGGGGCTGGGCGGCCGGGCAGCTGATCGGCACGCCGAGCGACCTCAACCGCTTCATGAGCGCCCTCATGGACGGCAAGCTGCTCAAGCCGGAGCAGCTCGCGGCCATGAAGCACACGATGAAGGCGCCCGGCTTCCCGGCCGGCTGGGAGTACGGGCTGGGCCTGATGAAGATGCCGCTGAGCTGCGGCGGTGTCACCTGGGGCCACGGCGGTGACATCGACGGTTACGAGACCCGCAACGGGGTGACCGAGGACGGCCGGGCCGCCACCGTCGCCGTCACGTCGCTGCCCGCCGACGAGGACGCCCACGAGAACGTGATCAAGGCCATGGACACCGCTCTGTGCGCCAAGCGGTAGCCGATCCCTGCGACGGCCGCCCGGAGCCTGCTCCGGGCGGCTTTCGTATGCCGGGATTTACCGCGACCTCGTCATTCGTGTCAAGTTTCGCGCCGAGTTTTGCCGGAAGAGCCCGTGCGCTGATGAAAATTTCACGAATGCGAAACTTTATGGCCAGGGCGTCCGGGCAGTTCGGCATATATGCAGCGCGTTTTGGACCGATCTCGCGAGTGGTGCCGCATTGACAGGTGCGGCCGATCTCAAGAATCTGTTTGGGAGCGCTCCCATACTTTTCAACAGCAAGAAAGGGCATTTGCCGTGGACCTGTTGAACAAGAATAAGGATCTGTTCCTGGCCCTGTACCGGTTCGTGCTGGGCCTGCTGTTCGCCTGCCATGGCGCGGCGACGCTCTTCGACGTGCTGGGCGGGTCGCCGGGCCCGGCGCCCGGCTTCGGGCAATGGCCCGGATGGTGGGCCGCCGTCATCGAGCTGATCGGCGGCGTCCTCGTCCTGCTCGGACTTGGTGCCCGCGCCGCCGCCGTCATCTGCTCGGGCACCATGGCCTACGCCTACTTCATCGTCCACCAGCCGCAGGCGTTGTTCCCGATCGAGAACGGCGGCGAGAAGGCCGCGCTCTTCTGCTGGGGTTTCCTGCTCATCGCCGTCCTCGGACCCGGCCGCTGGGCACTGTCCACGCTGCTGACGCCGTCGCGGGCCCTCGCGGACGACAGGGTCAGCTGAGGAACAGCTCGACGACGGGCACGGCGACGTCGGGACGTTGTACGGGCAGGTCGAGGGTCAGGACGTCCGGAGCCTGGGCGCCCATCGTCGTGAGGCCGGCCTTCTGGCCGGGATCGATGACGCGGGTGCGGATCTCCGACGCGTCGTGCAGGAATTGGGCGTACTTCACCCGCCCGGCCAGCCCCGGCAGGTGGAGGTGGCCGAACGGCCACTGGAACACGTGCAGGTAGAGCCGATCGCCGCGCTGGGTGTAGCGGCAGTCGGGCGGCGGTGTGAAGTCGCTGGGCCCGCAGCCGTAGACCGAGCGGGAGTTCAGTCGCATCCAGGCGCCGAGGTCGCCGAGGATCCGGCGCGCGCGGGGGTCGATCTGGCCGCGCCCGTCCGGGCCCACGTTGAGCAGCAGGTTGCCGCCCTTGGCGACGCTGTCGACGAGCATCCGTACGAGCAGGTCCGGCGTCTTGTAGTCGAGGTTGTCCCGGTCGTACCCCCAGCTGCCGTTGAGGGTCTGGCACGCCTCCCACGGCACCTCGCGGCCGTCGACGGTCATCGGTCCGGCGGGCTGGTACTGCTCGGGGGTGACGAAGTCGCCCGGGATGTCGAGCCGGTCGTTCACGATGATGCCCGGCTGGAGCTCCCTGACCATCTCCAGCAGTTCGTGCGCGCGCCAGTCGTCGGCGCCCTTGCCGCCCCAGTGTCCCGGCCGGCCCTGGTAGGAGAAGTCGAAGAACAGGTAGTCGATCCGGCCGTAGCCGGTGAGCAGCTCGCGTACCTGGGCGTGCAGGTATTCGGTGTACTTGGAGATGTCACGTCCCGCGGCGGCGGCCTTGAACGCCTCGTCGTCGCGCTGGGGGTGCAGGGAGTCGACCGGGAACTCGGGGTGGTGCCAGTCGATCAGCGAGTGGTAGAACCCGACCTTCAGCCCTTCGGCGCGGACCGCCTCCACCAGCGGCGCGATCAGGTCCTTGCCCCAGGGGGTGCGCGTCGCCTTGTAGTCGGTGTGCGCCGAGTCCCACAGGCAGAAGCCGTCGTGGTGCTTGGTCGTGACGACGATGTAGCGCATGCCGGCCTCCTTGGCCAGCCGCGCCCATTGCGCCGGGTCGTACAGGTCGGGATCGAAGTGGTCGAAGTACGGCTGGTAGTCCTCGTCGGTCAGGCGTTCGCGGTTCTTCACCCACTCGTGCCGGGCGGCCAGGGCGTACAGGCCCCAGTGCACGAACATGCCGAACCGGGATTCGGAGAACCAGGCGTGGTGCTGCACAACGTTCCTTTCCTCAAGAGGTTCAGCGGCCGCCGAGACCGCTGGTCGCGATCCCGCGTACGAGGTGCTTCTGCAGGATGACGAGCAGCGCCGTGGTGGGGGCCATGGAGATCACGGCCGCGGCCATGACGAGGTTCCATTGGGTGCCCTGCTGCCCGAAGAAGAGCTGCAGGCCCAGCGGGACCGTGGCCTTCTCGTCCACCGAGTTGATGATGATCAGCGGCCACAGGAAGCTGTTCCAGTAGTTGATGAACGTGAAGACCGCCAGCACCGCGAGCGCGGGCTTGATCAGCGGCAGCATGATGCTGGTGAAGACGCGCACCGCTCCCGCGCCGTCGAGGCGGGCGCTCTCCGCGATCTCCTCGGGGATGGTCAGGAAGAACTGGCGCAGCATGAACGTCCCGAAGGCGGTGAACGCCCAGGGGAAGATCAGCGCCTGGAACGAGTCCACCCACCCGAACCAGCGCATGAGCATGAACATCGGCACGACCAGCACTTCCTGGGGGATCATCAAGGTGGACAGGAAGACCAGGAAGATCCCGTCGCGACCGCGCCAGCGCAGCCGTGAGAAAGCGTACGCCGACATGGTCGACGCCACCAGCACCACGACGGTGCCGCAGACGGCGACGGCGAGTCCGTTGATCACAAAACGCCCGAACGGCAGGAATTCGAACGCCTCGCTGTAGTTCTCCCACCGGACCACCGAGCCGAGCAGGCTCGGCGGCGACCCGAACACCTCGTCGGCACGCTTCAGCGACGTGGCCACCATGTACACCAGAGGCGACACGAACGCGGCGGCCACCAGGTAGAGGGCCACATGCGAGACGACCAGTCTGATCCGGTGCCCCCAGGGGGCGGCCGGGGCGGCGTGCACGTGTTCAGACATCGTAGGTGACCCATCTGCGCTGGCCGGCGAACTGCACCGCGGTCACGCCCAGGATCAGCACGAACAGGATCCAGGCCGCGGCGGACGCGAGTCCGAACTGGTAGACGGAGAAGCCCTGGTTGTAGACGAACATCATGAGCGTCTCGGTGTCGATGCCGGGCCCGCCGCCGGTCATCAGGAACGGCTGGGTGAAGACCTGGAACGACGTGATCAGCGTCATGGTCGTGGCGAAGAACATCGCCGGGGAGATCATCGGCAGCGTGACGTGGAAGAACTGCCGCCACGGCCCCGCCCCGTCGATCTGCGATGCCTCCACGAGCTGGCGCGGGATGGCGTCCAGCGCGGCCGAGAAGACCAGCATGTTGTACCCGAACCCCTGCCACACGCTCATCGCGACGACGGCGAACATGGCCCAGCCCTGCTCGCCGAGGAAGTTCGGCGCATGCACGCCGGTGACGGCGTACAGCGAGCCGTCGATGAACCCGTTGGGCTGGTAGATCATCCGCCACACGATCGCGTTGGCCACCATCGGCGTGACCACGGGCAGGAAGAACACCACCCGCAGCGCCTGGCGGCCCTTGATGCGCGGCGAGATCCACACCGCCAGCCCCACCGACACGATGAGGTTGAGCGGCAGGTAGAGCACCACGAACAGCAAGGTGTTGAACAGCGTCCGCCGGAAGACGGGGTCGCCGAACAGCGTCGCGAAGTTCTCCAGCCCGGTGAAGACGTGCTCGCCCACCGCGGGCCACCGGAAGAAGGAGATCACCAGGGACATCGCGATCGGGAAGAGCGTGAACAGCGTCAACCCGACCAGGCTGGGCGCGGCGAACAGGGCGGCGGCTTTCCCGTCGCGGCGCAGGCGGCGCGCGCGCCGTCCGCGCGCGACCGCCGCCCGCCGGGGTACGGCTTCGGTGGTGGAGCCCGGCACGTGTTTCCCTTCCCTACGCCGGTGCCTGCTGTTGCACCTGCTTGAGGACGTCCGCCGCCGTGGCCTGCCCGTTGAAGACCGGCACGCCATACTGGGCCAGCAGCTTGGACACCTGATCCCAGTTGGCGGTCGCCCGGAACGGCCTCGCCGAGGAGTTGGCGGCGTCGAGGACCTCCTTCGCGCCCTCGAACGCGTTCTCGTACCACGTGTTCTGGACGGACTTGCGCGCCGGGTAGGCGCGCCCGATCTTGCCGAGCTGCCCGAGCACGTCGGCGCTGGTCATCACGCTGACCGCCTTGAACGCCTCGTCCGGGTACGGGCACGACTGGGAGATGCCGAAGCCGGACCCGGCCGAGTAGGTCTTGGACCCGTCGGGACCGGCGGGGATGGTGGCCAGGCCCACGCCGAACTTGGCCTGCTCCTTGAGTGACAGGACGGACCAGGGCCCGTTGACCTGCATCGCCACGTTGCCGTTGAGGAACTGGGTGTCGGGGAAGTTGTTGTCCACGCCGGGCACCTTGGGCGCGATCCCGGCCTTGGCGACCAGGTCCGCGTACCACTGGAAGCCGGTCGTCATCGGCTCGGTGGCGAGGGTGAGCTTGCCCGAGGCGTCCACCGGCTCCGCGCCGGTCTTCGACAGGATCATCGAGAACATGGGCAGGTCACTGGGGTAGGCCACGAAGCCGTACTTGCCGCCGGTGGTCAGCTTCTTGGCGGCGGCCTCGAAGTCGGCCACGCTCCAGCCGACCTTCGGCGCCGGCACGCCGGCCGCCTTGAACAGGTCCTTGTTGTAGGTGATGATCAGCGAGCCGACGTCGTACGGCAGCGCGTACTGCTTGCCGCCCGAGGCCAGCCCGGCCATGATCGAGGAGTCGAAGTCGCCGGTGTCCAGGCCGTTCTTCTTGATCAGTTCGTCCAGCGGGAGCATCCCGCTGACATAGCCGCCCGTGCGCAGGCTCTGCATGGACACGACGCACGGCGCGCTGCCGCCGGCCAGGCGGGTGCCGAGCTTGGTGAAGTAGTCGTTGAACGGCGAGGTCTCAAGGGTGATCTTGATGTTCGGGTACTTCTTGGTGACCTCGTCGGCCACCTTCTGCCAAGCGTCGCGGTCCTCCGTGCCGGAGGCCCACATCGACCAGGTGAGCGTCACCGCGCCGCTGCTCGCCTTGCTGCCGCCTGATGATTGCTGGCCGCCGTTGTCCCCGCAACCGGCGGTTAATCCCCCCGCGATGACCACCGCTACGGCGACTGCCAATGATCGCCGACCGCCATGCATCTGCCTGCCCATCGCAGCTCCACTCAATAAGCTCGGGGCCGAGTTAATAATTGTGAAACATAGGCGTCGCGCTCTGTAGTGTCAATGAGATCGAGGTGGAAATATCCGATGATTGCTCGTGGAATCACCCCTCGTGGCGATCTGACCCGCGTGGAGATCCTGGCGCTGCTCGGCACCGCGGGAGCCCTGGACCGGCGCCAGATCGCGACCCGGCTCCGGCTCGGCGACGCGACCGTGCACGAGCACACGCGACGCCTGCTGGACTGCGGCTACCTGCGCACACTCGCCCCGCAGGCGGGGGCCGTCGGCAGGCCCCGCATCCCGCTCCAGGTCGTGCCCGAGGCCGCCGCGACCCTCGGCGTGCGGGTCGCCACCGACCACCTCGTCACCGTTGTCGCGGGCCTCGACGGTCGCGTGATCACATCCGATGTATCACCCTTCGACTGCCGTTCAGACCCCATCCCTCAGCTGCTCGCGGTGATCAACCACCGGCTGGCCGACCCCGCCCTGGGGCCCAGGTTGAAGGCCGTGGGCGTGGTCACTCCGTCCTCTGTCGATTCGTCCACCGGCTACATACGGGTATGTCCCCGATTCGGGTGGAGTGAACTTCCCCTCGGCGAACGGCTGCGCGCCGAGTTGCCGATCCCGGTGCTGGTGGACAACGATCTCAGAGCGAGCACCACCGCCGAGCTCCTGTACCGGACGGGCCGCGAGTACGACGACTTCCTGGTGCTCGGCCTCGGCGACGGGGTGGGGCTCGGCGCGGTCCTGCAGCGGCGGGTGCACCGCGGCCCGAGCGGGCTCTCCGGCGAGTTCGGCCACACGCCGGTCGCCGCCACCGGACCGCGCTGCGCCTGCGGCGCCCGGGGGTGCCTGGAGACGCTCACCAGCGACCACGGCATCCTGCGCGCCGCCCGCCGCGCGGGCCTCGCCGGGGCGGCCACCACCATCGAGGAACTCCGCGCGCGATGGGTCTGCGGCGATGAGCCGGGGCTGGCGGACGTCCTGGCCGGGATCGGCGCCATACTCGGGCGGGCCGTCGTCGGGGTCGTCAACCTGCTCGGCACGCCCACCATCGCGGTCATCGGCGAGAACCACGTCCTCTGGCCGGGGCTGGAGCCGGGGTTCCTCGCCGCGATGCGGACCAGCCAGGTCACCGCCGCCCATCGCGTTCAGGTGATCGTCCGTCCTTGGAGCGACGCCCAGCACGCGCTCGGCGCCGCCGGCCTGGCCCTCGCGGCCCCGGAAACCCTCACCTGACCACATCGAGGACGGCCGATGGACCGGCATGTCCCGGAGCCGCCCCGGATGGAACGGCATGGAACTCCTTAAGTGCGAGGCACCGCCGCCCGATGGCGGTGCCCCGACCCTGGGAGACCACCTTGACCGAATCCCGCCGCCGCACTGCGCGCGGCCTCACATGGGGACCGGGCGCGATCCCGGCGCCCACGACCGCACCACCAGGCACGCCGGCCCTGGCCACTCCGGGGAGCCGCCATGTCAACTAGACGACTGCTCGCCGTCCTGGCCGCCGTCCTCGTCACGGCGGGACTGGCGGGGGTCGTCCCGGCAGCCGAGGCGGCCGCGCCCACCACGCACGCCATCGCCTGGGGGCAGGGCGGCTACGGGCAACTCGGCAACGGCGGCAACGACGACCAGAAGGTCCCCGTCAACGTAGGCCAGCAGGACGCGGGCTTCACCGAGGTCGCGGGCAGCCTCACCCACTCCCTGGCCATCGCCGCCGACGGCTCCGTCTGGGCGTGGGGCGAGAACAACAACGGCCAGCTCGGCGACGGCACTTACACCGACACGAACGTGCCGGTCAAGGTCCAGAATCTCAACGGCGTCGTGGAAGTGGCGGCGGGCCTGGGGTTCAGCCTGGCCCGCACGTCCACCGGCAACATCCTGGCCTGGGGTGACAACACGTTCGGGCAGCTCGGCCTCGGCTGGTTCGGCGGCTCGGCCCCGACTCCGCAGCCCCTCCACGGGCAGCGGGACATCACCCACATCGAGGCCGGCTGGTTCCACAGCATGGCGCTGCGCAACTTCTCCACGGTGCTGGTGTGGGGCTCCAACTCGCGCGGCCAGCTCGGCGACGGCACCGACATCTCGAAGGCCAGCCCCACCGAGCTGACCGGTCTCGGCGGGGAGAGCGGCCCGCCCTTCGACATCGCCGCGGGCTTCTACCACTCGCTCGCGGTACGCGGCGACGGGACGTTGCTCGCCTGGGGAGCGAACAACTTCGGCCAGTTGGGCAACGGCACCACCGCCGTGACGCCGTCGTTCAGCCCCGTGCCGGTCATAGGGTCGTACGGGCCGGTGAAGGCGCTGGCCGCGGGGTGCACGCAGAGCTACCTGGTGGACGGCTCAGGGCGGGTGTGGGCCTGGGGCGACAACTCGCAGGCGCAGGTCGCCTTCACCGGGTCCGTCGTCACCCAGCCGCAGATCATCCCGAACCTGTCCGGCGTCCAGGACGTGGCGGCGGGCTGCGCCTTCGGCCTGGCCCTGACGGGCGGCGGCGGGGCCTATGGCTGGGGCAAGTATGAATCCGGCCAGACCGGCACCGGCGTCCCCGTGCCGATGCCGCCGTTCCCGGTGAACTGGACGACGGGGATCACGTTCATCGCCGCGGGCGGCGATCACGGGTTGGCCATCAAGAAGGCGAGCTGACACAGGACGGCGTGGGGCGTACCGGCCGGGGCGCCCCGCGCAACTGGTCGCCGGACCGGTCAGGAATGGAGAAGCGCCGGTCACCGGGCCGCAACTAGCGTGACCGCCATGGACATCACCATTCACCAGACCTTCCTTCCCGCCGACGACCCGGAGGCCTCGCTGGCCTTCTACCGCGACATCCTGGGCTTCGAGGTCCGCAACGACGTCGGAGGCGGCGCGATGCGCTGGATCACGGTCGGCCCCGCCGGCCGGCCCGGCACGTCCGTCGTCCTGCACCCGCCGGCCGCCGACCCCGGCATCACCGACGACGAGCGCCGCACCATTCTCGAGATGATGGCCAAGGGCACCTACGCCTCCGTGATCCTGGCCACCGCCGACCTCGACGGCGCTTTCGAGCGGATGAAGGCCGGCGGCGCCGAGGTCATCCAGGAGCCGACCGAGCAGCCGTGGGGGATCCGCGACTGCGCCTTCCGCGACCCCGCGGGCAACATGGTCCGCGTCAACCAGGTTGCAATTTAATTCTTTAAGAAGTTAATTAGGGTGCATCTCAGCCTTTCGGGAGGCACCCGTTGCACTGGCTACTGACCGGCACCCTGCTGGCCGGACTGCTCACCACCCCCACCGCCCCCATCACCCCCACCGGAACCTGGATCGTCGGCGCGCCCGCGGGCGGGCCCGTCGCCACCGTGCGCCTGGACGAGCAGGGCCGCCCGTCCGTGGCCGTGTCGCGGGGCGGAGCGGTCGTGCTCGACCCCAGCCCGCTCGGCGTCACCACGGAGCAGGCCGACCTCACCACCGGCCTGCGCCTGAGCGGTCGCTCCAGCCGCGCGGTCGTCGAGAAGTACACGACCACGGCGGGCAAGCGCCTCCAGCGCCTGTCCGTGATGAACGAGACCCGCTTCCGCTTCGCCCGTGGTGACGCCGAACTCGACCTGGTCGTCAGGGCGGCCCGCGACGGCGTCGCCTACCGCTACGAGCTGCCGGGCGCGGGCGCCGTCCTCGGTGAAGCCTCGGCGTTCGACGTCCCGGCCGGGTCCACGGCCTGGCTCGCCGCGCACCGCCGCGACTACGAGAACCCGTTCATCCAGTACGCCGACGTCCCCGCGGCCGAATACCAGATGCCCGCCCTGTTCGGGGTCGGCCGGAACTACCTCCTGCTGGCTGAGTCGGCGTTGGACGGCTCCTACACCGGCCCGCGCCTGGTACGCGACCAGGACGCGTACCGGATCGCCCTCTGGGACGCGCGGGTCCCCTACACCGGCGGCCTCACCACGCCCTGGCGGGTCATGGTCACGGGCGACCTCGCGACCGTCACCGAGTCCACCCTCGTCGACGACCTCGCGCCCGGCTCCCGGCTCGCCGACACCTCGTGGGTCAAGCCGGGCAAGGTGCTGTGGAGCTGGCTGGCCGGCGGCCGGAGCGTGCAGCAGAGCCTGGAGCGGCAGAAGGAGTTCGTGGACTACGCCGCGCAGCACCGCTGGCCGTACGTGCTGGTCGACGCCGGCTGGTACGACGATCCGGTCACCGGCGAACGGGCCTGGACGGATCGGACAGCCGAGTTCACCTGGATGCCGCAGCTCGTCGAGTACGGACGGTCCCGCGGGGTCGGCATCATGGCGTGGCTGCGCTTCTCCGACTTCGACACCCGCGACAAGCGCGTCGAGCGCTTCGGGCTGCTGCACCAGTGGGGCGTCAAGGGCGTCAAGCTCGACTTCATCGACTCCGAGGCCCAGGAGCGGCTGCGGTGGTACGACGAGACGCTGCGGGACCTGGCCGACAACCAGCTCATGGTCAACTTCCACGGCTCGACGGTGCCCAAGGGGATCAACCGGACCTGGCCCCATGTGATGACCATGGAAGGGGTGCACGGCGCCGAGAAGTCCTCGAACCTGACCACCAGCCACCTGGCGGCCCTGCCGTACACCAGGAATGAGATCGGCTCGATGGACTACACGCCGATGGCCTTCCAGCGGGCCGGCCGGCCCACGTCCGACGCGCACGAGCTGGCGCTGTCGGTGGTGTTCGAGTCGGGGCTGGAGAACCTGGCCGGGTCGCTGGACGCCTACCGGGCACGGCCCGAGGCCGAGCGCTTCCTCGACCAGGTGCCCACGGTGTGGGACGACACGCGGTTGCTGTCCGGGAGGCCCGCCGACCACACGGTGCTGGCCAGGCGCAGCGGCGATCGCTGGTTCATCGGCGCCGGCGTCTCGGGGGCGGCCCGCACTCTCCAGGTGCCGCTGCGCTTCCTGCCGGGGCGGTGGCTGGTCGAGGTGACGCGGGACGGCGCCGACGGCCTCGTTCGCGAGGCGCACGTGGTGCGGGGCGGCACGCTGGCGGTGGAGGTACCGGCCGAGGGCGGTTTCGCCGCCATCGCCTGCCGCCGGCGGCCCGGCCTGACGACCTGCGCCCGCTGAGGGCGGCTCCGGTGCCGGCGGGCGCCCGCCGGCACCGGAGCCCCGGTCAGCCCTTGAGGCCGGTGGTCGAGATGCCCTCGGTGATGCGGCGCTGGAAGATCAGGAAGAAGCCCAGGATGGGGATCAGCGACAGCACCCCCATCGCGAGCATCGGCCCCCAGGTGGAGCCGCCGCTGGAGTCGAGGAACGCCCGGAGCGCGAGAGGCACCGTGTACGTGGACACGTCGCTCAGATAGACGAGCTGGCTGAAGAAGTCGTCCCACGTCCAGATGAAGGTGAAGATGGCGGTCGTGATCAGCGCGGGCCGCGACAGCGGCAGGATGATCCGCCAGTACACCAGGACCGGCCCGCACCCGTCGATGCGGGCCGCGTCGTCCAGCTCGCGCGGCAGCGACCGGATGAACTGCACCATCAGGAAGATGAAGAACCCGTCCACGGCCAGGAACTTCGGCACGACGAGCGGCAGGAACGTGTCCACCCAGCCCAGATACTTGAACAGCGTGTACTGCGGCACGATCAGCACGTGGATCGGCAGCATGATCGACACCAGCATGATCGCGAACCAGAGCTTCCTGAACCGGAAGCTCAGCCGGGCGAAGGCGTAGGCCGCCATCGAGCACGAGATCACGTTCCCGGCCACGGCCGCCGTGGCGATGATGAACGAGTTCGCGAAGAACCCGCTGAACGGCACCCCCAGCGCGGTCCACCCGGTGGCGTAGTTGTCCGCGACCACGGTCTGGGGCACCAGCCCGGGATCGGTGAAGATCTCGTCGTTGGGCTTGAACGAGGCGCTGATCAGCCAGAACAGCGGATAGAGCATGACGAGCGCGCCCACCACGACCAGCAGGTGGAGGGCCCAGCGGCGGCTAGTCGGCATAGTGCACCCAGTACTTCGAGGAGCGGAAGGCCAGCGCGGTGAAGGCCCCGGTCACCAGGAGCAGCACCCAGGCCAGCGCGGAGGCATAGCCCATCCGGAAATTTCCGAACCCCTCCTGGTAGATGAAGAGCGTGTAGAAGAGCGTGGAGTCGGCCGGTCCGCCGGTGCCGCCGCTGATGATGAAGGCGGGGGTGAAGGCCTTGAAGGCGTTCACGGTCTGCAGGACGAGGTTGAAGAAGATGATCGGGCTGAGCATGGGCAGCGTGATGCGGAAGAACGCGCGTACCCGCCCGGCGCCGTCCACCGCGGCGGCGTCGTAGAGCTCGGCGGGGATCTGCTTCAAGCCGGCCAGGAAGATCAGCATGGGGGAGCCGAACTGCCAGATGTGCAGCACGACCAGCGTGTAGATCGCGTACTCGGGCGTGGAGATCCAGCTCGGCCCCACGATCCCGAAATATCGCAGGGCGTCGTTGATCAGGCCGTCCGCCCCGAAGATCTGCCGCCAGAGGATCGCCACCGCGACGCTGCCGCCGAGCAGCGACGGCAGGTAGTACGCGGCGCGGTACACGCCGACGCCGCGCATGGGCCTGTTGAGCAGCACGGCGACGAGGAGCGCGAACGCGCCGGACAACGGCACGGAGAACACGACGTAGATCAGCGTGACCCGCACGGCGTTGACGAAGTGCGGGTCGTCGGTGAGCATCCGGGCGTAGTTGTCCAGCCCCACGAAGGACGGGGCGGTGAGCAGGTCGAAGTCGGTGAACGAGAGGGCCAGCGAGGCCAGGATCGGCCCGCCGGTCAGCAGGAGCAGCCCGGCGAACCACGGCAGCAGGAACAGATAGGCCGCGCGTCCCTCTACTTGAGCACTCGTCGAGCTTCTTCGAAGAATCGGGACACCCCCTGGTCGATCGTGAGCTTGCCGAAGCCGATCTGCTGGTTGACGTTGGTGAGCACCTTGTTGTGCAGCTCCCCGGCGCCGAGCGGCTGCGGCGGCGGGAGCGGGCCGACCTTGTCCTTGATCGAGTCGATGTAGTCGTAGACCTGCTGCTCCGAGGGGGACGCCTTGGGTCGCAGCGCGGTGCGGATCGGGCCCGCGGGCGGGATGCCGCGCTCCGATCCGAGCTGGCCGGCCACCTCAGGGTCCGTGACGAGCGCGTTGACCAGGGCCACCGAGTCGTCCTTGGCCTTGCTCCCGGCGCTGACGGTCAGCAGCATGGACGGCTTGTAGTACTGGCCGGGCTTGTCGCCGGTCGGGAAGGCGTGGATGCCGATCTCGTCCTTGGTGAGCGACGTGTAGGCGGTGAGCTGGTTGGACCAGGCGAAGTCCAGGACCGCCTTGCGGGTGGCGACCAGGCTGTTCTGCACGTCGCCCAGCGCGGTGGCCTGGACGTCCGGCGGGGTGGCCGCGCCCGCCTTGCGCAGGCCGTCCCAGAAGGTGAACCACTCCTTGAGGTCGTCCTCGTCGTAGGCCAGCTTGCCGTCGGCGGTGAAGAACATCTTGCCCCGCTCCAGCAGCCAGTTCTCCAGCGCGCCGCCGTCCTGGGCGCCGTCCTCGGTGCCGAAGACGCCCTTGCCCGCCAGCTTCTTGACCAGCTCGCCGTACTCGGGCCAGGTGAAGGTCTCGGGGATCTCCACCCCGCGCTCGGCGGCCAGGGTCTTGTTGACGATGAGGGCCATGGAGTTGATGCCGAAGTTCACGGCGTACTGCTTGCCGTCGATCTTGCCGGCGGCCACCACGTCGGGGTCGAATCCGGACAGGTCCAGGCCCTTGCCGACGTACGGGCCCAGGTCCAGCAGGCTGCCGCGCCTGGCGTACTCGCCGAGGTAGGAGTAGTCCATCTGGATCACGTCGGGGGCGTTGCCGCCCGCGGTCTGGGTGGCCAGCTTCTCCCAGTAACCTTCCCAGCCGGAGAACTGGGTCTTGATCTGGACGCCGGGCTTCTTCTTCTTGAACGCGTCGATGGCCTTCTGCGTCGCGGTGTGCCGAGTCGTGCTGCCCCACCAGGCGAACTGGAGGCCGGCGCCCGAGCTTCCGCCTCCGGCGCAACCGGCCAGGGCCAGGGTGGCCGCGGCCGCTCCGACCTGGAGGAATCCTCGTCTGCTGAGATCTCTCATTGCGGGTCTCCGTCCATAGAACCCGGAGCCAAATATTTAACTCGGGACGTTAATTGGCCCGTAACAAGACGTCAACGCCATGCGGCAAACGGTTGCGGCTTCGAGACGATCCGATCTCTGGGGGGTCTTGACCGTGATCAAGGCCGGAAATACCGTCATTGGTGCCTGACACATCCGATCTCTTCACCCGCGGAGGGCACCATGAGCGAGCCGTCCAGGCGCGAACTCCTCGGCGCCGCGCTGGTCGCCCCCGCACTCGGGGGCGGCGGCGGTGGCGGCCCGCTGCTCCACGACGAGATCGACTGGGAACGGTTCCTGGCCGACGCCGACCTGGTGTGGAAGCGGATGCCGCAGACCTGGTACGAGGGGCCGTTCCTGGGCAACGGCTTCCTCGGCTCCGGCGTCTACGCGCGGCAGGGCGCCAACGCCGTGCGCTTCAACGTGCAGCACAGCGCGGTCCAGGACCACCGTCCCGAGTACGGCGCGCTGTTCGGCCTCGCCCGGCTCCCCATCGGCCACCTCGCGCTGGAGCCCGTCGGCGCGATCACCGGCGTCGACTGGCGGCTCGACCTGTGGAACGCCGAGCTGACCGGCACCATCACCACCTCCTTTGGCAGCCTGCGGATCAGGGCGCTGATCCACAACGACCGCTCCGTGCTGGCCGTCGAGGTCGTCCCCAGCGACGGCGAGCGCGACTTCCGCTGGACCTTCCACCCCGCGGAGGCCGTCAGCCCCCGAGCCGACCCGATCTTCAACCGGCCGCCTCCGCCCGGCTACACCGCCAACCCCGCCCCGTCCGTGACCCGTCACGGCGACCTGGAGCTGATCACCCAGCCGCTGGTGGCCGGCGGCGGGCACGCGACGGCCTGGCAGGAGGTACGACGCGGCGCGCGGCGTACGCTCTACGCCGCGGTCGCCTGGTCGTTCCCGCAGGACACGGCGGGCGACGAGGCGGTCGGATCGGTACGCGCGGCGGCCCGGCTGCCCATCGACGCGCTGGCCGCCGGCCACCGGCGCTGGTGGCACGGCTACTACCGCAAGAGCTTCCTGTCGCTGCCCGACCAGCGGACGCAGAGCTTCTACTGGATCCAGCTCTACAAGGTCGCCGCCGCCGCGCGCGCGGACGCGCCGCCGATGGCGACCACCGGCCCGTGGCTGGAGCCGACGCCGTGGCCGGCGACCTGGTGGAACCTCAACGTGCAGCTCGAATACTGGCTGATCCACGGGTCGAACCACCTGGAGCTGGACGCCGTCACCAGGAGCCTGTCGCAGTACCGGCAGAACCTCATCGACCAGGTGAAGTTCCCCGAGGACTCCGCGGGCATCCCGCGTACCACGGACATGACGCTCGACAACGGGTCCGGCATCGGCAACAGCGGCTACCCGGTGGGCGTCCCCGGCCAGGCCACCCCCGTGCCCGAGGTCGGCAACCTGACGTGGGCGCTGCACAACGTCTGGCTGTCCTACCGGCACACGATGGACACCCGGATCGTGCGCGACGTGCTGTTCCCGCTGCTGCGCCGGGCGATCAACTACTACCTGCACTTCCTGGAGCCGGGCGCCGACGGGAAGCTGCACCTGCCCGCCACGTTCTCCCCCGAGTACGGGGTCAGCGCCCCGGACACGAACTACGACCTCGCGCTGCTCCGCTGGGGCTGCCGGACGCTGGTCGAGTCGGCGCGCCTGCTGCGCGTGCGCGATCCGCTGCTGCCGAAGTGGCAGGAGGTCCTGGCGACGCTGGCCCCGTACCCGGTCGACGAGAACGGCTTCATGATCGGCGCGGGCGCGCCCTTCGCCAAGTCGCACCGGCACTACTCCCACCTGCTGATGGTGTACCCGCTCTACCAGGTCACGTGGGAGCAGGAGGACCAGCGCGCGCTCATCGAGAGGTCGCTCAAGCACTGGATCAGCTTCGAGGGGGCCCTGCAGGGCTACAGCTTCACCGGCGCGGCCTCGATCTCCGCGCAGATGCTGCGCGGCGACGACGCCCGCTTCTACCTCGACGAGCTGCTGCGCCGCTTCGTCCGGCCGAACACGATGTACCAGGAGAGCGGGCCCGTCATCGAGACGCCGCTGTCCGCCGCCCAGTCCCTGCACGACATGGTCTGCCAGAGCTGGGACGGCGTCATCAGGGTCCTGCCCGCCATGCCGGCCGCCTGGCCCGACGTGACCGTGCACGACTTCCTGACGCAGGGGGCGTTCCTGCTGTCGGCCGCCCGCCGCGGCGGCCGCACCGACTTCGTCCGGCTCGCCTCGCTGGCCGGGGCGCCGTGCCGCGTCCGCACCGGCATCGACGGCCCCTTCACCGTACGGAGCAACGGCCGCAAGGTGTCGTGGCGCACGCTGCCCGGCGGGGACATCGAGCTCGACCTGCGCCGCGGCGAGGAGGTGCTGATCCAGGCCCGGGGCGACGCGGTCATCCGCCCGGTGCCCCCGACCGGCCAGGCTCGCTGGGGCCTGCCGGCATAGGGGCCATTCCGGGAGGTTCGCCCGTACAATCCCCATCGGGGGTAGGCGATGGCGACACGTTCCAGGGGCACCACCGCGTTACTCGCCGTCGCGGCGGGCGGGGCCTGGCTGCTGGTCGTCAACGCCCTGGGGGTCGGCCCGGGCGCCATCTGGCGGCACGGCCCGATGTTCGTGCTCGGCGCGCTGGTCGGCGTCTCCTTTCTCACGGCCGGGATCGTGGCCTGGCGGGAGCATCCGCGTAACCAGGTCGGCCCGCTCATGGCCGTGCTCGGGGTCGCCTGGATTCCCCAGCAGGTGCTGTTCTTCCCCGGGCGGGAGCTGTGGGCGCTGGCGCTGTGCGGCATGTGGGCGGGGACGGCCTGCCACCTGTTCCTCGCCTTCCCCACCGGCAGGCTGACCCTGGTGTCGTACAGGGTCGTGGTCGGCCTGGCGTACTGCGCGGCCTTCGTGCTGCCCACGGCCAAGGCCCTCCGGCATTTTCCGCTGCCCCTGCCGCTCCGCCACCTCGCCGACGCGCTCGACGCCTCGTCCTGGCAGGTGACCGTCCTGCTCGCCGGCGTGGTGCTCGCTTTCACGGTCAAGCGCTGGCGTCAGGCCAGCGTGGCGCAGCGCCGGGCGGTGGCGCCGGTCACCGGCGCCTCGATGGTCGCCACGGTCGGGTTCGTCGCGGACCGCATGGCCAACCTCTTCGGTCCGAACCCGTTGCGGCTGCCCCTCGGGTTCGTCATGCTGACGGCTTTCATGGCGATTCCGCTGGCGTACCTGGTCGGCCTCATGCGAAGCCGGATGGACCACGGCCGCGTGGCCGACCTCGTCGTACGCCTGAGCAGGCGCGAACGCCCGGACACGCTGCGCGACGAGCTGGCCGCCACCCTGCGGGACCCGGGGCTGACCGTGGGCTACTGGACGGCCGAGCAGGACAGGTACGTGGACGCCGACGGCCGGCCGGTCGACCTGGACCCGGGGCCGAGCAGGGTCGTCACCCGCGTCGACCAGGGCGAGGCGCCGCTCGCCGTACTCGTGCACGACGCCGCCCTCCTGGAGCAGCCCCTGCTCGTCGAGGCCGCGTGCGCCGCGGCGGCGCTCGCCCTGGAGAACGCGCGGCTCACCGCGGACCTGCGGGCCCGGCTGCGGCAGCTCGCGGCCTCGCGGCGGCGGATGTTGCAGTGGGGCGAGGCCGAGCGCCGCAGGATCGAACGCGACCTGCACGACGGCGTGCAACAGCGGCTGCTGTCGGTGGCGATGACGCTCGGGCTGGCCGAGGCCGGCACCGATCCCGGGCGGGTCGCACCGCTGATCGGCGAGGCCAAGACGGCGGTGCTGGCCGCGCTGGACGACCTGCGCGCGGTCAGCCACGGCATCCACCCGCCGGTGCTGACCGAGCGCGGCCTGTCGGGCGCGGTCAAGGAGCTGGCCGCGGTCGCACCCATGGCCGTCACCTGCGACCTGGCGCTGGACGCGCCGCTGCCGCAGGCCGTGGAGAGCGCGGCCTACTACATCGTCAACGAGGCCCTGGCCAACGTGACCAAGCACGCCGCCGCGTCGAAGGCGTGGGTACGGCTCGCCCACAACGGCCGCCACCTGCTGGTCGAGGTGGGCGACGACGGCTCGGGCGGGGCCGACCCCGCGCTCGGCTCCGGGCTCGCCGGGCTCGCCGACCGCGCCGAGGCCAACGGCGGCAAACTCACGATCGACAGTCCACCGGGGAAGGGAACCGTGCTGAAGGTGATCCTGCCGTGCGCGTAGCGATCTGCGAGGACTCCACGCTGTTCCGCGAGGGCCTGGCCCGGCTGCTGACCGAGTCCGGGTTCACGGTGGCGGCGTGCGTCGAGCACGCCGACGAGCTGCTCGCTCACGTGGGCGAGGACCCGCCCGACGTGGCCGTGCTCGACATCCGGCTGCCGCCCACGCACACCGACGAGGGGCTGCGCGCCGCGGTCACGCTGCGGGAGCGGCATCCGCGGGTGGGGGTGCTGGTGCTGTCGCAGTACGTACGGGTCAGCTACGCGGTCGAGCTGCTCGGCGGCCGTACGGAGGGCGTGGGCTACCTGCTGAAGGACCGGGTGTCGGACCTGGCCGAGTTCGCCGCGGCCATCCGCCGGGTGGGGTCGGGCGGATCCGCCCTGGACCCGGTCGTGGTCGAGCAGCTCGTCGGCCGCCACCGGCAGCCGGACGACCCGCTGGTCCGGCTCACCGAGCGCGAGCGCGCCGTGCTGCGGCTGATGGCCGAGGGGCGTACGAACATGGCGATCGCCGAGCGGCTGGTCATCGCCGAGCGCACCGTGGAGAAGCACTGTACGAGCATCTTCGCCAAGCTCGGCCTGGAGGCGAGCGCGCACGACCACCGCCGGGTCCTCGCGGTGCTGCGCTACCTCAACGCCTGAGGGGTGCGGCTAGCCGTACCTCTGGTTGAGTGCCAGCCGGGTTCCCTTTCCGGTGGCCATCGCGAAGGATCGGATCGACTGGAAGGAGCGTGCTGATGGCGACGGTGGATGCTGGAGTACGGCGACTGATCGCGGACTCGGGGGAGGCGCGCACATGGGTGAGCCCGAAGGCTGACCTGGTCATGGCGTTGCTCGGCGTCTGGTTCGGCGTCGGTCTGATGATCGACGCCTGGGCGCACAGCAACCTGGCAGAGCTGGAGACGTTCTTCACGCCGTGGCACGCGGCGTTCTACTCGGGGTTCGCGGCGGTGTCGGCGTGGATCATCTGGCAGGTCTACCGCAACGTACGCGTCGGCCGGAGCGGGCTGGCCGCGGTGCCGAACGGGTACCTCGCGGGCCTGCTGGCCATCCCGGCCTTCGCCGCGTTCGGGTTCGCCGACATGATGTGGCACACCCTGCTGGGCATCGAGCAGAACATCGACATCCTGTTCAGCCCGTCCCACCTGGGGCTGATCGTGACGATGATGCTCATCATCACCACCCCGCTCCGCTCGGCCTGGAACGCCGCGGACATGGGGGAGCGGCCCCGGCTGTCGCGGCTGCTGCCCGCGCTGATCGGGCTCGGCTTCGGCGTCACGCTGGTGTCGCTGTTCGTGTCGTACGGCAACGCCATGCAGTGGAGCGCGAACGGCATCATCCGGGCCTTCTCCACCGTGGGCGACGACGGCGGCCCCGGCCATCTGGCCGCATCGATGATCATCACGAACGTGGTCCTGCTCGCCCCCGTGCTGTTCCTCCTGCGGCGCTGGCGCCTGCCGTTCGGGAGCGTGACCGTGCTGTCCCTGGTGGGCATCCTGATGCCGGGCGCGCAGACGGCCTTCCGCAACCTGCCGATCCTGCTGACGTTCGTCGTGGCGGGGCTGGTGAGCGACCTGCTGATCCAGTGGTTGCGTCCCTCGCGGGAGCGCCGGGCCGCTTACTGGGCCTTCGCCGGGCTGTCGGCGTTCGCCACCTGGGCCCTCTACATCGCGGTCGCCTCCCTGATGGCCGGGCAGCTGCCCGCCGTGCCCGAACTCTGGACCGGCGCCCCGGTCGTGGCCGGTCTCGTGGGATTCGCCCTCGGCGCCCTGTTCCTCCCGAACGCGGCGCCCGCGGAAGCAGCCGAGTCCGGCGCCCGGCAGGCATGATCCGGCTTGTCTGCCTGGTCTGCCTGCTGGTGCTGACGCTGGCGTCGCCCGCGGCGGCGCACGACGTCAAGGCGGGGGCGGACCTGCGGATCGCTCAGACGATCGCGGGCGCGGAGCTGACCCTTGTGGTCAAGGCCACGACCCGGGTGCCGGGGCCGCTGCGCGTCGAGGTGATCGGGTTCCCGTCCGCCCCGGCGCTGGACCTGCGGCTCCGGTCGGTGTCCGACGGGCGGGTCGTGAACGGCACGGTGGCGCAGGGCCGCCCCGCCCAGCTGCGGGTCGAGGAGACCGGTCCGCACGAGCTGACCGTCAGCGCCGGGGGCGAGAGCGCGGTGATCCCGTTCCGGGTCCTGGTGGACCGCGGCTCCGGGTGGGAGTTCCTGATCTACGGCGGCCTGTTCGTGGCCGGCCTGCTCCTGGTGGGCGGCCTGCTCACCGGCGCGTTCAACCGGCGCGGCCGGTCGGCGTTCGTGGTGACCGCGGTCGCCGCCGCGGGGGTCGCGGTGGCCGCGCTGATCGTGATCCTCGATCCCTGGCTGCCCGCCGGGTCGCCGGACGGCGCCGAGCCGCGTCCCACGGGCTCGGCACTCGGCCGGCCGTACGTGCAGCGCGTGGTCACCACCGTCCCCGCCGGTCCGCTCGCGGGCGAGGAGTTCGTGGCGCGGGTGGACCTGTTCGACGGGTCCACCGGGCGCCCCGTCGACGACCTCACCATCCACCACGAGGCCATGGCCCACCTGGTGGTCACCAGCGAGGACGGCCGCTACTTCCGCCACGTCCACCCGCTGCGCACCGCGCCCGGCCGCCTGGAGGTGCGGCTGCGCGCCGACCGGCCGGGTCGCTATCTCACCTACGTCGAGCTCGAACGCACCGACTCCGGCGGTCAGCTCCTCACCGGCGCGTTCACGGTCACCGGTTCGGCGTCGGCGGATCCGGCGCAATCCACGACTTCGGCGAAGTCCGTGGCCCCGGCGGATCCGGCCAAGTCCGTGGCCCCGGCCGACCCGGCTGAGTCCACGGCCCCGGCCGACCCGGCGGTCCCGGACGGCGCCGCCGGGGCGGTCACGGTGACGCCCGCCGTACCGCAGGCGGGGCGGGCGGCCACCGTCGAGGTGGCCACGAGCGGCGGCACCCCGCGGCCCTGGCTCGGGATGGCGGGCCACCTCATCGTGCGCGGCGCGGACGGCCAGTTCCTCGGCCACGTCCACGAGATGGGGACGCCCGGCAACCGGTTGCGCTTCACGTTCAGTTTCCCCGCGCCGGGCCGCTACTTCGCGTGGGCGCAGTACGCCACGGACCGCGGCATCACCACCGTGCCCTTCACCGTGGAGGTCCCCCGATGAAGCAGATCAAGGGACGGCTGCTGGCGCTCGCCGGGCTCGTGGTGGTCGTGGTGGCCGCGTTCGTCGTCGCCCGCACCTCGGGCGTGGACCCGGTGAGCGTGTCAGGAACCCGCTACGCCGTCACCGTCACAGCCGACCGGAAGGCGGTCGACGTACAGGTGGACAGGGGCGAGGCCGACACGGTCACCGTCGCCGCCGTGATGACCACCATGGGACACGCGATGCCCGAGGTCACCGCCAGGAAGGCCGGCCCCGGCCACTTCGTCGCCGAGGGCGACCTGTTCACCATGACCGGCGCGTGGGAACTGTCCGTCCGCCTCGCCGGCCGCTCCGGCGAGGAGACCCTCACCCTCAACACGCTCATCACCGACTAGGGGGCATTCATTCACCCGCAGACGCCGGGCAGCTTGCACACCTTGACGGCCATCTTCCTGGCGGCCTTGGTCAGCCCGCCGGGCTGGTAAGCACCCTCGGTGGTCGTGTAGATCAGCAGTGCGCTGCCTCGCCGTGCGACGACACCGGTGGCCGTGTCGTTCACGTAGCCGTCCTGCCAGGTCTGGTAACCCATGCCCGCGGCCTCGTCGCCCACCTTGACCTTGCTCGTCCGCCACCGGAACTTGACCTCGGGCGACGACGGGTTGCCCTTGCCCGCGCACTGCCTCACCTCGGCGCGCAGGCGGGTGAGCGCGGCATGGGCGGCACGGGGGCTCTTGTAGATGACGAGCTGCTCGGAGGAACTGCTGGGCGCGCTGGTCGAGAGCACGATCGTGCGGGCCGCCACCCGGTCGCGGTCGACGGCGCGCCGGTGCGCACACGGGTTCAGCTCCAGGGGCGCGTCGAGCTCGTCGCTGATCTTGTAGCTCTGCTCCTCGGCGATATTGGGGGCCAGGGGCTTGCGTGCTTCGGGCTCGGTGAGCAGGAAGTTCTTCGGGATCTCGGCCAGGGTCACCGGGGAGAAGGCCAGCAGCACGGAGAGGGTCATACTGATCATGTAGCGTTGGATGCCGATGGGATCGGCTTTGTTCGCGCATTCGCCTGGGTGGGTGTCACCAGGGATCGACGTCGACACCGGTGGTGACGATCAGCAGGGTCGTGTAGGCGACCCACGGGCGGTCGTGTGAGCTGATGCCGCCGTAGGACGGCATCCGCAGCTCGGGGCCAGGGCCCTCATCCGAGCTCGCGGTGGAAGTGCTCGACGAGCTCTTGGACGCGGAGCCCGGCGGCGAAGTCGGCCAATGTGGTGTCTTCACCCCGTACGGCGCGGGCGAACTCGCTGAGCCGCGTGTGCTCGCTGCCGCGTGGCTCGTCCACGTCGACCGGGGTCCACCCCTGGTCGTCGCCGACCCACAGACGTGCCCAATCGGTGATCCGGTACGAGCGTTCGGTCCCGAGCAGGGTCCACTCATACGTCTCCGGACCCGCGGCGACCTGGCCGGAGAGGGTGACGGGCACGTCGCCCGCCAGGAACAGGCCGTACGCGGCATCCTCCGCCGTCGCGCCGTACGTGACGTGGGTGCGCGACGGCTGGAGCGGCCCCAGCAACCGGTCGGTCAGGAACAGATAGTGCGAGGCGACTTCGCGCAGGAACCCGCCCTGCGCCCGCCCGGCCACCCACCGGGCGCTCTCCTGGAAGGCCCTCGGCCACTGCGGAAAGGTGAACCGCATCTCGATCCCGCGTATCGTGCCGACCTCGCCCGTCCGGATCGCGTTGCCCACGGCCAGCGCGGCGCCGCGGTCGGACATGACGAAGTTCAGGGCGTTCGCCGTTCCCGTCGCGGCGGCGACTCGTACCATCTCCCGGCCCTCGGCCAGGTCCACGGAGAGCGGCTTTTCCGCGAAGACCGCCAGCCCTGCTTCCATGGCGCGTATCGCGTGGTGCGCGTGGGTGGCCGGTGGTGAGGCTATGTAGACGGCATCGAGCGCATGGTGGCCGAGCAGCTCGTCCGCGTCGTCGACGTAGGACGGCCCCGGGTGGACGGCCCGAGCCGACGCGACCGCCCGCGGGCTGGGGTCCGCGGCCGCCACCACCTCGAACCGCGGGTGCCGCTGAGCGACGTCGAGCATTTCGGCACCCATCACGCCCAGGCCGATGATGCCGAGGCGGATCCTGCTTGCGTCTTCCATGCACAGATCTTCGAGTACCCCCATATTTCAGCACAAGCGATGTTTTCTTAATGACCATGAAGTGGGACTGTATGATCTGCGGATGCTCGACGTTCACCGCCTGGCCGTGCTGCGCGCCGTCGTGGAGACCGGCTCGATCCAAGCCGCCGCCACCAACCTCGGCTACACCCCGTCCGCGATCAGCCAGCACATCGCCGCGCTGCAGCGGGAAACGGGCACGCTGCTCATGCAGCGACACGGCCGCGGCATCCGCCCCACCGAGGCCGGACGGCTCCTGGCCAACCACGCCGGGCAGATCCAGACCCAGATCGCCCGCGCGGAGACCGCCCTCGCCGATCTGCACGCAGGCAAGACCCGCCGACTGACCGTCCGCTACTTCGCCACCGCCGGAGCAGTTCTCATTCCGCCCGTCATCGCGACGTTCAGTCGCCTTTTCCCGGAGATCAGGCTGGAGCTACGGCTGGGCAAAGGGCTGACCGGCGAAGCCGCCGACGCCGAGATCATGGTCCTGAACGACACCGTTCACATCCCGGCCGGGCTGCAATCCATCCACCTGCTCGATGACCCCTTCCTGGCGATCCTGCCGCCAGGGCACCCCCTCGCCGGGCAGGAGGAGATCGAGCTGGGCAGGCTGCGCGGCGAACCATGGATCGACAACGAGTGGCCGAACAGCCTCTGCCGGCAGACCATGCTCGACGCCTGCGGGGCGGCCGGCTTCAACCCCAACTTCGTGGTGGAAGCCCACGACTACGCCACCGCGGTCGCTTTCGTCTCCGCCGGACTGGGCGTGACGATGGTGCCCCGGCTCGCCCTCAGCACCCTGCCCGCCACGTCGTTCGCCTGCCTGCCGGTCACCCGGCCCGCTCCCGCCCGCTCCATCTTCGTCGTCGTCAAGGAGACACCCGAAGATCATCCAGCCCTTTCGGCGTTCCTCGACCTGCTCCGCGAAACCGCCGCCGCACACGCCGGCGAGGCCGACTGACCGGCCCGTTCCGTCCTGGTCGCCTACTTCACCAACGAACGTTTCCGCGCCATGAGCCTGGACTGGGCCCAGTACAGCACCGGCAGTGCGACGATCGCGGACCAGGGCGGCTCCAGCACGACGTCCGGCGTGACGATCCCGCCCTGCCAGGCGCGTACGAGCCAGGGGACGGCGGTGTAGCAGAGCCCCAGCCCCAGCGCCGCGCCGCCGGCCTGATCCGCCCGCGACGTACGCCAGGTCGTGGCGCCGCAGACCGCGACCACGGCCACCGCGGCGGCGATCACCACGGAGAGCGCACGGACGCCCGGCCGCGGCACCTCGACGAGCAGGAACACGGTCGCGAGCACCGCCATCGAGACCCCCGCCAGGAGCGCCCCCGCGTCGAAGGCCGCCGGCGGCCGCAGCCCCGAGGCCGGCCACCACGGCACCGCGTCGGCCAGGGACAACAGCAGGCGGGCCGCGAAAGGCGCCACGACCGCGCAGCCCGCGACCACCGCCGCCGTGCCCGGCGACCACGACGTCCCCCTGGGCCGGGGTACGAGCAGCAGCGCCAGAGCCAGGACCGCCGCCAGGCCCAGGACCGTCCAGCGGGCCGCCGGCGAGGCGGCCTCCAGCCGCGCCAGCGTGCCGGGCAGGGCGCTGAGAGGCGTGCAGTCGGGGCACCCGTTCGCCTTGAACCGCTCCTGCAGGTCCGCCAGCCGGGCGACCGCCTCGTGCAGCCGCCCGACCGACCTGCCGCGCAGGTCCGGTATGACGGTCCAGGTGGCGTTGACCGTCGTGGCGAAGCGGCCGAGGAAGGTGGCCTGATCCACCATGAGCGGGCCGTAGGTCGTGTAGCCGTCCCGTTCGACGCCGCGCCCGAACATCGGGTCACCGGCCCAGCGCGTGCCGAGCGGGTCGTCCGGCACGAACACTCCGGTGATCTTCACCTGTACGGGTTCGCCGTCGACGCGGCCGATCGTGGTGAACGTCTGCCCGGCCGCCAGGCCACTGAACGAGGCGGCGGCCTGCGAGATCGCCGCCTCGACCGGCTCGGTACGCGACCGCGGCCAGGAGCCCGAGATCAGCCTGGCGTGCCGCTGGAACCCGTCGAGACTGTCGAACCTGAGCCGCTCCGGCGGCCGGAGCCGTACCTTCTACTGGCCCGGCATCGCGTAGCCGTCCGAGCGGAGCAAGGTGGTCACCTCGCTGGGCACGCCGCCGAACGCCTGAGCCGCCTGCTCCCGCACGACCCGGTCATACGTGGAGAAGTTCTCGGCGTTGATCACCCCCGGCGACCGTGACGCCGACGGCCTGCGGCTGAGCGGTCTCCACGGCCTGGCGCACTCCCGCATCGCCCAGGGAAAAGGCGCATATGCCGAGCCCGGCGAACACCGTGGTGACGAGCAGAAGTAATGGCCCCAGCGCGGACGGCCTGCCCCTGCCGCCTTCCTGAACTCCCATGACCAGCCTTATGATCGCCGCCGATGATCAAATCATGCTGAGGGCTCCGAGCCGGGGTCAAGCGATCGAGGTCGCCTCCTCGGCTCTCGTGCGAGGAGCCACAGCGGACACGCCCGAATGCGATCAACGCACGAGGGCCCTCCCGGCAAAAGCCGGACACAGGCGCGTGACCAGCGGATTCAAGGGTTGCCGAAGGATCGCGGAAGGCAGGCCCCGCAAGCTGACGACTACACATCCCCCAGTGGAGGTACGTCAGTGAAACAACGAATTCTCGGGCCGGTCGCCCTCCTGGTCTCGGTGGCGCTGCTGCTGACCGGACCGCCTGTCTCGGCTGCCGCCGAGGCCGGGTTACCGGACCCGCCGCCCGTCCAGACGCCGGCGCAAGCGCTGCAGCAAGATCTGACGCTGGTCGCCCAGGCCAAGGGCTGGACCCTGGCGCAGGCCAAGGCGGACCACCGAGCGGCGGAGATCATCGGTGAGCTCGCCGGCAAGGTCGCGCGCGAGCGGCCGGAGATCTTCATCGGCTCGGCCGTCAACCCCCAGCCCGGCGGGGCGCCGACGCTCTACGTCAAGGGTCCCGCCGATGCGTTCGTCGACCGGCTGGTGGCCGGTGCGGGCATCGACATCGTCGTCAAGGACGGGCAGCCGTACTCGTTCAGCGAACTGGAGGAGCGCCAGCTGGCCGTGCACGAGGCGCTGGTGGCCTACGGCTTCAAGTCCGTGGCCACCTCCGTCGACCTCGCCGGGGCAGGAAGGATCCCGGCCCAGGTCACCAGGGAGCCGGGCGTCGACTCGCGGCCGGGCGCCGTGCTGGCCGCGCTGCCGCAGAACCTGCGTTCGCACGTCGATCTCGCCGTGCGTGACCAGCCTGTCACGAGCCTGGAGTACGGCTTCGGCGGGGAACGCATGCGCGGCACCGCCGGAGAGTGCACCAGCGGCTGGCCGATCCTCGCCGACGGCGGCCTGCTGCCCGGCATCACCACCGCGGGCCACTGCGACTACATCAACGAGATCGACTGGACCGCCGCCGGGCAGTCGTATCCGACCACGCCCCAGGTCCAGCACCGCCGGGCCTGGGGTGACATCGAGTACCACTTCGGCCCCACCATCCTGGCGGGGGTCTTCTACGCCAGCAGCACCGACGTTCGGGCCGCCACGTCGGTCGAGGCGGTCTCCAACATCTCCGTCGGCGAGTCCGTCTGCCAGTACGGCCGCTCCTCCAACGTCCGGCACTGCACCCCCGACGTCGACAGCGTCTCGGTGACCTGCACGTTCGCCCCGTTCCCTTATGCGACCCAGCGGCTGGTGGGAACCGACAACGACGTCGGCATCCCTGGTGACAGCGGTGGCGGCTGGTCCTACAGCGACACGGCCTACGGCTCGCACGTGGGCAACTGCGACAACGGCGAGGTGTTCAGCGCCGCGGACTACTACGACGAGGCGCTCGGCATCTCCGTATGGCTGGCGCCATGACCTCTGTGATCACCTGATTCCGCCCGCCCTCGCGGTGCCCGCCGGCCGCGAGGGCTCCGGCATGGCGGCGGGCGGGCCGAGCTGCCGGAGCTTGGCGCGGACCACCTCGGCGTGCTGGTGTCCGAGCTGGTCGAGGATGCCGAACGCGTCCTGCCACGCGCGGCGGGCGGCATCGAGATCCCCGGCGTCATGATGGGCGTCACCGAGCGAGTGGAGCGCCCCGCCTTCGAAGGTCCTGGCCCCGAGCTCGCGGAACAGCCCCAGCGCCCGCTCGTAGCACGTGACGGCCCGGACGAGGTGGCCGAGGCGGCGGTGGATGTAGCCGAGGCTGTCCCAGGTCGTCGCCTGCCCCTGACGGTCGGCGATCTCCTCGTAGAGGGCCAGGGCCTGGCGGCAATGGACGAGAGCCTGCTGAGCCTCGCCCAGATGGGCGCGATGCCAGCCGATGGCGTTGAGCCCGGCGGCCTGCCCGCGCCGGTTCTTCGCGGCGAGGAACAGTTCGTAGGCCTGCTCGTCATGCGGCAGCGCCTGGCCGTGGTCGCCTTGTTGAGCGAACAACCGGGCCACGCAGCGGTGGGCCTGGGCCTGCCCGGTCTGGTCCCGGAGCTCGCGGAAGAGTTCCAGGGCCTGCTGGAGGTGGGCGCTCGCGTCGTCGTACCGGCGCAGGGAGATGTACGCGCGTGCGAGGCCGCAGTGGGCGTGAGCCTGTGCGGGACGGTCGGCCAGCCGCCGGGCGGCGTCCAGGGCGGCGCGTTGCGTGGCGGCGTGGTCGTGCCAGAGCCCCCGGCGGTCGCAGAAGGTCATGAGCGCCCACGCCAGCCGGCAGACGTACATGTCGAACTCGGCTCCGGCGTCGTCGATGGCGGCCCGCAGCGCCGGGTACTCCACGCTGAACCAGGCCAGCGCCGCCCGATGGTGGGTGACGTCCTCGGGGGCGACCCCGGGCTGCGGCGGGGGCAGCGTGAGCGGGTCGCGGTACGGGCTGAGCGCCTGGTCCGCCCGGTGCGCGGTGTGCAGGTAGTGGTCGAGCAGCCGCCGCAGCGCGGCCCTCCCGGGGTCCAGGCCGGCGGACAGTTCGGCGGCGTAGAGCAGGACCAGGTCATGCATCCGGTAGCGGTCCGGGACCGGCTCGTCCATCAGATGCGCGTCGGCGAGCTCGCGCAGGAGGGTACGGGTCCTGGCGACGGGCAGGGCGGTGAGGCTGGCCGCGGCGGCGAGGCTGATCTCCGGTCCCGTCGTACGGCCCAGGAGGGCGAAGGCGTGCGCCGCGTCGGGGGTCAGGGCCCGACGGGAACAGGACAGGACCGCGCGCAGGTTGACGGCCAGCTCGCCGCCGTCAAGGGCGTCCAGCCGGGTGGTGGCCTGCCGCAGTTCTCCGGCGAGCACGTCGAGGGGGAATTCGGGGTGTACGGCGGCGCGGGCGGCGATGATGCCGAGCGCCAGCGGCAGGCCCCCGCAGTGGCGGATCAGGGCGGTGACGGCCTGGGGTTCGGCCTCCGTCCGGCGGACGCCGAACTCGCTGGTGAGCAACTGGCGCGACTCGGCGTCGGTCAGGACGTCCAGGACCAGGGGCCGGGCACCGTGGGCGGTGATCAGGCCGGTCAGCGTTCGGCGGCTGGTGACGAGGACGGCGCCGGTGGGGGTGGCGGGCAGCAGCGGCGTCACGTGGTTGGTGTCGCGGGCGTTGTCCAGCACGATCAGCATGCGTCGGCCGGCGGTCAGGCTTCGGTACATCGCGGCCTGCGCCTCGGGATCCGGCGGGATGGCGGCGGGCGGCACGCCGAGCGCGTCGAGGAAGGAGCGCACCGCGACCGCCGGGTGGACCGGATCGGCGGCCGGGTCGAACCCCTGAAGGTTGACGTACAGCTGCCCGTCGGGGAACCGTTCCGTGTTCTCGTGGGCCCACCGCAGGGCCAGCCAGGTCTTGCCGAGACCGCCGACACCGCTGATCACCACGGTGCCGCCCGGGTCGCGCATGGCCTCGCTGAGCGCGGCGAGCTGACGGGCGCGGCCGGTGAACGATCGAGGTGGTGCGGGCAGCCGGTGCGGAGCAACCGGTTGCGCGGACTTCCCGACCGCCGCGGGAGCGGGCGCCGCCAGGGCCGGATCGGTGGTCAGGATCCGCAGGTGCAACTCCCGCAGCTCCTGGGCAGGGGACGCGCCCAGCTCCTCGGCGAGTTGCCGCCGCAGCCGGTCGTAGAAGTCGAGGGCGTCACCCTGCCTGCCGCAGCGGTAGAGGACGAGCATGAGCTGAGCGGCCACGCGTTCGTCCAGGGGGTGTGCCGCCGCGCGGGCGGTCAGCTCGGTCAGCAGCCCCGCGTGCCTGCCGCGGGCGAGGGCGAGATCGTTACGGTCCAGCTCGGCGACCAGGTGCTCCATGGCGAGGCCATGGCGGAGGCCGTTCAGCCACGGTGAGTCGAGTCCCGCCAGCGGTTCTCCGCGCCACAACCCCAGGGCCCGGTCGAACAGGGCCAGGGCGGTCCCGTGCTCCTCCGCCGCGCGGGCCTCGGCGATCAACCGGCGGAACCGGAGCAGGTCCACGGCCATCGGGTCGACCGTGAGGACGTATCCGCCGGGGCGCCGGACGAGGCCGACGGCGTCCACGGCGGTCAGGGCCCGGCGCAGCCTGCACAGGTAACCATGGACGGCCGAGCGGGCGCGTTGCGGCGGCAGGTCGCCCCATACCCGGTCCAGGATCTGGTCGGCCGACACGGTGCGATTGGCCTCGATCAGCAGCACCGCCAGCACGCATCGCTGCCTGGCGTGGCCGAGCTCCACGAGCCGCCCGCCGACCGCCGCCTCGACCGCGCCCAGCAGGCGGAACTCCACCACCGGCTCGACCATCGCCTGGATTCCACTTCATGGTTGCGGGAACGCCATCCCGGTTCCCCTTGAGCATCGCTCCCGGCCCGGCGTCGCTCTATGCCCAGTTACCTGCCGGTCCGTGCTCCTGGACACAGCACATCACCGCCGAGAGTGGTACCGTCCGACGCCTTCTGCGGGAATACGCCGTCCGGGAGGAGCTGACCAGCGCGATCGACTCCCGTAGCGCGGCTCGTTACCCGGCAGTGACCCGAGCGGCCTCCTGGACCGATGGCACGATCTTCAAGCCTCCCTCGTGGCTGGACCCGCGCAAAGCCGCCCGGCGAGCCCACTCGCTCACGCCCGATAGCCCCCCGACGACGCCCGCCTTGACGTCTTGATGCTCACCCTTGGTGGCCGCCGCGCGGCGTGGATTCGGTGACTCAGGCCTGCCGGGGGGAGCGGATCAGCAGGGTGGCCAGTGCTTCGTCCGGGCCGACAGTGCTGTAGATGTGCGGGACGTCGGCCTGCCAGGAGATGTGCTCGCCCGGCGCGGCCAGCAGGGGCGCGTCGGCCGGGCCGGCGCGCAGCACGCCCGCGTAGACCGTGATGTGTTCGGTCACGCCGGGGGCGTGGGGCGGCGAGTGTTGCACGATGCCGGGGCGGACGCGCATGCGCAGCAACTCGAACGTCGCGGTCGGCTCCTCGAAGACCTCCAGCAGCGTGGCCGTCACGGCGGCGCCGGGCACGTGGACGGCCTCTGCGGGCGGTGCGCCGGGCTCCAGAACCAGGGCCGTCAACGGCACGCCCAAGGCTCCCGCCACCGCGTAGAGCGTCTCCAACGTCGGGTTGCGGGTGCCCAGTTCCAGGCCGGACAGGGTGGCCTTGCCGATGCCGGCGTTGCGGGCCAGCGCCGACAGGGAGATGCCGCGGGCCTCCCGCAATCGCCGCAGCCGGCTCCCGATATCCGTCTCACGGCCGTCCACCCGGCAATCCTTGCATTCCGCCGCCGGACTTGTCCCGCGGTGGCCACCTGGTTATGGTTCGTTCCGTAAACGGAACGATGGGGAGTCTGGCGACACCGAGGGGTGGACATGCGGGTGCAGGCCGTCATGGCGGGGCTGGTCAGCGCGGTGGTCGGCTACGCCAGCTCGTTCACCGTCGTGCTCGCCGGGCTGCGTGCCGTCGGGGCGACGCCGGGGCAGGCCGCGTCCGGGCTGCTCGCCCTCTGCTGCGGCATCGGGGCGGCGGCGATCTTCCTCGGGCTGCGCCACCGCATGCCGATCAGCATCGCCTGGTCGACCCCCGGCGCGGCGCTGCTGGTGGCGACCGGTCCCGTGCCCGGCGGCTTCCCGGCCGCGGTCGGCGCGTTCATCGTCTGCGCCGGGCTCATCGTCCTCGCCGGCCTGTCGCCCTGGCCGGCCCGGGCGGTCGCCGCCATCCCGCGTCCGATCGCCGGTGCCATGCTGGCGGGCGTCATCCTCAGCCTGTGCACCGCACCGGTCCGTGCCGTCGTCGACGTCCCGCTGCTGGCCGTGCCCGTCATCCTGACCTGGGCGGTCTTACAGCGGTACCTGCGGCAGTGGGCCGTTCCCGGCGCGCTCGTCGTGGCGGTCATCGCCATCGCGGTGCACGGGCCCGGCACCGGCCTGTCCGGCGCGGCGCTGCGGCCCGCGATCGAACTGAACACCCCGACCCTGAACCCGTCCGTAGTGGTGAGCATCGCCATCCCGCTGTTTCTCGTCACCATGGCCGCGCAGAACGTCCCCGGTATGGCGGTCATGGCGACATACGGGTACATGCCGCCCCTGCGCCCGGTCCTCGTCGCGACCGGCCTGGCAAGCGCGGCGGCGGCGCCGTTCGGCGGTCACGCCGTCAACCTGGCCGCGATCACCGCAGCGCTGACCGCCGGCCCGGACACCCACCCCGACCCCGGCCGCCGATGGATCGCGACGGTCGCCCTCGGCGCCGGGCAGTTGACGCTCGGCCTCGGCGCCGGCCTGGCCATGGCACTGGTACTGCTGTCCCCACCCGTGCTGGTCACCGCGGTGGCCGGCCTCGCGCTGCTACCGGCGCTCGGCTCGTCGCTGGCCGGCGCGGTGACCGAACCGGAGGGCCGGGAGGCCGCGGTGGTCACATTCGTGGTCACGGCGTCGGGGATGACGATCCTGAGCATCGGCGCAGCGTTCTGGGGGCTGGTCGCGGGCACCCTGACCGCCCTCCTGCTGCACAGACGACCACCGCTGACACAGCAATCGCCATCCACCGCATCCACCGCATCGACCGCATCCACTGCGGAATGTCCTGAGGGCCGGGTGGCCGGCATCTCGGCCGATCAGCCGTCGTAGTGAAAGTAGTGCCCTCCAAGATGGCCGAGCATCGAAACGAGGTCTGGTAAGTCATCGTGGCCACCCACGCCCCAGGCGGTGGTGGTTGCCCTTGGGGGCCGAGCATCGAAACCTCCCCGCCCGGTAGCCGGCATGCGCTGGCGCGTCTTGAGTTTGCGATCGAGGCTCCTGGTTGTCATGGGAAGGTCTTGAGAAGACTGGCCGCAATGATCGATGACTGCCGTAGTTCACCGAACACATCAATAGGCCCTTGACTGGCGCTTCCGCTGGATATCATCCCCATGTGCCTGACCAGCGCTGTTAAGCTGTCGCGGCATTGGGACAGATCGCCGTACTGTCTCCTGCATGAAGCTGCTGTCCGTCAACATCGGCAAGCCCCAGCGCAACCATGGAAGGGTCTCAGCGCGACCGGCATCGACAAACGGCCCGTTGACGGTCCGGTCGCCGTCACAGCTCCCGGCCCCAAGGGCACTGGCGCGGTCGGTCTCGCGGGCGACCGCGTCTACGACGCGAAGCACCACGGCAGTTCCGACCAGGCCGTCAACGCCTATGCCCGCGAGGACCTCGACGGGTGGCAGACCGAGCTGGACAGGCCGCTCGCCAACGGCGTCTCCGGAGAGAACCTCACGACCCTTGGCGTCGACGTCAACGGCGCTCTGATCGGCGAGCGTTGGCGCATTGGGTCCAAGGTGGTCCTGGAGGTGTCGTGCGCGCGGATCCCGTGCGCGACCTTCCAGGGGTGGTTGGAGCGCGACGGGTGGATCAAGCGGTTCACGCAGGCTGCACTGCCGGGCGTACGACCAGGTAAAGGGGTCCGAGCGCTCAAGCGCGCCGGGCGGCCAGCCGCCCTGCGTACTCCTTGACGGCCAGCGCCAGGGCCAGAGTCTCGGGGCCGAGCAGCAGGGCCGCGCAGAGCAGCCGGTACCAGAATCCGGCAGTCAGGGGGCCCTCGGCCAGGCCGTCGGCCGTCCAGCGCAGGACCTCCACGAAGACCGGCAGCAGCAGGAGGCAGAACCAGGCGGCCACGCCGAGGAATCCCGCCAGCCACAGCCAGCGGAACCAGCGTCCGGTGCGCAGGTCGGCTTCGGTGGCGTCCGCCAGTTCCTCGGCTTCCTGCGCCGTCAGCCTCCCGAAGGCCCGCCGCAGCATCAGTGACTTCACGCGCCACAGGTTGCGGCAGCCCAGGGCGTTGACCAGCACCGCGTAGAGATCGGTGCGGAGAAAGACCAGGCTCTGCCAGAGCATCTGCATGACCTTGATGAACACCCATGCGGCCAGCAGCGACTCGACCAGGTCCGGGGCCGCCCAGTGGCCGGTGTCGATCAGCAGCCGACCGGTGAGCAGCACGGCGAGCAGTACGGAGTCCACCGCCAGGCCCGCCAGCAGCGGGCCGTACCGCTGGCGGCGCGGGAGCGTCCACAGCTGGGTGAGGTCTGTCTCGAAGACGAGCATCCACATGCGGCGGTCGACCCCGAAGCGGGTCTGGATGCCGAGAGCCCGCGCGCCGAGCCAGTGGCCGCACTCGTGGCTGGCCGCCGCGAACCACACGAAGGGAAGCCAGGCCAGCGCGCTCAGCCCGGTGTCGTCGAAGGCGAAGGCGTCCTCGGCCGGGTCGGGGATCAGACCGGGCCGGAGCACGAAGACGCCCAGTGCGTAAAGCAGGCAGGCGGTGTAGAAGGTCCAGGCCACGGGGCCGAAGAAGGGGCGTACCGTCTCCGGGCGGATGCTGGTCATCCAGCGGCGGGCCTGAATGGGGGCGGTGCGGACGGGCTCCGACGCGGCGCCGTCCGCCGGGTCTTCGTCGCCGGCGTCCTCGGCCAGGAAGCCGAGTTCCCCGAGGGTTTCGACGAACGACGGCACGTTGACCGGCTGGCCGGCGAACTCCTCGGCCTCGGCCGCCGCCTCGTCGAGGCTCGCTCCCCGCTGCAGGGCGGCGATCACCACTCCGCCGACCGCCGGGATCGTCACGAAGGTGCCGGCGGCGGGGTCACCCACCAGAACCTCGTCCTCGCCCTCGGGAACGACGCTGAGCGGCCTGAGCCTGACCGTGGCGGAGCCGGGGGTGGTCACCGGCGCTCACCCTCGCGCGGCGGGGCCAGCAGACAGACCCGGCATTCCGGGTTCTCGGGCAGGGGCTGCCACTCGGGCACCAGTCCCTTGCGCAGATCGAGGGTGACGCGGAACCCGGCCGCGCGGGGCGGTTCGTAGCCGGTGAGGTACCGCTGCGCCTCGAAGGCCAGCAGCGAGCCGACCTGCATCGCCATCGGCCCGGTGAGCGGGTTGCTCAGCTTCATGTTCTCCACGATCCGGTAGGCGACTCCCTCCGAGCTGTCCTCGGCGGGCCGGTCCGCGTAGTCGCAGGCAAGGCACGGCGTTCGGCCCGGATCCACGGAGAGGTACATCAGCTGGGTACGGTTGGCGCCGCCCAGCACGTACGGGACGCCGGCCCGGACCGCGGCCTCGTTCGCCCAGAGATTGGCGTGCGGATGGCCGTCGAGGCCGCCCGCGATCAGGTCGATGTCCTGGACCAGGTCCGCGAGGTCCTCAGGGGCCGAGACCCAGCGGTCAACGGCGTTCACCTTGATGCTCGGGTCGTATTCGCGCACCCACGCGGCCGCGCGCTCGGCCTTCGACAGGCCGATGTCCGCATGCCGGTAGAGGAACTGCCGGGCGAAGTTACGGGGTTCGACGCGGTCCTGGTCGACCAGCGTCATTTCGCCGACGCCGAGGCCGGCCAGGCACTGCACCAGGGAGGAGCCGCCCCCGCCGACGCCGAGCACCAGGACGTGGGCCTCGCGCATCGGCCGGAGGAACCCGGCGCGGTGGCGGTCCAGGGCGGCGTAGGTGCCGTAGAAGCTGAGGTTCGAGAAGTGCCGTTCGTCCTCGTCCGGGTCTCCGAGGGTTCTGCCGTCGGCGTCCTCGACCAGGCCCAGGCCGTCGAGCCCGCTCAGGCCCCGGCTGACGTCATCCTCGGAGAGATGGAACCCCTGCCTGCCGAGGGCGTCGCTCAGCTCGGCGGCGGTCTGCGGGGCGCGGCGCAGCTCGCTCAGGAGCGCGGCCACCTGCCCGTCGGGATCGCTCAGGGTGATCGCCTCGCGGGCGTCGAAGACCACCAGGAGATCCTCCCCGGTCGCCTCCCATTCACATTCCTTCAACGCCACACGCATCGTGCCTCCCGAGCCAGTACGCATGTTGGGTCCCGGCGGGGAGGGGTAAGGGCGCGTACGATGAGGGGCGTCCTCTCTCCCTCCCCGCGGGAGAAATCGTCAGGCGATGTCAGCGCCTCACGTGGCGGGGTTCTGGGTCGCCTTGACGGACTCGACCTTCTTGACCTTGATCTCCATGTGTGCCTCCTCGTGAGGTTCCGCGGCCTTATGTGCCGCCTGTGAAAAGACTGATGGTTGGTACTGAAATGTCGCTGATTTTCGGCTGAGTTGGCGGTTAGGCTGCCAAGCGATGATCACACCGGGCACTCATCGAGGCATGTAGTGGCTGGAGGCATGGACGAGTGACCGTGGACGGCGTTGGGTTCCGTCTGTTGGGGCCGGTGGGAGTGTGGGACGCCGGGCGATGGTTGGGCCCGTCCGTCGCGCAGCAGCGGACCGTGCTGGCGACGCTGCTGCTCGAAATGGGACGGCCGGTGCCCGTGGCGCGACTGGCGACCGCGTTGTGGGGCGCCGAACCGCCCGAGTTCTCCCGCAACGCCGTGCAGGGGCACATCTCCAGGCTTCGCCGGCTGCTGGCCCCGTTCCCCGAGGTGGCGCTGGTGACCTCGGCGCGCGGCTACCGCCTGACGGTGGAGCGCGAGCGCATCGACCTGTACCGCTTCCGGGAACTGGTCCGCGAGGCCGGTGGCGAGACGGAGCCGGAGCGCGCCGTCGGCCTGCTGCGGAGCGGGCTGGCGCTGTGGCAGGGCGCGCCCCTGGCGGACGTCTCAGGCCGGTGGCTGCCCGACGTCGTCGTGCCGGGCCTCGAGGAGGAGCGGCTGGCGGCACTGGAGCAGCGGGCCGCGCTCGACCTGCGGCAAGGGCGGCATCAGGAGGTGGCGGCGGAGCTGGCGGCCCTGGTCGGTGAGAACCCGCTGCGGGAACGGCTGGTGGTCCTGCTGATGACGGCATTGCTGCGATGCGACCGCCGGACCCAGGCCCTGGCCGTCTTCCGCCGCGTCAGGCGCCGCTTCGCCGAGGATCTGGGTATCGAGCCCGGCGAGGAACTGCAACGGCTGCACCAGGCGATCCTCGCCGGCCGGGAAGAGACGGCCGGGGCGACAACCGCCGCGACCGGTACGGCCGCCCTCGCGGTGCCGCGGCACCTCCCCCCGGACACCGAGCTATTCACCGCCCGCGAGGAGGAACTGGCCGCCCTGGACCGGCTGACGCTCCCGGTCGCCGGCTCCTCGCCTCCGGCGCAGGCGATGGGGATGGCGATGGCGAGGGGGATGGCGATGGCGCCCTGCGTCATCACCGGCACCGGCGGCGTCGGCAAGACCACCCTGGCCGTGCACTGGGCGCACCGGGTACGCGACCGTTTCCCCGACGGTCAGCTCTACGTGAACCTCCAGGGGTTCGGCCCCACCCACATCGCCCGGCCGGCGGCCGAGGCGGTGCGGCTGTTCCTGGACGCCCTGCAGGTGCCGTCGCAGCTGATACCCGCCACGCTGGAGGCGCAGGTCGGGCTCTACCGCAGCCTGCTGGCGGAGCGGCGCATGCTGATCCTGCTCGACAACGCCGCCGACGCCGACCAGGTCCGGCCGCTGCTGCCCAACGCGCCCGGCTGCCTGGCCCTGATCACCAGCCGCGCCGAGCTGACCGGCCTGGTCGCGGCGGAGGGCGCCCGTACGCTGTCGCTGGGGCTGTTCTCTCCCGCGCACTCCCGTGAACTCCTGACGCGCCGGCTCGGCGTGGACAAGGTGGGCGCCGAGCCGCAGGCGGTCGACGACATCGTCTCCCGGTGTGCCGGGCTGCCGCTGGCCCTGGCCATCGTGGCCGCCCGGGCCCATGCCCGCCCGGCCTTCCTGCTCGGCACGCTCATCTCGGGGCTCGACGGCGTCGACGGTCTCGACGTCTTCGACGGCGGGGACGCGGCGACGAACATGCGTACGGTGTTCTCCTGGTCCTACCGCGCGCTCAGCGCGGACGCCGCACGGCTGTTCCGGCTGCGCGGCCTGTTACCGGTGTCTGAGATCTCCACCGCCGCGGTGGCCAGCCTGGCCGGGATACCCGTACGGCAGGCCCACCGCCTGCTGACCGAGCTGACGCGGGCCCACCTGGCGGCGGAGCGCTCCCCGGGGCGTTACGGCTGGCACGACCTGCTCCGGGCGTACGCCGAGGAACTGACCCTTCTCCACGACTCGGAGGCCGAGCGCCGCGAGGCGCTGCACCGGCTGCTCGACCACTACCTGCACAGTGCACACCTCGGAGACCGGCTCCTGGACCTGTACCACCGCGTGCCGCTGGCCCTGGCGCCGCCGCGGCCCGGCGTGGCCCTGGCCCGCATCACCGACCGCGCGCAGAGCCTGGCGTGGTTCGATCGCGAGCACCGGACGCTGCTGACGGCGATCCGGCATGCCGCGCGCTCCGGGTTCGACGCCCATGCCTGGCAGCTGGCGGGCGCCTGTTGGGGCTTCCTGTCCCAGGAGGGTCGCTCCGACGACCAGGTGGCCATGCACCACATCGCGCTGGAGGCGGCGGCACGGCTGAACGACCCGGCCGCGGAGGCCCACGCCCGCGTCGGGCTCGCCCAGGCCCTCATCCGCCTGGGCCAGGACGGCGCGAGCGAGTCCCATCTGCGGGAGGCACTCACCCTGTTCGGCGGGCTCGACGACCATGTCGGGCAGGGGGTCTGCCTCATCTACCTCAGCGTGTTGAAGGACCGCCACGGCCAGTACGCGGAGGGGCTGGCCCTGAGCGAGCAGGCGCTGCGGCTGTACCGGACGGCCGGCGACCGGGCGGGCGAAGGCCGGACCCTGAACAACATCGGCTGGTTCCATGCGCAGCTCGGGGCGTACGGGGAGGCGTTGCGCCGCTGTGAGGAGGCGCTGGCCATCCACCGCGAACTGGACGACATGCCTGGCGAGTCGGCCACGCTCGACAGCATGGGCCACATCCATCACCTGCTCGGTCAGTACGAGGAGGCGATCGCCTACTACCAACGGTCACTGGCCTGGCGCCGGGGCGGGAAACGCGCGCTCGGCGCCCGGACCCTGCGGCGGCTGGGCGAGGCCCAACTTGCCGCGGGCCGGTTGCGCGAGGGCAGCGACACTCTGCGGCGCGCCCTCGACCTCATCGCCGAACTGGCCCCCGGCGACGCGGACGCGCTCCGCGCGAGAATCAACAGCCTCAGCGACCGACAAGCCGATGACACCGCTCGCCACGGAGGTGGCTGAGCCGCCGCCCGCCATACTCAGGACCTGCCAGAGCCCGCCCCGGGGGCGGGCCACCAGCGCCGGCCGGTCATGACGCGCCGGCGGCTGACCGCGGCAGACGACACCACCACTGGTTGGCCGTCCTCACCATCGGCCGACGCTTTTGCCCCAGATTCCTATATCGGCTTGGACCGAAACCCGGTCACAGCCGGGGGACGGCGAGCCTGAACAGCCGTTCGTTGTACTTGTAGTAGAGGTTGCCGAAGCCGTCGGCCGTCAGCCCTTCCATCTCCGGGACCGTCAGCAGCACGGTCAGCGCTTTGGTCGATTTTTCGATCTTGAAGATCTGGTCGCCGCTCGTGCCGTACACGTGGTCCGGATCCTGGGCCACGGTCAGCAGCACCCCGTCACGCCAGGCCAGGCTGGGCTTGGCGGCGTAGTCAGGGTCGGGGAACAGCCGTTTCGCCGTGATCGTCTCGGGCTGCGCCGGGTCGAGCGTGAACAGCGAACCTCCCGCCAGACCCCAGAGTTCGCCGTCCACCGCAGCGAGGGCCGTGACGGCCTTGGGCGCTGTCAGCGGAAGCTGGTACGTGCGCACGGCGCCGTCGTCCGGGTCGAACGAGAACAGCACGGCCGAGGCCCCCGGCGCGTAGACGGGGTCGACGCCCAGGGCGCCGCGGCTGGAAGGGGAACACCCCCGCACACGCTGGGATTGTCCCGCGTGCCGATCGTGCATGGTCGGCGCCTGCCGCGCCAGAGTCGTGATGATGCGCAAGCGTAGCTGCCTGGCTTCTCGACGAGACTCCGCGACTCCGACGAGGCATCCCGTGGGAAGGCATTGGGAAGGATCATCCGCAAACGATCGACGCCAGCCGTACACCGCCGTACAGACGATGAAGTTCCTGGCCGATGTTTCGCCTGGTCAGGGGCCTGTTTTGCCTAGTGGAGAAGAGTGCCCCTGGCAGGATTCGAACCTGCGGCACCGCTTTAGGAGTCAGGCGAGCATCCCTGATGTTTTCCCAGCTCGGAGGGGTGGGGCAGGAGTACGCGGGGCGAGGTTGCGCACGTATTTGGCACAGCCAATCTGTTCGGGCTGTTGCTGCGCTCGCAAGCAGTCAACTCTGGATTGCCCAAACGGACTCGTCGCGTGCCCAGGGAGCATGCGATCACTGCGCTGACCCAGAGCGGCTTAAAACAAGGCCATCCAGCGTTCGCAGAGAGCGCATCCCGGGGGCTGGCCGGGAGCAGCCGACAAGACCGTCCCCGCGTGCGCGGGGAGCACTCCCTCGTGCCGGTCCTCGGGCAGGTGCACAAGGGACCATCCCCGCGTGCGCGGAGAGCACGAGCTGCGTCACTGCTCGCAGCCTCCGAACATCTGTACGTACGTGAGGGCCGGCCGGGTCGACCCGGCATCAGGGTCGGCGCTCCCGGATGCCACGGCGACGCGCATCTCCTTGTGCTCTGGCTTGACCATGTTCAGCCAGTGGCCACGGCTTTCCTTCCAGGCTTTGAAGGCCGCCCGGGGCGTGACCTGGCTACGCCCCCACCCCACGTAGGCATTCTCGCCGATCCACCACTGCCTGCAGCCGGCCCCGTAGCCTTCGGCCTGCGCGCGGCTTTGCGGGGTCGAGCGGGTCTGCGGGTTGATGTGCGGGTCGCACTTCGACGAATCCCACGTCGCGGGGACGCAGTTCTTGCCGGGAGTGACCCGCCCCCACCACCGCAAGGCGACCGAGTCCGCGGCGTGGCCGCTCGCGGCCTGACCGAGTGCGCCCGGCGTGAGCCGCAGCGCTGGAAGACCCTGGCTGCTTCGTTCAGCGTTGACGAGACACAGGATCGCGTCCTGGATGCGGAACTTCTGCAGTCTGAAGCGCCTTTGCCCAGCGAGTGTGGTGGGATAGAAGTTCCTGGGCCGGTAGACCATGTCGAGGTCTTGGCACTCTTGAGCTCGCGTCTGCTTCGTGACTATGGGAGTCGTCGCGGACGCCGGCTGCGCCGATGAGTTGGTGGCCGTCAGGCTCATTGCGACGGTGGCGCCTGTGGCGGTTGCAGCCCGCAGAAGGTGCGAGGTGCCGTGCATGGGGGCCTCCCCTCAGAAAGGACCTCTCCTGCCACTGTACGAATGCCACAAATCGGGCGAAATGCTCATTTGGCACAGGCGACGAAAAGACTGCGTCAGCAGGTCGCCAGCTCGATGTATCACCGGGGCGGCGTCGCTGCCCGGCCGGGGGGTGCAACCAAGGTAAGCCCAAAACCCGCAATCGCGATCTTGGTTGAGCGAGCCGGGGAGGTCAGCTGGTGGTCCGGGGGGCGAGCAGGCTAGTGATCTCGGCGATGGCTGCCGATGAGGGCTTGAAGTAGCGCCGGAGCTTCTCCGGTTTCTTGTGCCGGGATTCAGCCATCAGCATCAGCAGGCAAGCGCCGGCTTCGCCCAGGGGGTCAACGCCGAGTGGCGGAACTCCGGTGCCGAGGCCTCCGAGCGCGGTGTGCTCGTCGAGCAGCGCGCGGGCCTGACCGTAGAGCAGGCGGGCCAGGCCGGTGGCGGGGCATGTGAACGGACACGAGATTTTCCTGGTGGGCGGCCAACCTGATCCAGGTTGGCGGCCGTCAAAACTCCCACTGGGTGGCCAAGTAGCTCCCTGGCAGCGAAAAGTGGGTCGGTTCCCGGGGCGAGCCCTTCGGGCGGGCGCGATATCGCCGCGCTTTCGGAGCCGCTTGTCCGATGCCGGTGGGATCGTCGTTGCTCCCGCCGCGAAGGAACCTAGGGGGCGGTCAACGCCGTTTCGATCGCCGCGCCGTTTCGCTCCAACCACGCCTCCTGTCGCTTGATCTCATCGCCGGCGCCCTCCTGCCACATCCGCGCCCAGCCCCCGCCTTGCTCCTCGGCGATCTGCTTCATCGAGAACCACGCCCGCCTTGACCGCATCACGGCCACCTCAACGAGCCGGGAACGATCCGTATCCGACATCCCGTAGGCGTCAGCGAGGATGCGGCAGCGGCGCGGCGCATCGACGTCCCGTAGCAGCGGATCTGCGTCGACGGGATCACCCAGCGGAGCCCAGGAGAGCATCGCGTTGCACACCTCGTCGACTCTGGAGACAGGCTTGGCCATGTCGAAGTCGATGAGCGCGACTGCCTCGCCGTCGCGGAACACGATGTTGTCCGGCGTGAAGTCCATGTGCCCGACCAGTTCGGCCGGATAGGGCGGTGCGGGCGGCATGCCCGGCGGCTCGGTGAGTTCGCCGAGTCCCGAGAAGGGCCGGACCCCTTCGGGGAGGACGAAACCGGCGGCCGCGTCGTCGTAGGCCCGGACGAGGCGGCCGACCGAAGCCAACCGCTCCTCGTCGGCGATCCACGCGGGCCTCGGCCGTCCGGCGACCTCACCGGCGACGAACGTCAGCACCTCACGCCCGGCCGCGTCTATACCGAGGAATCTCGGGGCACCCGCGAACCCGACCACCTCCAGGTGGCGGAGCAAGGCATGGACGAGAGGAGCGTTGAAGCCGACCGGACGCCGCACTGTATCGTCGACGCGCACGACGCCCTCGGTGACGTCACCGCCGACCAGCGCGATCTCGGGTTCGGATCCAGCAGGTTCGCTGTAGGTGGCGGAGCTCATAGCTGTTCCCCTCTTCAATCCGGCCAAGTATTAGACCGTACTGCGGCACACGGGCATGATCGAGTGGCTTGCTTGGCCAGCTACCGGGATTTCCGATGGCCGCGAGTCAGGAACCGCATGGCCATCGGCCGGGACTCATGTGGCCGCCGACCAGGAATTCTTCATGACCGCTTACAAACGGGGACGGTGGGGCGCTTCGGCAGGGGGACCATCCCCGCGTGCGCGGGGAGCACTCCCGAGTTCTTGGGGCGTTGGCCGAGATGGGCGGACCATCCCCGCCTTCGCGGGGAGCACGGCGTCGGCAGGTACAGCAGGCTGGATCGGACGGGATCATCCCCGCGTGCGCGGGGAGCACAACAGCCAGGCCAGGGCGGTGATGTCCTCGACGGGACCATCCCCGCGTGCGCGGGGAGCACTGTGGAAGGGTGTCGACAATCATGCGGTCCGGGGGACCATCCCCGCGTGCGCGGGGAGCACGTTGGGTGGTACTTCTTCGGGTCGTCTCGCTCGGGACCATCCCCGCGTGCGCGGGGAGCACCCAAGTCCACGTGCTTGGTGACTTCGGCGATCGGGACCATCCCCGCGTGCGCGGGGAGCACCCGCCGAGCCTCCCACGTGACGCCTTGGCCGAGGGACCATCCCCGCGTGCGCGGGGAGCACTCCCTGAGAGGACGAAGCGTGTCGGACAGCCAGGGACCATCCCCGCGTGCGCGGGGAGCACGACGAAGGGCACGGCCTTGGCATCTGGATCCTGGGACCATCCCCGCGTGCGCGGGGAGCACTAGGCGGTCGCCATGCAGGCCATCGCCCTCCAGGGACCATCCCCGCGTGCGCGGGGAGCACGGCTGGGTCAAGTTCGACCTGCACCCCACCTGGGGACCATCCCCGCGTGCGCGGGGAGCACTGAGCGTCACGCTTGTCGAGCGTCTTGCGGGTGGGACCATCCCCGCGTGCGCGGGGAGCACGATAGTCAGGGCCGCTGTCTACTGATCCAAGGGGGGACCATCCCCGCGTGCGCGGGGAGCACACCGGTTCGACATCCACCGGGGCGACGTGGCGAGGACCATCCCCGCGTGCGCGGGGAGCACGTCCAGGCGTACGGACGGGCGGCGTCCACCGGGGGACCATCCCCGCGTGCGCGGGGAGCACATCCCTCAACCCCTCAGGAGCTGCCTCATGGCGGGACCATCCCCGCGTGCGCGGGGAGCACAAGATCGATCCCGACAGCGTGCCGGACCAGGTGGGACCATCCCCGCGTGCGCGGGGAGCACCGTGCCCTAATCACGGGCCGGAGGCCGAACATAGGACCATCCCCGCGTGCGCGGGGAGCACATGGATGACACGCCATATCGCCCGGCCAGATCGGGACCATCCCCGCGTGCGCGGGGAGCACGCACGGGTCTCTCCCTCCGTCTTGAGGTAGTCGGGACCATCCCCGCGTGCGCGGGGAGCACCGGTGCAGGACCAGGGCGCGGCCACGCCGCAGGGGACCATCCCCGCGTGCGCGGGGAGCACCGGTGCAGGACCAGGGCGCGGCCACGCCGCAGGGGACCATCCCCGCGTGCGCGGGGAGCACGAGGCAGCCTCGCAGATCGTCGGCCGGATGGCGGGACCATCCCCGCGTGCGCGGGGAGCACTCGGCAGGGGTCGCACAGTGTGCCTGCGCCGAGGGACCATCCCCGCGTGCGCGGGGAGCACACGGCGGTCGAGGTGCCCGTCGTGCAGCTGCCGGGACCATCCCCGCGTGCGCGGGGAGCACACACATCTAGTGAGAGGGGCGCCATGTCGACGGGGACCATCCCCGCGTGCGCGGGGAGCACACCGAGGGCGAGAGCACCAGGGCGCCGCTGCTGGGACCATCCCCGCGTGCGCGGGGAGCACAAGGCCCAGGCCGCCGAGCAGGACAAGGACCGGGGACCATCCCCGCGTGCGCGGGGAGCACAAGCACGGCGGCGACCCCAAAAAGGACAAGCCGGGACCATCCCCGCGTGCGCGGGGAGCACACGGCCACCTCCGAACGCGTCATCAAGAAGGCGGGACCATCCCCGCGTGCGCGGGGAGCACCCGAACGGCCCGTCTGCGTCGGCTCGGAGCTTGGGACCATCCCCGCGTGCGCGGGGAGCACAAGTACTTCGTCCGGGTTTACGACGACCGCCCGGGACCATCCCCGCGTGCGCGGGGAGCACGACTCTGCCTCTCGTCAGCGACCGCTACGCGCGGGACCATCCCCGCGTGCGCGGGGAGCACCCAGCGGGAGCGACCGATGCGGGTGCAGGTCTGGGACCATCCCCGCGTGCGCGGGGAGCACTCTCGCTGACCTGCGACGTTGTCCGCGGTTGGGCTCGGAATTGAGCACTTCCATAGAAAAGGGCATAGCGGACATTCTGGTTATCAAGCTGCTGATTCAGTCCTCCCCAGGCTGCATCATCGGCAGCGTAGCGGGCAACTTGGCTCCGCTCCCCGCAAGATGTGGCCGTGTGCGCCAGCCTTATTGGCGAAATGCTGATATCTCGACAGGCTCATGCACTTTAATAGCTCCCATGCTCGATGAGGCGGCACCCCATTCCGCATTTGTTGAGGGTTTGTCCGAAAGAGCCCGAACTGTCTGGGCGAAGCATGATCGGGATACCGATGGGTGGTTACCGCTGTGGCGGCACTTCGCTGACAGCGGCGCAGTGGCTGGTCTTCTATGGGATCGATGGTTACCGCTGCAGGTGAAACGAGTAATCGCTGACGGGTTTCCCGCAGGCTTGGAGGATGGGCGCCAGCTGGCGGTATGGCTGGCGATCACTCACGACATCGGTAAGGCGAGCCCGGCATTTGCTTGCCAGGTGGAATCACTCGCAGACGCGATGCGGGCTGTCGGGTTGGACATGCCGCCGTACAAGGAATTCCTCGATCGGAAGCTGGGCCCGCATGGTCTGGTGGGTCAGCTCCTCATGCAGGACTGGTTGATCGAGCGGTACAGCTGGTTGCGGTCTGACACGTTGCAGTTGGGCGTCGTCACCGGTGGCCATCATGGGGTTCCGCCAGCGGCTTCGGACATCAAGGCGCTGACTGATCACCCGGACCTCATGCGGACTCCCGGCTGTGCGTCTGCGTGGCGGGACGTGCAATGGGAGCTTCTGGATCACTGTGCCGAGGTGTGCGGGGTGGGAGACGCCCTGGCCAGCTGGCGGACAGTCCGTCTCTCGCAGCCCGCGCAGGCGCTGCTGACCGGTCTGGTCATTGTCGCCGACTGGATCGCCAGTAATCCGGATCTCTTTCCGTACTTCCCTGATGCGGAACGTGTCAGTGACCGGGAACGGGCGGAGTCGGCGTGGCGCGGTCTGGACCTTCCGGAGCTGTGGCAGCCATCCGAGCCGACCGGCTCTCCGGAAGTGGTGTTCGCATCACGGTTCCAACTGCCGGAAGGAAGCCGGATTCGGCCGGTGCAGGAACTGGCGGTTCAGGTAGCTCGCAGCATGTCGACGCCTGGGCTGCTCGTGATCGAAGCGCCGATGGGCGAGGGGAAGACGGAGGCGGCACTGGCTGTGGCGGAGATCTTCGCCGCGAGATCTGGTGCTGGCGGATGCTTTGTCGCGCTGCCCACCATGGCAACTGGCAACGCCATGTTCCCGCGGATGCTGGAATGGCTGAGGCGGGTTCCCGACGCGCGGCCTGCTTCGGGGCGGCGGTCCGTGCTACTGGCGCACTCCAAGGCCGCGCTCAACGACGACTACGTTGCACTGATGCGGGCCGGCAGGCGTGACGTGCGGGGCGTCGAGATGGACGGCGGCGCCGGCGAATGGCGGCCCGGTGTCGACCGGTCGGTAGCCTCTGCCGAACTTGTGGCGCATCAATGGCTGCGCGGGCGCAAGAAGGGGATGCTGTCATCGTTCGTGGTCGGAACGATCGACCAACTGCTGTTCATGGGGTTGAAGAGTCGCCATCTTGCGCTGCGTCACCTGGCGCTCGCGGGCAAGGTCGTCGTCATTGACGAGGCGCACGCTTACGACACCCACATGAACTCCTACCTCGATCGCGTGCTGTCGTGGCTGGGTGCCTACCGGGTGCCGGTCGTGGTCTTGTCGGCGACGCTACCGGCGGCCCGCCGTCGCGAGCTGGTCGAAGCGTATGCGGGAAGGGTGGCCGCTGAGAGTGACCTCGCCGCGGTGGAGCAGGCTCGCGGATATCCGCTGCTCTCGGCCATTGAGTGGGACGGCAAGATCGCGAGCAAGACGGCTGAGGCGTCCGGACGGGTCATCCGCGTTCATGTGGAGCGATTGGATGATGATCTAACAGTTTTGGGGGAGCGGCTTGCCCGAGAGTTAGCGGGCGGAGGATGCGCGCTGGTTGTCCGGAATACCGTGGATCGCGTGCTGGAGACAGCTGTCTATTTGCGCGACATATTCGGCGAGGAGAATGTCAGTATTGCGCATGCCCGTTTCGTCGATATCGACAGGGCGGACAAAGATGACGATCTATTGAAGCGGTTCGGTCCGCCGGAGAAAAGCCGAGAACATCGGCCTCCAGGCCGTCACGTCGTAGTGGCGAGTTCCGTGGCGGAACAGTCTCTGGACATCGACTTCGATCTGCTGGTCTCCGACCTCTGTCCGGTGGACCTGCTCCTGCAGCGGATGGGACGGCTCCACAGGCACGTACGTGGCCAGGAGCAGAGCGATCGCCCCGAGAATCTCCGGACGGCACGATGCCTGCTGACCGGCGTCGAGTGGGACTCGGCGCCCCCCAAGCCAGTGCGCGGCTCCACACTGATCTACCGCGATCACGCGCTGTTGCGGTCTGCGGCGGTGCTCGAACCGTACCTGTCGGGGACGGCAGGTAGTGGGCACGTCGTGCGGCTTCCGGAGGACATCAGTCCGCTCGTCCAGGACGCTTACGGCAGCGGCTCGGTCGGACCTCCCGAGTGGCAGGACGCGATGGCGAAGGCGGCAGCCGCTCAGGAACTGCATCAAGTCAGGCAGGAGGAGGCCGCGCAGGACTTCCAGATCAAGGATGTCGGCCGAACTGGTCGCCCGCTGCTGGGCTGGGTCGACGCCGGCGTGGGTGACGCGGACGACACGCGCCGTGGCCGTGCGCAGGTGCGCGACAGCCGCGAGACCCTGGAAGTGTTGGTGGTGCAGCAGCGGGCCAACGGCGCCTGGGCGACCTTGCCTGACCTGTCGAAGAAGCGCAACGGGTTGGCGTTGCCGACGGACGCGATCCCTCAACCAAAGCTCGCTCGGGTCGTCGCTGGTTGCGGGCTGCGTCTGCCTTACCACTTCTCCTTTCCCGCCGTTCTGGACAAGGCCATCGGGGAACTGGAAGGCAACTACGTCCACGCTTGGCAGGCCAAGGACAGTTACTGGCTGGCCGGGGAGCTGATCCTGGTCCTCGACGAAAACTGTCGTACTCGACTGGCAGGCTACGACCTGCGCTACACGTCCACCGATGGTCTGGAGGTGACTCGTGCCGAGTGAGCCTGCGGCGGCATCGTTCGACCTGACACGGCAGCGGTGGCTGCCGGTTCAACGCTGTGACGGCAGTGAGGACGAGCTGTCACTTCGCGAAGTGTTCGCTCAGGCAGATGACCTGCGGCGCCTGGTGGGGGATGTGCCGACCCAGGAGTTCGCGCTGCTGCGGCTGCTCCTGGCGATCCTGCACGACGCCGTCGACGGGCCGACGGACATCGCCGACTGGCAAGAACTGTGGGACGACGGGCTTCCCCTCGAACGCATCACGGGCTACCTGGATCAGCACCGCGAACGGTTCGACCTGCTCCACTCCAGCCAGCCCTTCTGCCAGACAGCGGAGTTGCGCACGGCGAAAGGCGAAGTGAACGCGCTGGATCGCATCGTTGCCGACGTGCCCAACGGTTTGCCGTTCTTCACGATGCGCGGCCGAGGAGTAGACCGTCTCGCTTTTGCGGAGGCAGCACGCTGGCTGGTACACGCGCATGCCTTCGACACCTCCGGCATCAAGACCGGCGTGGTCGGCGACCCCCGTGCCAAGGGCGGACGTGCGTACCCCCAAGGCGTGGCCTGGGCCGGTAACCTGGGCGGCGTCTTCGCCGAGGGGGAGACCCTGAGACAGACGTTGCTGCTCAACCTGGTCGCGTTCGACACGGACAATCTCCGCAGCAAGCCGGACCAGGACCGGCCGGCCTGGCGGCGTCCGCCCAACAGACCAGGTGAGACTGACCCCCTGGAGCTGAGCCGCCGCCCCGCTGGGCTCAGAGATCTCTACACCTGGCAGTCCCGCCGGGTGCGGCTCTTCCACGACGGCCAGGCGGTCACAGGAGTGATCCTCACCTATGGCGATCCACTCGCTCCGCAGAACAAGCATCAGCACGAGCCGATGACCGCCTGGCGACGCAGCCCGGCTCAGGAGAAGAAGCTTGGTCTAGCCCAGGTCTACCTACCGCGGGAGCACGACGTCAGTCGCAGCGCCTGGCAGGGTCTGGGGGCTCTTGTCGCAGGTCGCGTAGCCGGTGCCGAGCAGCGGGGTGAAGCCGCGGACATCGTTCGTCCCCGGATCCTCGACTGGGTCGCCCGCCTGACCGTCGAGAGCGATCTGCCATCCGCCTACCTCATCCGGGCGCGCTTGATCGGCGCCCGCTATGGAACCCAGCAGTCCGTCATCGACGAAATCGTCGATGACGCGGTCACCATGCCCGTGGTGCTGCTCCACGCACAGGACCATCGCCTCGGACAGGCGGCGATCGACGCGGTCGCCGACGCAGAGGGCGCCGTCGCAATCCTTGCCGATTTCGCAGGCGATCTTGCCCGAGCCGGAGGGGACGATCCAGAGCCGCGGCGAGAAGCCGCACGTCACCAAGGGTTCGCCACGCTGGATGGAGCGTTCCGCACATGGCTGGCCGCCATAAAGCCGGATGACGACGCCCAGGAGCGCAGGATGGCGTGGCAGCGGCAGGCGTACGAGATCGTCAGTCGCCTCGGGAACGAGCTGCTGCGTGCGGCGGGGGACGCCGCTTGGGAGGGGCGGGTGGTCGCGACGAAGAAAGGCCAGAGCCTTTGGCTGACCGCCTCCTACTCTGATCTGCTCTTCCGCGCTCGGTTGCGCTCCGCCCTCCCCGCAGCGGCGCCGGAGGAACGTGAACCCCTTCCAGGCGCCGACGAACTCCCCGAAACCGTGGAGGCCTCATCATGATCCCATCCTCGCCCCCGGCGGCGACTGCACGGCATCCGGTCGCCGACCTCGTCGGCGACGTGGCCGCTGCCTACGTCAACGAGTTGCAGAAGGGATATCGGGCCGATCGCAGTAGCGCCGTCGCCGCGTTGGCGCAGTTGCGCCGAGGGGCAGGCAAGTTGCCCGAGGAAGTGCCGGAGCTGTGGGGGATGGCGGGGACGGAACGGCTCTACAGCGCACAGGCGCTCCCGGAGAGGGAAGCACTCAAGGCCGAGTTTGCGCTATTCGCCGCTATTACCCTGTACGCCCTTCACCAGCAGTCCAAGTCTGACCAGAATATGCACCAGACAAGGGCGGAGCTGGGAGCGGCGGTGCGCCGCCTCATGCCTGGTAGCACGCTCGACGAGCCGATCCGCCGTCGCTTCGTCCGCCTCGGCACCGCCACCACGCCAAAGGTCCTCACCGAGCGGCTCCGGGAAGTTGTCATTCTGCTGCGCAATGCCTCGGTTCCGCTCGACTACGGGATCCTTGCCCGGCAGCTGTACCAGGCACAAGACCCCGATGGCCTTCGGCAAGTGCGGCAGCGCTGGGGCCGCAGTTTCCACTCCTACCGTCCCGCCGGCCCGCGTACCGACGCAGACACGGCTGCTTCCTCCGACAAGGACATCTGATGATCCGGACCATCCTCGAAGTCCACGCGCTGCAGACCGTCCCACCCAGCTGCCTGAACCGCGACGACACCGGCACGCCCAAGACGGCGGTGTATGGCGGCGTGCGCCGCGCCCGAGTCTCCAGCCAGGCATGGAAGCGGGCCACGCGGCAAGGCTTCCACAATCTTCTGGATCCGAGCGAGCTCGGCGTGCGCACCAGGCGGGTGGCGGAACTGCTCGCTGAGCGCATCCGCAAGCTGGACGGTTCGATCGAGCAGGCCGATGCGTGGACGCTCGCGGCCGACACCATCCAGGCTGCCACCGGCTCGAAGATCGAGGTCCCGAAGAGGAGAGAGCAGTCCTCTCGCAGCGACGCAGGAGTGAGTGCCGCCGCTCCGGAGTCGAAGTACCTCATGTTCCTGAGCGCTCATCAGCTCGACGGTCTGGCAGAGATCGCGGTCAAGGCTCACGGGTCGGGCGGCAAGGACTACTTCAAGGACAAGGCTGTCAAGGATCAGGCCAAGCGGATCGCGAACACGCGGCACTCCGTCGACATCGCCCTTTTCGGCCGCATGATTGCCGATGGGGCGGACATCAACGTGGACGCCGCGGCCCAGGTGGCGCACGCCATCAGCGTGCATCGGGTGGACAACGAGTCCGACTATTACACAGCGGTTGACGACTACAAGGAACGCGAGGACGACGACCTGGGGGCCGGCATGATCGGCACGGTCGAGTTCAACTCTGCCACCCTCTATCGCTACGCCGCGGTGGACGTCGACCTCCTGCGCCGCAACCTCGGCGCGGGACTCCGCGACGACGAGCCGGTCACCGAACCCATTCGCAGAGCAGTGGAGGCGTTCATCCAGTGCTTCCTGACATCTCTGCCGACCGGAAAGATCAACACCTTCGGCAACCACACCTTGCCTGATGCCGTCGTGGTGAAACTGCGCGATTCTCGACCCGTCAACCTCGTCGCGGCGTTCGAGGAGCCCTGCCTAGCCAACCCAGAAACAGGTGGCCACATGCGGCAGGCGGCTGAGGCGCTCGTCTCCTACCTCACGGACATCGAGACGAGTTATGGCATCGGAGAGGGCGATCCTGCCTGGGTTCTGCGGGTCGGAAGGAATACCGAAGCCCTGACCAGTCTCGGTTCAAGCCTTCCGATGCCCGACCTGATCGCCGCCGTGGGCGCGGAAGTCGTGCGGAGGCAGGACCAGGCATGAGCGTCCTGCTGTTGCAGCTAGCAGGGCCGCTTCAATCGTGGGGATCGACCTCGCGCTTCTCCCGCCGGTCCACTGAAGCGGCGCCGACCAAGAGCGGAGTGGTCGGGCTGCTCGCGTCCGCCCTGGGGCGTGAGCGCACAGAGGACCTCAGTGACTTGGCGGCCATGCGCTTTGGGGTTCGCGTGGACCAACCCGGCACGTTGCTGCGCGATTTTCACACCGCCCACCACTTCACGACCGGCGAGGCCGCTCCGGTGTCGGAGCGGTTCTATTTGGCGGATGCGGTGTTCGTGGCCGGGGTCGAGGGTGACGGTGCGCTCATCGACGAACTGCGGCAAGCGCTACAGACGCCGGTCTTCCTGCCGTACCTGGGGCGGCGCTCTTGCCCGCCGTCTCGGCCGGTGTACCTCGGGGTTCGCGAGGAGCCCAGCTTGCTGGAGGCGCTGAACCAGGAGCGGTGGCACGCCGCTCGCTGGTACCAACGACGGCGTCGCAACGAGCACCAGGTTGAACTCGAAATCCTCATAGAGGCCGAGATCGGGGACGGACCCGTGGACAACCTGCGGGACCAACCGGTCAGCTTCAACCCGCTACACCGTCAATACCGTCTGCGTGGCGTCCACCGCCCGCCGAGGGCCCGCGTCGCCAACCCAGCCGCCCGCCCCGTCCACGATCCCATCGCCGCTCTCGGGAGCGCATGATGTTCCTGACCCGGTTCCGCTTCAACACCGCTCGGCTCGGTGCCCGGCGCCTGTTGTCGTCGCCGCAGCGGCTGCACGCCGCGATCATGTTCGCGTTCGCCGAACCCATGTCCCAGGACAGCGCAGGCCCCCGAGTCCTCTGGCGGATTGATCGCGACAGCCGCGCCGAGACATATCTCTTCATCGTCAGCCCGGCCAAACCGGATCTGACTCATCTCGTGGAAGAAGCCGGATGGCCGGAGACCGGGCGGTGGCAGACCCACGATTACGAGCCCCTGCTATCCCGGCTGGCCAAGGGAGACATCTGGTCATTTCGCCTGACTGCCAACCCCGTGCATAGCATCCGTCGCACTGCTGACGAGCCAACCAAGATCACTGCGCATGTTGGCCGGCGCCACCAGATGGACTGGCTCCTTCAGCGCCAGGAGAAGTCTGGATTCGTGGTTCTCGAAAAGCCGCCGGAGCAGCGCCTGCATGATGAGCTCGATCAATACGAACTCGCCGTACGCGACCGCCGGCAGCTCGACTTCACCAAGGCAGGACAGCGAAAGCCCGTCACCCTAGTCACTGTCACCTTCGACGGACGGTTGCAGGTGACCGACCCCGACGCCTTCCGCCAAACCCTCACCAGAGGACTGGGCAAAGCAAAGGCGTACGGCTGCGGCCTGATGACCCTCGCCGAGGCGTGAACGATGGCCACCGTTGGCCAGCGCGGCCAGTCGTCGCCACGAGAGCTCACCCGGATGGGAGATCGTATCTCCTTCATCTATCTGGAACGCTGCATCCTGCACCGGGAAGACAACGCCATCACGGCCGAGGACGCTCATGGCACCACTCACATCCCCGCCGCAACAATCGGGACACTGCTGCTCGGGCCTGGCACCCGAGTCACTCACCAGGCGATGAGCCTGCTCGGCGACAGCGGAGCCGGCGTGGTGTGGGTAGGCGAGCAGGGCGTTCGCTTCTACTCCGGTGGAAGATCGCTCAACCGCTCGTCGTCCCTGGTCGAGGCGCAAGCCGTTAAGTGGGCCAATCGGCGTACTCGCCTTGAAGTGGCTCGCGAGATGTACCGCATGCGGTTCCCCGGCGAGGACCCATCGGCCCTGACCCGGCACGAACTCCTCGGCAGAGAAGGCCGCAGGGTCAAAGAGCACTATCGCAAGGAAGCCGAACGCGTAGGGCTTCAGTGGAACGGCAGGGTCTACATCCCCGGAGACTTCAGCGCAGGCGATCCACTGAACCAGGCGGTCACCGCGGCAGCCCAATGCATGTACGGCGTTGCTCAAACCACGGTGGCCGCGCTCGGCTGCTCCCCTGGGCTGGGGTTCATCCACTCCGGGCACGAACTCGCGTTCGTCCTCGACATCGCAGACCTCTACAAGACGGAGATCGCCATTCCGGTGGCCTTCGAGGAGGCGGCGCACAGTCCGGAAGATGTTGGATCACGCACACGTCGCGCTATTCGCGACAGAATTAACAAGCTCGGGCTGCTCAAACGGTGTGTTGATGACATCAAGCGCCTGCTCCTGGCGGGCGCTGATGCCAGTACGGGCGCTTTGGACGAGGACGTCGACCGAGTGCTCTTGCAGAGCGATCACGGCATCGAGTTGGAGTCGGGTCGCAATTACGCCGATGAGGTGCCCTGGTGACCGTCATCGTGCTCACCCGATGCCCGGTTGGCCTGCGGGGTTTCCTGACTCGCTGGCTTATGGAGATCGCTCCCGGCGTGTTCATCGGAGGCCCGTCAGCGCGCGTTCGCGAGCAACTGTGGCTACAGGTTCAGCAGTACGCCGACACCGGCCGTGCGCTTCTCGCTTACACCACGGACAACGAACAGGGTTTCGCCTTCGAGACGCATGACCACAAGTGGCACCCCATCGACCACGAGGGGCTCATCCTGCTACGCCGGCCGAAGGAGCAACAGGAGCAGCCCACCTCCGAACCGCCCCGTAACTGGAGCCGGGCAGCCAAACGCCGTCGCTACGGGCAGCGTTGATCCGCTGTGTTCTGATGGCTCAGCTGGCGCTGCTCTGCCAGGCTCCAAAACCAAGGCAAAATGTCCGGATTCTTCAAAGCGCTCAAAAACGCCCTTGGCGCGGAGCAATTATGCAGGTCAGCAAGAGTGCTCCCCGCGCACGCGGGGATGGTCCCCGCGGTTGACATTTCCGCAGGTCAGAGCGGGTGTGCTCCCCGCGCACGCGGGGATGGTCCCGTGAAGTAGCCCTCGAACCGGGTCACCGGGCTGGTGCTCCCCGCGCACGCGGGGATGGTCCCGGACCCGCGCCCTTGTGCTTGGTCTGCAGAGCGTGCTCCCCGCGCACGCGGGGATGGTCCCTCCCGCGATGGCTACGAACGTCGGCCCCGCCCGTGCTCCCCGCGCAAGCGGGGATGGTCCCAACCCGAGCAACAGCAGCTACGCCGCTGGGTCGTGCACCCCGCGCACGCGGGGATGGTCCCTCCATCCCGAGTACCAGAACCGCGTGACGAAGGTGCTCCCCGCCACACGGGAATGGTCCCAGCACAGCGCCGATCAGCCAGTCGATCGCGAGGGGCTCCATGTGCATGCAGGGAGAGTCTCCTTCTGGACTCCCGCAGTTCGCAAAAATGGGGCGGGATACAGCGTGAACGTGCTCCTATGCATTTCCTCTAATGCGTTGATATCAGGACGTTCATCCCGTGGAGCGGCCTGCATCCGGTAGGCGCCTCAAGCTGGAGGTAAATATTGGCCGTGCAGATTTCCCGTTAATGGCTGCCCTGAATTGTGAGGTGCATGCTCATGTCCCGCCCTGTTAAGCCGGGTGACCAGCAGTGGGCGGGCGGCCTTTTTGGGTCGTGAGCACAAGTGCGTGAAAGTGGAAGTAGATCGGCAGCGTCCATGCTACGGTCGGCTCCATGACAGACTTCGGAACACGGGAAGCGGAGATCTATGAGTAGGGAACCTCGGCCCATCCTCGAGCTAGAAGCCTTTGTGCTTCTACTGTGTGCGATGCTGATAGGTGCTGCAGCGGGTGCGCTCACCTATATGTCCGGTACTGGGGTGCCTCGGGCTCTGATTACTAGCGGGGCTGCAGCAGGGGCGGGACTCCTCTGGGCAAGGGCGGTGATTGGTCCCCGAGGGAGGAAGTAGGGGAACGCCTCGACCATGCTCCCTTGTTCGTAGGGTCGCTTCCGCTCGGATGCCATGGGGAAGGGTGAGGCCATCTCTGAGCTCGTGGGATAGTTTGAACGGGTGGATGGGCGTTCAGGGTGTGACAACCGTTCCTGCTCGCCCAGGACGGCATCGGAGGTGAGTGCTAGACCTCCTGCAGTTGGCTTCTGTGAGCTGGAGGAGTGTAGGCGATCGATGGCGAAGCGTGGCCGATAGCGAATTCCGTACAAGCAGTAGTACTGTCTCTTCGCCTTAAACGATCGCACGGAGCCGGGGCAACAATGCTCCCCGTGTACACGGGGATGAACCCACGGGAAGCGGGTTGGAAAGGTGCTCCCCGCGCATGCGGGGAATGGTGAGTATATGTATCTAGGCAAGGCGGAGGGCATCGGCCGGCCCTCCGCCTTCTTGGGTAGTGCTTAGCTTAACCACTTGAGTTCGTTCGAGGTATGCTATTCATCTCCTCGAAAATGCAGAGCGATAGACCTAGTGGCATTGTAGGTCAAAAGGCGTGCTCCCCTATACGCGAGAGAATCCCGTGCAGGGTAGGCCGAGCTGGGTGGGCGTACGTTCACTGTGCACACGGGGCGAGTAAGAGGGCCGGGATGTGCTGACCTAGATGATTTAGGTTATATCCCTCTGGGATGGGATATCCCAAACGAGAATTGTCCGGTCAGCGGGCAGGACCCGGTTGCGCTTGCGTGGCTGCTTGATGACGAACACCGGAACGCCCTCGGGGATGTCCAGTTCCTTCCGCTCGTCGGGCGACGGCATGCGGGCCGTAACCTCTGCTGTGTGCTCCACCGCGACCCGTTCAACGGGCACTTGCGGGCGGACGTAGGAGCCATCACGCTTCACGGTGACGATCAGCCCCTCGCCGCGCAGCACCCCGAGTGCCTGCCGTACGGCGACGCGGCCGAGCTCGTACTGCTGCATCAGTCGAGTCTCTGAGGGGAGTGCCTGGCCAGCCTTGAGCCGCCCCGCTGCGATGTCCTCGCGGATGATGTCGGCGAGCTGGCGGTGCACCGGTCGATCGGAACCGAAGTCGATCACAGTAGATCATCATCACAACACCACTACCTCATATGGTCTAGTAGGCATATGCTCATAAGCGTTTACGTGCAGGAACGTTGCCACACCGCAAGGTGAGAGGTCGGCTCAATGGCTAAAGCGTCAGGTCGTCAGATAGATGACTGGCCATGTCCAGGGTTCTCCGTCCACCCCTCTGATCGAGTCACCGCTCCGAGAATCTCCATCGACTGGGTGATAGGGGACCGGCTCAAGGACCATCGTTCGGCCCACCAGCGGGTTCTCGACTACACCTGTGCATGCTCGGAGATCGCGTACGAGTTGCTGGGCAGCGGCGGTACGTATCTGTTCCGCCGCACCGACCGAACCGCTCCCTCCGTCGTCGCATACGCTGGCCCCTGGCGATGGGCCCAAGCGGCCCCTCTGTGGCGACTGCTTCTCTCGGGTGAGGCTCGCTGATGGCACCGCCTCCAGTGGTGCCACGCGACGTACGCCCAGGGCGGCTCAGCGAGGTACGCGAGCGGCGAGAGCGCTTGCGTCAGCCGAGAGCTGACCGCCGGGCAAATATAGAGGGGCGCCGTCCACTGAGACGGCGTTCATTACCGAGCAGGCGTGCTCGCCCTAGCCTTGAGTCCGTTGTTGCTCGGCAAGGGAGCCTCATGACTCACGGCAAAGCTCAGCCCGCCTACGCCACGTTGGCCAGTGACCTCCGCCAGCGGATCGCCAGCGGAGAGTATCCGCCCGGCGGGATGATCCCGTCCGAGACGGCGCTCATGCAGACGTACGGCGTCGCTCGCGGCACCGTACGGCAAGCACTCGCGGAGCTGGAACGCGAGGGCCTCGTCGTGAGCCAGATGGGTCGCGGTCGCAGAGTGCAAGGCCAGGCCGCAGAAGGCGCGAAGCCTGCCACGCGCTACGAGGACGTGGCGAACCAACTCCGCGTCGCCATCAAAGCCGGAGAGTTCCCTTCTGATGTCCGACTGCCTGGTGAACCTGTCCTCGCCGAAAGGTTCGGCACGGCGCGCATCACGGTACGCAAGGCCCTGGAACTGCTTCAGCAGGAGGGCCTGATCGTCGTCATCCCCAGCAAAGGCCGTTTCGTGGCCACCGGTTCGCCGCCGAGCAACACGAGCAGAGAGGGCTGATCCATGACCGAGACCCCCACCACGCGAGGCTTCTGCCAGCAGGACGCGTACAGAGCGCTCGTCGCTGCCTGCGAGCACGCCGGGCTGGACAGCCACGGGGCGGTGCCCATACGGCTCGGTGAGAACGCGCTGTATCGCCTCGTATCGGCACCGGTGGTGGTGAGGATCGCTCGGAGCGTGGATCTCCTCTCCGATGTTCGGAAGGAAGTGGCGGTCGCGAACTGGCTGGAAGAAGCCGACTTCCCGGGTGTGCGCCTGTTCCCGGACTGTCCTCAGGCGGCTGTTCACGAGGGTCGGGTGGTGACGTTCTGGCTGTACATGGACAGTGGTGGGCCGGCGCCAGGATTCGCTGATCTGGTGGTGATGCTCAGGCAATTGCACGACGTTCCGAAGCCGGTGGATCTGGTGCTGCCGCTGTTCGACCCGCTGGCTCGCGTGGAGGATCGCTTGGACAACGCCTCCAGCGTCGCGGACGAGGACCTTGAGTTCCTGCGCCAGCGGGTCAAAGACCTCTACGTCGAGTACAACACCCTCGACTTCGCTCTGCCCGCCGGCCACATTCACGGCGACGGGCACAAGAACAACCTTCTCCGCCGTACGGACGGACGCGTGATCCTGCTCGACTTCGAGGCGTTCGCCTGGGGGCCGCGCGAGTGGGATCTCTGCACGGGCATCGGCATCCCGTTCAGGGGGTTCCAGTGGGTCTCGACGGATGAGTACACACAGGCTGTGGACGCGTACGGCTTCGACATCACCGAATGGCCAGGCTTCCACACCCTGCGCCGGATCCGGGAGACCACGATGACCACATGGCTCATGCAGAACGTAGACCAGGGCCCGGAGATCCGCGAAGAGTTCGATCGGCGCATGGCGTCCCTGCGTCATGACGTCCTGCCGCGCGTCTGGAGACCGTTCTGAAGACAGCCATGGCGCTGCCGCGCTCGTAAGGTCGGTGCCGACGCTATGGGCTGCTGCTTGTGGTGGGCGGCGGATTCCCGCTTCGCACCCGTGATCCGAATGTGATGACGAGCTTCTCCTCTAGGAGGTTGTGGTGCCAGATCATATCTTCCTGTGAAATCCATGGATCGAACGGGCAGTCGACCCCATTCGGCATCTCCGAAGCCTGTAACGTCGCCGCTGCAGTCGTCGCTCAGCGGCTTCGCTCTACTTGTCACGCTGGGCAGTCTGGCCGGTTGTGCTTCGACGGGCGACAGCCTGCCGAGCGGCCAGGGCGGCGCTGTGGTCCACGCTGCGATGCAGGTGAAACCGGCCGCTTTCCGCGCCGCGCCATCGTCTTCTCCCCGAGATGCGGCATTGAGAAGTCCGCTTTACCGGACGTCCCGAATCGCCAAGATGAAGTGTGAGATGCCCCGGCTGGAGGATGGCAATTGGGGCTCGATGCGACGCTATATGCAGACCGTGAGTGGCTGCCTCGACCGTGTATGGGCGAAGCAGTTCGCCAAGATGCATAAGTCTTATAAAGCGCCCAAGCGCTACTTTCTGAAGGCGCGGATCAACGTTGCCGCTTGCGGCGGGACAATGCCGCAAGCGGGCGCATACGGCACCTACTGCCCAGATAACAAGACATATTACGTGCTGGCGGAATCCAGGACATGGGCTTCCAGGAACGGGATGTGGGCTGCGCATCTCGTTGCCCATGAGCATGGTCATTACATCCAGGACCTGGCCGGCATTCTTGACTATGCGGATGAGCTCCAGGCCAATGCTGCGACTGAGGACGAGAGCGTGCTGGCCGAGAACAGGAGCGAAGATCAGGCTGGCTGCTTCGCCGCAGCTGCGCTGCAAGCGACCCGCGATACCTTGCCGTCGTGGTCCAAGTTCATGGCGATGTACAAGAGGGAAAAGGACCTCAAGGCCTACGGGGCATGGCTGGATCGGGGGTTCAGCAGCGGCCGACCCGGCTCCTGCAACACTTGGACCGCGCCGAGTAAGAACATCGGGTAGGGCCGAAATCGCATATGGCGCCCGCCTTGCGGGCGCCATATCCCGAGAGGGCGCGACAGTCGGTCTCTGGCTTGTTGGTCGACGAGGTCTACCTCGGAGTTGCGAGGATGTCTATCGCCTCAAGAATGGCGATCAAGGGCATCTCGGCGAAGGTGTTGTACGGGTCGTCCTGAACGCTCGGCTTGGAGCAACAACCGGGCTGGGGGCTTCCGCCAAATGGTTATTTCGCCGCGCCGGCCTCTGATCGGGCTCGTGCGAGCCGTGTCTCAGCGAACGTCTGAAACTCGCGCACCCTTGGATCGTTCCCGTAGCGCGCGAGCTGCTTGACGAAGTCCCGTACGTAGCGCCGTGTCCTGGCTGACCGCAGGTCGGCCACGGTGGTCACCACCTCGCGCGCTACCGCGAGGCCGTGTTCCAGTTCGCCGCCGGCCACGTGGCTCGTCGCCAGGATGGTTCGCACGAAGGAGAGGCTGCGCACGTAGAGGCTCTCGGAGAGCTCCACGCTCTCCAGCACCCGATCGCGGGCCCGGTGGTGGTGGCCGAGGTCGCGGAAGCAGTGGGCGAACTCCGCCGCCAGCTCGGCCTCGTCGAAGTACCGCAGCCACACCGGATCATCCTCAGGCGTCCGCCGCTCGAACCAGCGCTCGGCCTCTCCAAGCGCCCTGCTGCACGCGGCCTCATCGCCCTGAGATGCCAGCGCTCGCGCCTCCATGGCGCTGAACAACGCCATGGCCGTGGGCGTGGCCGCGTCCTTCGCTCCCATCTGTGCGGCTCGTGCGAGGTTCACGGCCATGCCGTAGTGGCCGAGGTAGTTGGCCTGGTGGCTCATGCCGGCCAGGATGCGGCCGCCGAGCATCCGATTATCGGCCTCGCGTGCCAGGTGGAGAGCTTTGGTCATGTACTGCTGGGCAAGGCCGTGGCGTCCGGTGTCGTACGCCATCCAGGCTGCTAGGCGCAGCATGGCCGCGGTCTCGGAGAGGAACTGCTTGCCGAGTGCCGTGTCCGGCCTGACGTGCTTGAGAAGCGGCTCCACCTCCATGGCGATGTACTGCACCACTGTGGACCGCGCGTGGCCGCCGCCGAACCGGTAGTCCAGCTTCGCGAACATCGCAGTCGTCTCGCGTACGGCCTCGACGCTGGACGCGGTGACCAGCCGTCCTTCCGCCAGGAGCTTTGGGATCGGTACAGGGTTCACCAGCCACGTGACCATGGAGTCGTTCCAGGAGTCCGTGCAGACGTCGCTCTCGACCACCTGGGGGTTGGCCGAGAGGTCGCCTGATACGAGGACTGTCACACCATCGCTCAGACCGTCGGCCTGTTGCTTGCGCGGGCTGGCCTTGAGCGGCGTCGCCTCCGCGTACATCATGCCGATGTCGCGGACGCTCACACGCTCGCCGAGCTTCCGGCTGAGGGCCTCGGCGATGAAGTGGGGCGTCATTCCGCGGGGGTGCATTCCGTCGAGCCAGCGTTTCACCGACACGTGATCGCAGCGGATGTCCGCACCATGGTTCACGGCCACGTCCTGTACCCGCCGGGCGAGGGCCTTGTTAGAGCATGCGGCTCTCGTCATGACCACTGCGAGCTGGTGATTCGGCTCTCGGAGCTTCATGGCACTCCCGGCGCGCAGCGGGTTCGCAACCCTGGGTGATCAAGATGTCGCCGACAGTTTGCACCCCCTCCGGGCCGTCGTGCACCCCCATTCGCTCAATTGCACCGTCTTTTGAACGCTGCCGTACCCCCTGACCTGCGCGGTTTTCTGGTGCCACGAACACGGCGAGCCCCGAAAGAAGCTTGACGGACTCGCCAAGCCTGTTCTATACCTGTACAGGACAGAATCTCAGATTGAGGGCCTGTCAGCAGGAGAGACAGGCCCGACCGCGACCAGAAGGGATCACCACCAAATGCCTGCTCTCCGACCCCGACGCTTCATGCCCACGGTGCTGATGATCCTCGCGGCCTTCTTCGTGATCACTCAGCCGCACAAGGCCGCAGTTGCCGTCAACGCCGCCGTGGACGCCGTACTGACGATCGCCCAAGCCCTGACCGCCTTCAGCAACGGTCTCGGCTGAACCGCCAAACAAAGAAGCCGGGGTGCGGCCCAAAGTCGCCAAACCTGATCCGCACCCCGGCACCCCTTAGAAGAGGTGTCTTCATCATGACCCACGGGTCCAGCAACATTCAGCCCACATCCGACCTGCCCATGCGCAGCGCGACCTGGAGGTCCATTCAGTGGATCTGCCTCGTCTGCGGCGGCGCCGAGGAGATCGCGCCCGACGAGGAGGCTCCGACGCCTCCCGTCTGCCCGACCTGCCACCGGCTCGCCGTCGCCGAGGCCCTCGCCGGCCTGCTGGGGGCGCGGCGATGAACGAGGTGACCGCCGCCGTCCTGGGCGACGAGGCACTGTCCGATCTCCGTGACGATCTGCTGAACGCCAACCCGGCCTGCGAGAGCAGCGATGCCGAGCTCTTCACCGGCCCTGACCTGTTCGAGCCCGAGCCGGAGGACACGCGGGAGGCCCGGGAAGCGAAGGCCAAGACCATCTGTGCCCGATGCCCGGCCCGCGGCGCCTGCCTGGCCTACGCGCTGGCTGTACTCCCCGAGGCCGGCATCTGGGCGGGCCTCACCACCGACGAACTCCGCGACCTGCGAAAGGTAGCCGCCTGATGGCCCGCTTCCAGTGCGCCGACTGCGGCAAGCGCTCGCGTAGCGCGTACCGGTGCCGTGGTTGCGGCGTCCGTCGCCAGGTCGAACTCTGTGCCGCGCACGGCACCCGCTGCCTGCCCGGCTGCCGCATGTGCCGCATCCTCGCCCGCTCTCAGTCCGGCATCTGAAGGGAGGTCCCATGCACGAACCGACCCGTACCGCCCGCCTGTCGCCGTGGCCGCTCAACTGGTGCCCGCGCTGCAAGGCGCAGCTCGACGGCGGCCCCGTCCAGTTCTACTGCGCGTCGTGCCGCCGCGGCGTATTCGCCGCAGACCTCGACCACGAGATCCAAGCCCCGATGAGGAAGGCCGCATGATCACCGTCCTGCTCTACCTGATCACGTTCACTGCAGGGTTCCTCTCCTGCGACTTGGTCCGCATCGCGCAGGAGCGCCTGCGCCTGCGCCAAGCCGTACGCTTCACCGTCGACGCGGCCGGATCGCCGGACAAGGTGCTCCGCATCTGGTCCAGCCACCGCGCGAACTGGTGCGACCGCCCTGGCTGCCCGCGTTGCCGGGGACGGTGGGGCCGATGACCGCCACCACCTACGGACCTCGCCCACTGAGCGAAGGCGAGCAGACCGCCATCTCGGTCACCGCGGCTGCCGTGGCCGGACTGGGTCTGCTCGGGTTCGTGATCAGCTTCGCCACGGTGGCCAAGGCGGCTGTGCCGTCCTTCGGATGGTTTGCCTGGATCGTTCCACTCGGTATCGACCTCGGCATCGCCGTCTTCTCCGCGCTGGACATCGTCCTAGCTCGGCTCGGCATGCGCCTCCGCCTGCTCCGGCTGGTGCCCTGGTCGCTGACCAGCGCCACTGTCTACCTGAACGTGGCCAGCGAGGAAACCCTGTTCGGGATCGTCGCCCACGCCATGCTCCCCGGCCTGTGGGTCGTGGCCGTGGAGGTCGGTGCGTACGCCATCCGCAAACGTGCCGACCTGGCCAAGCCCGACCACATGGAATCCATCCGGCTCTCCCGGTGGCTGCTCGCCCTCCCGTCCACCTTCGCCCTGTGGCGTCGGATGGTGCTGTGGGAGATCCGTTCCTATCCGAACGCTCTCGGCCGCGAGCGTGACCGTATCCTCGCCCGCACCGACCTCCAGGACCGGTACGGCTGGCTCTGGCGCTTCAAGGCCACGCGCCGCGAACGAGCGCTCTACCGGCTCGGCGAGCTGACGCCTGACCGCGTCCAACTCGGACCGGTGGCCGAGCGTCCCGCGCTGCCGCCGAAACCCAAGCACAGGGCCGCGAAGAAGACCGTAAAACGATCTCGCGCCGACGTGGACGATCTGATTCCGCTCGGCTGGCAGGTCGCCGCCGACCACGAGACGCGCGGAATCCCGCTCACCCGCGACCGGCTCCGCGACGCCATCCGGCAGACCGGCCAGTCCGTCTCCACCGACCGCGCCGGGGCACTCCTGGCCCGCCTGCGGACCGAAGCACCGCCAGACCGGACCACGACCGCCGGACCGACCGCCGACACCGAGGCGGACGGACCGGAAGACCCGACCGCGGACGAACAACCGGACGAAGCGCGGTCCGACCGCGCGCCGTCGCAGAAGCAGGGCGCGGCCTCCACTCCGCCAAGAACAGTGGCCGCGCCCCGCCACCCCGCTACCGCCAAGGCACACGAGGTGTACTCATCATGACCCACGACCCGCACGAGCCCGACCGCCGTCCGGCCCCCGGCCACGAACTCGACGGCTTCGAATGGACCGACCGCGCCCAGGCCGAAGACGGCGACGCGGAGGTCGTACCGCTCGACTCCCGACGTCGTACGCACCAGACCGACGAACCGACATCGGACGACGACTTCTTCGACCGCGAGACGATCGCCATCACCGACCGGGTCACCGGCCCGCCGGTTGACCCGCCCGACGAGGACGCCGCACCGGTAACCACTCCGGTCAAGCATCGCCGTGCGCCGATCATCCCGGCATGGCTGCGCACCTGGCAGTCCATCCGCGCCATGATCGCCTGGCAGCTCCGCGACGCCGCATACGTCCTCGGGTACCACGGCGCTCGCTCGCCGAAGTACCTGGTCAAGATGCTCTGGTACGCAATCCCGGGCGTCTTCAAGTCCATAGGCCAGCTGCTGCACTGGGCGACGGCAGAGGAGGGCAACTGGGCGCTCCGCCAGTACGCCGCCGACCGTAACGACGCCGAGCTGTGGCTCAAGCTGGACAGGCAGCGCCAACGCCAGTCCCGCTGGCGCTGGTCGGTCGTGCTTGCGCTGACCATCGTCGCCCTGGTGAGCCTGCTGGCCTTCCTGGTAGTCGATGTGCCCGGCTGGCTGCGCCTCGGCGCGCTGGTCCTGGCCGTACCGCTGCTGGCCCGAGCGGGACGACCCGCCGACAGCCCGATCACCGACCGCGTGAGCGATGGCCCGCGCTACCGCAAGCTCACCGCCGAGCTGGTACGGCGCGCGCTGTTGCACTGCGGTATCTCCGGCATCACCCAGGCTGTCAGCAAGGATCCGAACGCGATCAGCTTTCCGCAGGAGATCCACCGGGACGGCCCTGGCCACCTGGCCATCATCGACCTGCCGTTCGGTGTGGAAGCCGCGGAGGTGGTGGCCCGCCGAGGCCGCCTCGCCTCAGCCATGCGGCTCCCCATGGACCAGGTCTGGCCCGAACCGGCCGCCGGCCACCCCGGCCGCCTCGCCCTGTGGGTCGGCTACGAACCCGCCTCACAGATGAAGCAGCCGCCCTGGCCGCTGCTGCGAGACGGCCAGGTGGACGTCTTCAAGCCGTTCCCGTTCGCCACGACACCGCGCATGGAGACCGTCAACGCCGAGCTGGTGTTCCGCAACTGGCTCGTCGGTGGACAGCCCGGCTCCGGCAAGACGTTCGGACTGAGGCTCGCGGTCCTGGCCGCCGCCCTCGACCCTCGCGCCGAGCTGCGGATCTACGAGCTGAAGGGAGTAGGCGACTTCAAGGTCCTGGAGCCGGTCTGCATCGAGTACGGCAACGGCTTCGACGACGAGACGATCGCCCGATGCGCCGCGATGTTCGCCTGGCTGTACAAGGAGTGCGAACGCCGCTCCAAGCGCATCGCCCACTACCACGCCCTCGGCAAGGCACCCGAGAACAAGGTCACTCCCGAACTCGCCTCGCTCAAGGGCTCCGGCCTGCACCCGCTGATCGTGGCCGTGGACGAGATCCAAGAACTGTTCCTGCACCCGCAGTACGGCAAGGAAGCCGGGGAGATCTGCGAGAAGGTCATCAAGCTCGGCCGCGCCCTCGGCGTGATCCTGCTCCTGGGCACCCAGATCCCGGACAAGGACAGCCTGCCGACCGGCATCACCCGCAACGTCAACACCCGCTACTGCATGAGCGTCGCCGACCAGACCGCCAACGACATGATCCTCGGCACCTCCATGTACAAGCAGGGCTACCGCGCCACGGTGTTCCAGCCGGTGGTGGAGGCCGGATGGGGCATCCTGGCGGGCCTCGGCAAGCCCGCCGCCCGCCGCTCCTACTACCTCGACACCAACGACGCCGACAAGGTCATCGAACGCGCCAAGCGGCTCCGCGGCTTGGCCGGCACCCTGCCCGAGCCCGGCACCCAGGCTCGCGAGGACGCACCCGTCTTCGACGTCCTGGCCGACCTCGCCGAGGTCTGGCCCGCCGGAGAGAACGCGGCCTGGAACGAAGCCCTGTGCACCCGCCTGACCGAACTTCGACCCGACGTCTACACCGGCTGGAAGTCGGAACAACTCACCAGCGCCCTCAAGCCGCACGGGCTGCGCGTGGGCGATATCGGCCGCCGTATCGACGGCAAGCCCGTCACCCGACGCGGCATCCGTCTGGATGATCTCACCGAGGCCATCGCCGAGCGTAACCGTCAGAAGCGTTCTGGCTGACCCGCCATGGGGGTGCTAGCGCTAGCAGCCGACCCTGCTAGCGCTAGCACCCCCGCTAGCACCAGAAACAGGCCCCGGCCAGGCCGTTAGCACGCTAGCGGCCCTCCTCGACCACACCTGAAAACGGCCCAGGAGGCCATCGTGCACCCTGCCCTGCTCTTCGCTATCACCACGATCATCAGCACCCTCTGCTACGCCTCACGGTGCTACCTGAGCCCGTTCCGCCGCTGCCGCAAGTGCGAAGGCAAGGGCCGCATCCCACACCGCCGCGGTGGCACTCGGTACTGCCGCCGCTGCGACGCCACCGGCCTACGCCTGCGCCTCGGCCGCCACCTCTGGAACTACGTCCGCCACCTGCATCACGACGGCCGATAACCACGAGCGGCCCCGGCGCACAGCCACCAAGCACGACGCCGGGGCCATGCCCCAACCGATCACCGGCCCCGCAGGCCGACTCAAGGAGCACCCACCAGCATGACACCTCACCCACCCCGCCAGACGCGGTCTTACGCGCTGGCCGCCGCCGCCCGAGGCTGGCACGTCTTCCCGCTCACACCGGGGGACAAGGTGCCGCTCAAGGGCTGGAAGTGGAAGGAGCACCACACGACCGACCCCGACATCATCAGCCGCTTCTGGAGCGGCACCGCGTTCAACATCGGCATCGCCACCGGCCCATCCCGCCTGGTCGTCATCGACCTCGACACCCCGAAGGCAGGTGAGCAGCCACCACCGCCCTGGAACCAGCCCGGCGTGAACGACGGGGCCGACGTCCTGGCACTGCTGTGCGAGGAGGTCGGCCAGCCGCTACCCCTAGAGACCTTCCAGGTCCGCACCCGTCGAGGCGGCACGCACCTTTACTTCACCGCTCCCGAAAGGCTGACGCTCGGCAACACGTCCGGTGCCAAGGGACAAGGTCTCGGCTGGCTGATCGACACCCGTGCCACCGGCGGGTACGTCGTCGGCCCCGGCAGCTTCGTCACGTTGCCTGACGGCACTGGAACCTACGACGTCATTCACACCATCAACCCCGCACCACTGCCGCACTGGCTCGCCGAACGCCTCACACCATCGACACCCGAACGGCCATCGATCCGCTTCACGGCTGCCGACGTGTTGGCGACACTCGGCACTCAATCGACCGGCTACGCACTGGCCGCACTCCGCAATGAACTTCAGCACGTACTCGACGCCACGCCGGGCACCCGCAACCACACCTTGAACGCCGCAGCCTTCGCCCTCGGCCAGCTCGTTGCCACGGGCCTGCTGCCGCACCACCTGACCGAGGACGCCCTGCACACCGCCGCTCAAGCTATCGGCCTGTCCCCCCGAGAGGCCACGGCCACCATCCGCTCCGGTCTCACCTCCGGAGCACGCCAGCCACGCCGGGGGATCGCATGACCAACCCACTCGACGCCAACACCATCCTGGAGAACCTCGACGCCAATGCCACCATCGCCCGCCTGCACCGCGACCTGACCACCGGCCTACCTGCACCGGCTCCGGCCGCCGCCCCCGCCATGTTCTATGGCCTGCCAGGGGAGCTGGTGAAGGCCGCCGACCCGTCCACCGAGGCCGATCCTGTGGGCGTCCTGGTCTCCGCCCTGTCGGCCTGTGGCGCCGTCATCGGCCCTGGCCCGTTCGTCCAGATCGGCAACACCCGCCACCCACTCCTGATCTGGCCGCTGCTGTTCGGCCGCACCGGCTCTGGCCGCAAAGGCCAGGCCACCGACACCGCCGAGATCTTCCTGCACCACGCCGGCACCGGCTACGCCGACCTCTGCGTCACTGGCCTGTCCTCCGGCGAAGGGTTGATCGAACGCATCCGCGACCCCGACAGCCCGGACGACCCCGGCGGCACGATGGACAAGCGCCTGTCGGTCACCGAGCCGGAGTTCTCCACCGTCATGGCCCGCGCCAAGCGCGAGGGCTCCACGCTCGGCACGATGCTCCGCCAAGCATGGGACGGCCGCACCCTGGCCGTGCTCACCCGTAACGCCTACCGGGCATCCAACCCGCACATCGCGATCATCGGCCACATCACGCCCAAAGAGTTCCGCATGCGCTTGGCGGAGGCGGACATGGCCGGCGGCTCCTACAACCGCTTCCTACCGATCTACGTCGAGCGCTCCAAGCGCCTGCCCATCCCCGAAGGCGTAGCACCCGATCTCCTGGCCAGCCTTAGCGGCAAGCTCCACGACGCCATAAAGCAGGCTCGCCAGATCAAGCGCATCGCCCTCGACGAGACGGCCCGTGTCCTGTGGTCGACCGAGCTGTACGAGGAGTTCACCGCCGCCGACGACGAAGACCACGCCTGGACCGAGTTTACCCGCCGCTCCGCCCCGTACTGCCTGCGTATCGCGGCTCTGTACGCCGCCCTCGAAGCCCGCGCTCAGATCACTGCCGCTGACCTTCAGGCTGCCGCTGCCCTGGTCCGCTACTCCATCACCTCGGCCATCTTCGTCCTCGACAAGCAGATGCGAGACCCGAAGATCGACCGCATCCGTCGCGCCCTCGATCAAGCCGCCGACACCGGGCTGACCCGATCAGAGATCAGTGCACTGTTCTCCCGCAACGTGCCCAAACAGACCCTCGACGAGCTGTTGGCCAGCCTCACCGCCACGGGCCAGTACGAGGCGTTCACCACACCCACCGGAGGCCGCCCGTCCGTCCGCTACCGCCGTAGCAGCCCCGACGAAGAAAGAAGAAACAAGCCCTCATGACCCACATGACCCAGCTTTCAGCAGCGAAAACGCGCTCGGCGTGGATCGCATCTTCCTTCGTTGTCCACGAAAGAACTCGGCAACCTCGCCCGACACCAGGTGAGCAGAGCCGATCACCACCACCCCGGGATCTGACTCGCGAGAACAACAGCCCAACCGCGCCCAACTGGCTCTTTCTTCTTTCTTCGTCCCGACGACACCCGGCCCACAGCCACCAAGCACGGGGCCGCTCACCCAACCACCTGATCCGCAAGGAGACGCCCTTTGGCCACCGGCCCGAACTCACGAGGGATGCTCACCCTCCCCGAGCTCTGCACCGAACTCCAGATCTCCCGCTCGACCTTCTACGACTGGCGAGCCAAGGGCCGCGCGCCACGCTGCCTCAAGCTCCCCAACGGCGATCTCCGCATCCGCCGGACCGACCTGGACCGCTGGCTCGACACGATGGAGGAGGCCGCCTGATGAAGGACATCACCTACGACGTACGCATCTACAAGACCGAGATCTACAAGGGCAAGACGGCCACCACCTACTACGTCCGCTGGAAGGTCGGCGGCAAAGCCTGGCGCAAGCCGTTCCGCAACGCGGCCCAAGCCGACACCTACCGCGGCGAGCTCCAAGCCGCTGCCCGTAGGGGAGAGGCGTTCAGCCGCGCCATCGGCGAGCCCGTCTCCTGGGGCCGCACGCACCAGGCAGAGATGAGCTGGTACGACTTCGTCTGCAAGTTCGTGGACATGAAGTGGAAGGCAGCCGCGCCGAAGTACCGCCAGGACATCGCCCGCGCGCTCACCGCCGCCACGCCGGCCATGTACAGCACGGTGCGCGGCAAGCCGGAAGACCGCGAGCTCCGCACCGCCATGCACCGCTGGACCTGCAACACCAAGCAGCGTAAGGAAGCCCCCGAGGAAGCCGAAACCGCCCTGCGCTGGCTGGTGCACAACACCAAGCCCGTCTCCGCCCTCACCGACGACCCCGGTCTCGTTCGTGACCTCTTGGACGCCGCCACGTCCCTTCTGAACGGCCAGCGCGCCGCACCCAACACCGTGCGCAAACACCGGATGCTGCTGTCCAACGCCCTCGACTACGCCGTAGAACTCAAGCTACTGCCCGCCAACCCACTCAAGACGCTGAAGTGGAAGCCACCGGCCAGCACCTACGAAGTGGACCGGCGCAGCGTCGTCAACCACGCCCAGGCCAAGGCATTGCTCGCCGCCGTGAAGGCGCAGAAGCCAAGCGGCGAGCGCCTCGTCGCGTTCTTCGCCCTGATGTACTACGCCGCCCTCCGCCCCGAGGAGGCCATCAACCTGCGCCGCGACAACATCACCCTCCCACCTCTCGCCAAGACCCCGGAATCCGGCGAGATGGAGGAGCCAGCAAACGCCTGGGGAGAACTCCACCTGCTCAAGGCCGCGCCCTACTCCGGACGGGAATGGACCGACACCGGCACCGCCAGACAGGAACGCGCGCTCAAGCACCGCGCCGAAGGCCACACCCGTACGGTGCCCATCCCTCCACCACTGGTCCGCATCCTTCGGGCACACCTCGCAGAGTTCGGCAAAGGGCCGGATGGACGCGTCTTCTATGGAGTGCAGGGCGGAGAGCTTCCATTCATCACCTACCGACGCGCCTGGAAGGCCGCACGGAAAGTGGCTCTCATGGCCAAGGAGTTCGCCTCACCTTCGGCGGCCCGTCCGTACGACCTCCGCCACGCCTGCGTTTCGACCTGGCTCAACGCCGGCGTCCCCGCTCCCCAGGTCGCCGAGTGGGCAGGCCACAGCGTGGACGTGCTCTTGCGCGTCTACGCCAAGTGCATCGTCGGCCAAGACGAGATCGCCAAGCGCCGAATCTCTGACGCCTTGGAGTGAAGTCCCGGCCTGCGGAGGTGCCTCACATGCCTGATGGGCACCTCCGCAGGCCCTGTGTTGGGCCGAGTGTCTGGACAAGGTCATCCCCGCGTGCGCGGGGAGCACGATGGCGCGCTGGGGGCGCCGGGGAGAGCGCCGGGACCATCCCCGCGTGCGCGGGGAGCACTCCGCTCGTGGTTGGTTGTCATCGGCCTTCCCGGGACCATCCCCGCGTGCGCGGGGAGCACAGGTGGCCTGCGTTGCGACGTCAGTCACGGTCGGGACCATCCCCGCGTGCGCGGGGAGCACAGGTGGCCTGCGTTGCGACGTCAGTCACGGTCGGGACCATCCCCGCGTGCGCGGGGAGCACGTCTCAGCGCTGAACGCTGCCCATGAGGACTGGGGACCATCCCCGCGTGCGCGGGGAGCACATGCCGATCTTCTCCACGGTCGCGATGTAGGCGGGACCACCCCCGCGTGCGCGGGGAGCACCATCTCCGCCTAATCCGTACATTCACGGAACTGGGACCATCCCCGCGTGCGCGGGGAGCACTCTCGTTGACCTGGGCATTTAGCGGCTGCCAAGGGCGTTTTTGAGTACTTTCATTGAATCGGACATTGTGGACTCCCGGTAGGGCTGGCCTATGACAACGAGACATCGCGTCCGGCTGTCCGAGGCGTGGAGTGTTGTATACCACCGGCCGCGCGCACATTTTGCGTGATCACGCGTCAACGATCGGCCCCAGCCGCTCAAACTCGAGCCTCGCGCATAGCCACCCGGGTCTACTGGTCATAGGCAGGGGACGTGATCGTGTTGGTGTCATGCGATTCCGTACTTCCGCCTGATGGAGTCAGCTTCTTCCTCGGTCACCTCACTCGGCGTACGGCCCAGCAACTGCCGTAACTCGTCCATGATTGCCTGTCCAGAGGTTCGGGCTCGCGTACTGAACAGGTTGAGTTGGGCGTCGAAGTGCTTGGCGGTGGGGCCGGTCCAGACCTTGCCGGAACGGAACATCCGGCAGGGCCTCTCGACGTCAGAATTGATCTGCTCGATCATCGGGCCGACCGTGCGGATAGCGTGCTGGAGCGCCTCGTGCAGCGGGTTGCTCACCATCGCGGGCATCGGCTCAGTCCTTCGTCTTGGCCTCGACGATCAGCTTCGGCCCGACAAGCTTCATCAAGGCCACCACGTCGGCGGTGTTGTCCCGCCCTTTGACGCCTCGCCACAGCTCCACGATCACTTGATCGAGGCCGTGCACCAGAGTCGCGGACGCTTGGGTGTTGTCGGCACTGCCGTCCTGCCCATAATGGCCGATCGCGCCGGGAACGATCTCCGGTAGTGGTTTGGCGCCTTTGCTGATCACCCAATCGACCTCTTCTTTTGATCCATCGGGAGACAGGGTTACGTCCAGTACTTTCGGCCCGTTCGATTGGTAGATGAAACATCCGCCGGAGCTCCCGCCTTCGTTTGTGGACATGGTGAAGCGTCCCTTCACCACGGGGTCCTGCACGCCAGTCATCAGTCGCACCGCGTCGAGTGGAATGTAGTCGCAGAGGTATGGCGGAGCCGCAACCGATGGGAGTGGTGTCGTGTTCACTGGAGGCTTATCTTGCGAACACGCAGTCAGCAGAGACAGTGCGCTCAGCGTTGCGACAGGAAGAGCGAGATATGGCCTCATGATGCCTTGAACTCCGAGAACCCTCTTTCGAAGCCCGTTTCCAGGTCTCCGGAGATCTTTTCCCAGGGAGGCCCGGCAAGACCGTCGTAGAGCCATCTTTCATAGGCGTCGAGCCGCGGGTGGATGTCGTCATCGTACGGCGTCATTTCACGGAATGTCATGAGCGAGTTCCCGTCGTCTTTCAAGAAGTTGTTGGGTGACTTCCGAGGGGCTTCTCCCTTTTCTGCACCTTCCAGGGAACTCCACGGATGCGTACTGGCGGGCGGATCGGGCTTTCCGAACAACCCGTTCTTGAGCATGGCATCGGCGGCGATCTGATCGAGCAAGAACTTCGCCTGGCTCTTGGCTGTGTTGGCGTTGTACGTTGCCTTGTCGGTGTTCTCCGTCGTCTTGGCGGCGTCTTCGATCATGCTGTTCCATGCGCCCACAGTGCCGGCCGTTATCGCTCCGGCAGCCGTCTGCGGGATCGCGAGCCCGGTGTTGACCACCGCCATGAATAGCTTCATGCTCCGCTCCTGCGCCTCATCCAACTCCTTGCCTTGCTGGATCTTGGCGAGCCCGCTGGAATCGGTGATCAACCCGAAGCCCGCCCCGGCTTCCTGCGCGCTGGCCTTGAGAACAGACTCACCTTTGCCATCGGCCACCTGTGCAGCGGCATAATTGAGCAGGCCTTTCGTCCATGCCGTCTGCGCTGCCGTGACGGTGCCCAATGCGTTCGGGTCGTGCTTGAACGCATCCTCCATAGCCTTGCGCAGATCCTCTTTCTTGAACTGTGCTCCCCATACCTGATCTTCTGCTGGAAGATTCGCACGGTGGGCGCCGAACACGCTGGAATCCTCATCACGAGTTGCTTTGGCGACGCGGTTGACGTCGTTGATGTAGGCGGCCAGGATGCGCGCGGTGGTGCCGGTTGTCGCGAAGGAAGGGCCTTCGGTGCCTGCCAGGACACGCTGGCCCTCCCAGTGAATGAATTCCGAAGCTATCTTGGCCGAGATGAATCCGGGCGACGGTTCTTGCGGTGTGCCGGAGTGGTCCCGGTAGGTCATGGTCGCGGCTTCGAGCGCTTTTCCGAAAGCTGCTCCGTTGTCGTACATCGGCCGCTCGGTGACGTACCGCTTCATGATGCTGGGATCTCCGGCGAAGAAGTCCTGAGCCGCCTTCGGGTGGTTGGCCAGCGCCGTCATCACGCCAATCATAGGATCCTGTGGAATGCCCGCCGAAGCGGCATCATTCCAGGTCTTGCGGTCCAGACCTTCCAGCGTCCTGGCCACGGCCACCAGGAAATCTCGTTCGTAAGTCCCGTGGGGGAGGAGCGCGGAGAGTGCGTGCTGATCCACCGGTACTCGCAGATTCGACAGCAACTCCTTGCGCCATGACGCGTTCAACCGCGAACTGGCCGCACCGAGCGCCTTGCCCAGTGCCGCCTGTAAGCGCCGCTTGTTGGAATCCTTCTGGTACACCAGCGCCGCCATGAGATTCCGGAACCGCTCGGTCCCCAGCGCATACATCAGAGATGTGGCGAACCCCTCATCCCCCACCCGCTTCTCCAACTCGGCGATGGTCTTCTCGTCTACCGCGCCGTTCCGGCTGACCTCACCCAGCTTGAGCGCGGCAGCGTACACGTCCGGATCGCCGGAAGCCCCGCTGTACATCGTCTCGTCGAACGGGCGCAGCCCGCCGGTCGTATCTGTGCCCCATTCCGTGGTCACGGCCTGGATCGTCTCGTTGCGCCGCCGTAACTCCGGCCGCTTGGCGCCGATCCAGTTGCCGAGCTCCCGCATCGCGTTCAGCCGCGAGGTGTCCAGGTCGAGGTTCTCCAGCATCCGGCGGATCTGTGGCTCGTTGCGGCCGAGTATGTTCTCCGCTTGGCCGAGGTCGCGCTCGAAGTCGTGCATCAGCTTCGGATCGATCCCCGAGTACTCCCAGTCGGGCGGCTGCGCCATCGCCGGTGGGGTGAGGGAAGGAGGTGCCGGGGCCGTGTCGGTGCGGGCCGGGCGGTCGGCCGGCGGTTGATCGGGTGACGCCTGGGGGGTCGGCGACGGCGGGGTCGTCATGACGGGTCTCCAGTACGTACGAGGACGTCCGGATTGTCCCTCAGCCACGCCTTTCCCGCGAGGGGCGCATAACGCACCAGCATTGTCATTTCCCGGCTTTGAGATGCTGAGACGCCAGGACGTACGCAGCGCACGCTCCGCGGGTTAGCTCCCATAAGCAGACGGTCAGATCAGATTGGGCAACCGTAGATCACTTGATTCTGTCCGCGATTCTCGCAACCAACCGCTCAGCGTGACCGTCTACCTACTGTCGGTTAATGATCTCGGGGGTGATGGTGAACGCTCTTCCACCGTGTGCGTACATCCGCAGGACACCAGCCAGGCCACGCCGAAAGTGGCGAGCAGCATGGATGGCGCTCGCTCTCGCTGGGACCATGGGATTCAGTGGCGGCTTCGGCTACTCGCTGGGCCAGGCCGCTCAACAACCTCGGCAACCGACCCACCCGAAGCTGGCAGCCATGTCAGTCACACCAGATCGACCCCCTTCGACGCCCCCTGTGCCCCCATCGGCCAGTCCATCTCCTGCCGCCACGCACGATCGTTCAGTGCCGAAGCGGATCTCCCGCCCTGTACCCGAGCAGGAGCTTCGGCCCAAGCACGCCAAGGTCAACAAGCGCCATCACAAACGCCACAAGCACCACGCGAGCAGAAAGCACCGCAGGGTGCACCGCGCACCGTGCGCCCGGTTCGAGGGCTTCAAGGCCCGGTTGTGCCGAACCCTGTTCCAGCGGCACTGAAACATCCGCCAACACTGATCACGATGCCCGCGCGACTCTACGTCGCCCGTGGGGCCATCCCCGCGCGGGGAGCACAGATCTGGTCGGCCAGCCACACCTGGGCCACGGGGATCACCCCCGCGTGTGCGGGGAGCACCGCAGCGCGACCGTGTCGGGCGTCTTGCCCTTGGGATCACCCCCGCGTGCGCGGCGAGCACTCCGATGCTCGGCCTAGGAACGCGTGCTCGATGGGATCAGCCCCGCGTGCGCGGGGAGCACGCCGGCCTGCTCTGCACCATTGAGGCTATGGAGGGGTCACCCCCGCGTGCGCGGGGAGCACGCCACGGTCCCGGGCCAGCCGGGCGCGCAAGAGGGGTCACCCCCGCGTGCGCGGGGAGCACACGACGCGTCGTGAATCGCGTTCGCTGATGTCGGGGTCACCCCCGCGTGCGCGGGGAGCACCGAACACGGCCGGGTCGCAGAGAGAGACGATTGGGGTCACCCCCGCGTGCGCGGGGAGCACAAGCACGTGCCCGCGTTCAAGGCGGGCGACAGGGGGTCACCCCCGCGTGCGCGGGGAGCACTCTTGTTGACCTGCGACGTTGTCCGCGATTGGGCTCGGAATTGAGCACTTCCATAGAAAAGGGCATACCGGACATTTTGGTTATCAAGCTGCTGACTAGGTCGTCCCAGGCTGCATCATCGGCGGGGTAGCAGGCAACTTGGCTCCACTCCCCGCAAGATGTGGCTGTCCCCGTGTGCACGGAGAACACCCCCGGACCCTCCGCGACGGATCCTCCATGCAGGACCATCCCCGCGTGCGCGGGGAGCACGTGCCCGCGCAGGCCGGGCATGGCATCCACTCGGGACCATCCCCGCGTGCGCGGGGAGCACCGTCCTGATCGCACCACGTTGAGCGACGGGTAGGGACCATCCCCGCGTGCGCGGGGAGCACATGACCGGGCTCGGATTCCAGACCGTGCAGCCGGGACCATCCCCGCGTGCGCGGGGAGCACGGAGACGCCGGCCCGCCCCCGTCCGGCTGGACGGGACCATCCCCGCGTGCGCGGGGAGCACGGGCCCGGCGGCATCATCAGTGCCCTCTGGATGGGACCATCCCCGCGTGCGCGGGGAGCACTTCGCGGCGGCATCCAAGGTGCCGCTGACCGCGGGACCATCCCCGCGTGCGCGGGGAGCACTCAATGAGGCCACTCACAACGACGCTGAGGACGGGACCATCCCCGCGTGCGCGGGGAGCACGACGGAAACTTCCCGGACCCGGCCACCCTCCAGGGACCATCCCCGCGTGCGCGGGGAGCACTGACAACGGAGCGTGCCCCTCGTTGACGTGCTGGGACCATCCCCGCGTGCGCGGGGAGCACTTCTGAAGGCTGCGGGTGGAGGCGGTTCTGGCGGGACCATCCCCGCGTGCGCGGGGAGCACGGTGAGGACACGGGAGCGTTCTCCGTCGCAGCGGGACCATCCCCGCGTGCGCGGGGAGCACCCAAGTCCGGTTTCATCTCAGCCGCAAATCGTGGGGACCATCCCCGCGTGCGCGGGGAGCACGACGACACTTCGCCGTGGAATCGGTAGACGCGGGGACCATCCCCGCGTGCGCGGGGAGCACAACGCGTACACCAGGCACCGGGGGTCGACATGGGGACCATCCCCGCGTGCGCGGGGAGCACTGCTGGCCGATCACCACCGGACGGGAGACCTACGGGACCATCCCCGCGTGCGCGGGGAGCACCTGACCCGGGGCTTGAAGCTGATGGCGGGCGAGGGACCATCCCCGCGTGCGCCGGGGAGCACGATTTCGCGCGTTTGCGTTTCCCACACGCAGTGGGACCATCCCCGCGTGCGCGGGGAGCACGTTGCGCCGGTGTTGCGGGCAACGTCGGTGTCGGGGACCATCCCCGCGTGCGCGGGGAGCACGGCTCGTCGGCCTGGGGCATGTACCCGGGCACGGGACCATCCCCGCGTGCGCGGGGAGCACTCTCGCTCACCTGCATGTTTAGCGGGGAAAGAGGCCGTTCTGAAGCACTTTTGCGGAATCGGACATTGCGGACTCCCGTGAGGATTGGCGAGAGGGCGATGATCGCAAGTGGTTGGTGGAGGGGCTCAGCAAGAGTGTTGCATGCCGTCAGTCGTGCGCACGTATTTGGCACGATCATCCGCAAGCGATCATCCACAGCCGTACACCACCGGACACATCAAAAAGCCCCTGACTCGCGTTTCCGCTGGTCAGAGGCGCTTTGCTGCTGGTCGAACCTGGTGCCCCCGGCAGGATTCGAACCTGCGGCACCCGCTTTAGGAGAGTGGTGGCCTTACAGTCGGCTTCGCTGCTTTAACCTGCGCAGATGCTTCACGCTCTCCGCACCATCTGGAAGATCATCCCGCGCATGTCCCCGCGCCTGGCTTATAGGGCTCGGGCCCGAGAACCAGAAGCCGCGGGGTCGGTAGGACCTCACCTGTCAACCCCGCACACTGCTCTGCTTACGTGCCGAAGTTTACGGGTCCGAGCGCATGTTGTCCGCCTGCATCTGAGCGTGACGTCGATGACATCGTCCTCGGCCAGCTCCTCGCCCGTTCCACAAGCAGCCTTAGTCGCAAGCCTCTTCGACAAAGCCCCCTGTATCATACGTGGGCGGAGGATTGTAGTGGTAATATTCGACTTTCCAACCTCTCCTGCGACGCACGTCTATTTGGTCCGCATAAGCTTGCGCAATGTACGCAATACGGGACGGCAATAGATCGTCTTCCATTCGCTGTACAGTGTCTTTGAATAGCACGGACTCTATTTGTTTGGTTGCGAGTTCTGATCTCTCGTAGAAGTCATAGCAATCATCATGTCGCCCCATGTAATTAAACTTGCCTCTCATCACCACTCTCTGGTGAGGGAGGCGCGCGCCTGCGTATCCGAAGTAAGATGCCACAAACAAGCGGATGCCCATCTGTGGATCATATCGAGCGCCAAGATCGATGCCGGTCTCAAGTGTACCGTTCACTTTTTTGTGCGGGATGGCAAAGAGGTGAAACTGTTGTTCACTGTATTCCCTCTCAGCTTGCGAGGGACTAATAACCCCTTTGTATCGAAAGGTCGAACAACTCGTGTGTAGTTCAGATTTGCACTGTACCTCAATCGCTGAGTATGGACAGCATAGGCGAGCAAATAGCTCCGTGGTACGTATTGGAGTATTCCTGGAAATCGTCTTATTGAAACTAGGGTAGCCACTCATTGCTGAGTCCGAGGCGCAGGAGACGTCGGGATCGAAGTCGACCGAATAGAATATGGGTTCCTGAACTTCTCCAAAGCCCTCCCATCCATCCCGTCGTACTGTTTCCAGCATTGCCCGCGGGTGGCCAACCGTTTCCGCAATGAAGGAGTTCAAATTCTTTACGATCGCATCTGTCCAAATGGACTTGAGCTCCTCTATGTTTGCAGGTCCTTGTCTCTCTTTAGGTGACTCTCTGGAGGTTTCGGTCGATCTTGGGGTCTCTGTATTCCGAAGTTTCCGCAGTGCCTGCCTTTCTGCTTCTCCATGCTCTCGCAGCAGTTTACGGAGAAATCCTTCATCGCTCATCGTGGAACACCTTTTCGCGGAAGACATCTTACAAGTTTGCAGAAATGGATCCACTCTTGTCGCATTCTCGACTCCTCTTGTGCGAGTTTCCACCTCTGTGTGCGTCAACTCAACCTGATGATTGCAAAGGCTTAAGCCTTCTGCTCTACATAGGATTTACACAAGTAGGGGTGATGGCTCATGACGCGCAAGAAGATCCAAGAGTTGGGTTCGTCGTTACCGTGCCAGACGACGATCTGGAAGGTATCGACTGTGCCGTGTATCGACTCGTACGCAACGGCTATGCAGGCGATCTGTGCAGACGTAGGGTCTACATGGCGGATCGCTGCTGTGGATGACGGCACAGCCCAGGCTTCAGGGCTGGCGGCATGGGGTTGGTCATGCCCGTGACACCGTGACCGGGCTGCGCACCGCACTGTCGACACCTGGCGAGGGCCTCGGCGTCGATCCCTCCAGCCACGGCCAGTAATTGGCGAAGTAAGAAATCGTCACGGTCGCGTGCCGATCAACATCCGCAGTAGGAGAGCGCGGGCAGACTTGTCTCTGAACATCCATTGACCTGCTGAAACAGAGTCTTGCCTTCACCAGGCTAGCTTGATCATCTCGCGCATGTCCCACGTCAAGCAACCGACCCGGATTGGAAGGGCGCCAAGGCCCGAGAGTGCCGGAAGCGGCGCGGCACGGCCGGCACCGCGTGTTGGGACGTGAAGGCCGTTCCATCTTGTCAGGCGTCCGCCCACGCCGCGCCGACTATATAGTCAAGGCTATCCACCGCCATGACCGCAACGCTCGCATTCCGGTTTTGCCACGATCACGTAGTACTAACGGGGGGAGATGGAATCGCCGATAGTGTCGCCGTGACGATCTGTGGAACCTGCGAAGGTGGGGTACGTGAACAACGAGACCAACGTCCTTGATCAGCTGATCAGTCGGGTCAACGACGAGGCTCTGCGTAGTCGGTTGGCGCGTGAGGTCGAGCTGCTTCGAGGTTCGCGCAGGTTCGGTCTCGTGTTCGACAGGCATCTCCCCGAGTCTGTCAAGCTTGCCGATCACCCCATCCGCAAGGGCGTCAAGGTCGCGCTGAGTGATGAGTCGAACGCAATGACGTGGCGAGTGGTCGGCTTCACTGACATGACCCGCAGAGTCGCAGTGCTCGACGGCGACGGCGGCGAGCAGGCCGTTGCCGATCTTGTTGTGGTCCGCGAGTTCGGTGAGCCGATCTATCCTGGTCTTCAGTCGCTGGAACGCATCCAGAACGCCCCGGCGGACTCCCCGTGGCACCTGGTTGTAAACGGTGAGAACTTTCACGCCCTGCAGGCGCTTCGCTGGACACACCGGGGCAAGGTGGATTTGATCTACATCGATCCGCCCTACAACACCGGCAACGATAGCTGGATCTACAACGACCGCTACATTGACAGCAATGATCGAGCCAAATCTTCGAAGTGGCTGTCATTCCTGGAACGAAGATTGCTGATCGCGAGAGACCTGCTAAAGCCAACAGGGGTCATCATTGCGGCCATTGGAGACGAAGAGCATCATCGGCTTCGAATGCTCCTGGATCAGGTTTTCGGTGATCGAAACTTCATAGCAAACATCGTCTGGCAAGGTAGTGGGAAAAACGATGCCAAATACACGGCAGGCGGCGTTGACTACATGCTCGCCTATGCCCGAGACGTGGACGTATTGAGGGAGGCAGACGTTCGGTGGCGGGAGCTCAAGCCCGGCATCGAACTGGCCCACGACGCCGCCCGAGAAGCGTGGGAGGAGTCCATGGGTGATCGAGTGGAGGCGACCAAGGCGTACCGAGCGGCACTGCGTCGGCTAAAGGGACAGCTGGAGCCTGCTGTGTTTCGGTACGATCAGATCGACGAAGAAGGGCGCATCTTTCAGGCAGGCGATTTGGCTAGCCCCAACCCGCGGGAGAACCTCCGTTATGAGGTGAAGCACCCTGTGACCGGGCGGCCCGTTCCTACCCCTGACTTCGGATGGCGTTACGCATCCGACACGATGTCTGCTCTTATCGCTGAAAACCGCATCGTGTTTGGAGCCGATGAATCGACGATCCCACGGCTCAAGCGCTTTCTCGCCGATCAGGAAGATCGCGTACCATATCCAACCTTCACCCAACCTCGTATGCCTGGCTCAAAACGGTTGGAGGCTATCCTTGGCGATCGGCGCTTCCCGAACCCGAAAGACGTCGACGTAATCAAACGTTGGATTGGGACAGCTGCTGGTTCAGACGCGGTGATCCTCGACTTTTTCGGTGGTTCCGGCACGACCACCGAGGCGGTAATGCGCCTGAACGCTGAGGACGGCGGCTCTCGGCAGAGCATCCTGGTTACGAACAACGAGCTCGGTGCACTTGAGGCAAAGCGGCTCCGAAACGAAGGCTTCCATCCCGGCGATCCGGAGTGGGAGGCAAAAGGCGTGTTCGAGTATGTCTGTCGTCCACGTATCTCGACCGTGGTGACAGGCACGCGACAGGACGGATCGAAGTACTCCGAGGGCCTTGCCGCGAACGTTGAGATGTTCCACCTCACTTACCTCGACCCGGCGCGGGTGCGGCGTGGTCGCGAGTACGGTTCGGTCGCGCCGCTGATGTGGATGGAAGGCGGCGCTCGTGGTGACCGGGTCAACGAGGTCCCTGACGTCGGATGGGCGCTATCGGAGTCCTACGGCGTGCTGTTCTCGATCGACGCACTGACTCCGTTCGCAAACGCGGTGGCCAAGGCAGCAGCCGGAAAGGTGCCGCCGCAGGTGCTGTTCATTATCACAGATTCGCCGACGGAGTATCAGACGGCCGTTGAGCGACTTCCGACCGGGATCGAGACGGTTCGCCTGTACGAGGACTATCTGTCGAACTACACGATCAACATCCCGGGTGGTGCTCGGTGAAGTTCACGCTGGAGGACTACCAAGCCAAGGCAGTCGAGGATGTCTTGACTAACCTTGCCAAGGCCCGCGCGGGGTACGCCGACGATGGCGAACTCACCGCTGTCGGCCTCACCGCGCCGACCGGAGCAGGTAAGACGGTGATCGCTACCGCTGTTCTGGAGGGCCTATACCTAGGCACGCCGACACGTGAGCCCAATCCAGACCTGACGGTGCTGTGGTTGACTGACGACCGGTCTCTGAACCTACAGACGATCAACAAGATCCTTCAAGCCTCCGGCGGCAAGATCGACGTGAACCGGGTCCGGTTTCTCGGTGACACCGACGAGCCCACGCTGGAGGCCGGCTACATCTATTTCGTCCACATCCAGGCATTGCAGAAGAACTCGACGTTGCACGCCACGCGAGCTGACGGGTCCAAGAACGATAAACGTACCTTCGGCGCCTGGAACATGATCGCGAACACCGTCAAACAACGTGGCCAGGACTTCATCGTCATCTGGGACGAGGCGCACCGGGGCTCGGGCACGACCAAGACCGAGCGCAAAACAATCGCGGGCACCATCGTCAATGGAGGCGCGACCAACGTCGGAACCGTCCAACCGGCTGCACCGGTCGTGCTGGGCATCTCGGCGACGCCGGATCGGTTCCTTGCCGCGATGGAAGCGGCGAACCGCACAATGCGACCAGTCAACATCCCGCCAGGCGACGTGCGCGAATCGGGCCTACTCAAGGACCGCATCCTGCTGCGTAACCTTGCCGAGGCCCAGTCGGCGGACAACACGATGCTGGCCTTGGCCGTTGAGGACCTCAAGGCGGCCAGCCAATCCTGGCGCACGCATCACGACAACACCGGCGACCGGCTGGTGGAGCCGCTGCTTGTGGTGCAGGTCGAGCCGAAAGTCACTGACAAGCGGTTGGCCGAGATCCTCTCCGTCCTGGAGTCGGCGTGGCCGAAGCTGAGCGACTACTCTGTGGCCCATGCGTTCGGCGACCCGCATGGACCGCTGAAGATCGGTGACAAGATCGTCCGCTACCTGCCTCCTGAGGCGATCTCTGGCGACGACCAGGCCCGCGTAGTTCTGTTCAAGTCCGCTCTGACCACCGGCTGGGACTGCCCTCGTGCCGAGGTACTGGTCTCGTTCCAGGGTAAAGACTCCTACACCGAGATTGCGCAGCTGATCGGTCGTCTGGTCCGCACCCCACTGGCCAAGCGCGTTGACGCCGGCGATGACCGGCTCAACGAAGTGGTGGCCTACCTGCCGGGGTTCCGCACCGAGCACGTCGCCCGCGTCGTCAATGCACTGACCGAAGATGAGACGGTTCAGGTAGAAGTGATGATCACGCCCGAGGTTTGCAGCCGGTCGGCAACAGTCCCAGCGAAGCTGTTCGAATTGCTCGACACTCTGCCGTCGTACATGAGGCCGAAGGCCACCTTTCCGACGCGAACGGCGCAGCTGATGCGTCTGGCCGCCGCGCTCAACGAACACGACCTGGTTAAAGGTGCCTCAGCCAGCGCGCGAGCCTGGATCGTCGACCAGATGAAGGCGGCCGACGGCCAGCGTAAGGACGAGATTGATGCCAAGGTGGACGACATTCTCGCCCTGACGGTGAACACCACCGTGGTCAACTACGACGCCGCGATCATGCTGACTACCGGGGTCAACGAGGCGGCAACGTCCGAACGTGACCTGGACGCCTACTACAACCGCGCGGTACGGCTGCTTCCCGACGGGTCGGCAGCTTGGTACTACAACGACCTGTGCGATCGCGGCTACGACGAAATCGACGCCGCCGCCCGGGTAGCCGCGATGGCCGGACTCGGCTTCAAGAACCTCATCGAAGAGCAGGCAGCCGAGTTGATCGGCACGTGGCGCAAACAGCACCAGGCCAAGGTCTCCGTCAACCCGCGCCACGTGCGTGATCTGATCGAACCGCTCTTCCACATCAGCACCTCACCGATGCACCCGACCACCGTCCAAGCCCGCGAGGTCTACTCGGCGGCGACAGAGAGGATCATCAAAGGCAAGACCGAGTCGATCCCAACGTATGCGCACCACCTGTACGTCATCGGTGATGGCAAGCCCAACGCGGGCGGGTTCCCGGTCGATACCTCTCGATCATCGTGGGAGAAAGAAGTGCTCGACGTGGAACTGGCCGCCGAGACTCTCGTCGGCTGGTACCGCAACCCGTCTTCCGGGCGTCACGCGCTCGCCGTGCCGTATGAGTTCGGCGACAAGTACCTACTCATGCACCCAGATTTTCTGTTCTGGCATGACGACGGCGACGGGAACTACGTGCTGGACATCGTCGATCCGCACCGGCAGGACCTCGGCGACACCTCGGCCAAATGGGCGGCGCTGGCCAAGTACGCGCAGGACCACTCTGATCGGATTCGTCGATGCCTGGCGGTCATCAGAGTCGGCAACAGCTTGCGGGCGCTCGACCTCAGGCTCGGCGGCATCGGCACCAAACTCTCCGCCGCCACCAACAAAGCTCTGATCGAGAAAGTCTTCGACAGCGACGGCATTAACTATCCATAACTGCACGATGGTCGACGAACTTGATCCTGTGGGGTTCGAAGATGAGGCCGTCAACGCGGTGCAGCGAACGGGCACGATCACTGGCGGCCTTCGTGTGGTTCAGTCTTGAACGATGAGTGCTTCATCTTGAATAGCGGCACTCTTCGAGGGGCTGCGGGACGCAGATGACCTGCACGAGTGTGGTCGCCTGGGCGCGGGAAGCAGCGCAACACTCCCAGCTCTTCAAGGTTGCCACAGCACGTTCGGCCGATAGCACGGATGGGGGCGTGGGGCCCTGATTGTCCTCGCGCTACGTGCCAGACAGCCAGGGCCGATGGCCATGCGGTTGGGCGAGGCGCAGCCGCAGTCGTCGTTCGCCGTGGACCAGCCGTCCAGCGACGGCGAATAGGCGTAGTCGCAGGCTTTGGGCCCGTAACGGCGGGCGGCGGTGTCGGCTGGGGCGAGTATCTGCATCCAGGCGAGCAGGTCGCAAGCCAACGCAACCAGCTCGGCCCAGATCTGGTTGTGGGCCAAGCCGTGCAGCGGCAGGTTACGCAGGCTGGCGTTCTTGGCGCAGCGGAGCGGACGCAGGCGAGCACAGAAGCTGATTGAGAACTTTCACCAGGGCTGTTACGTTCGGCTTCGTGATCGTCCTCGACAGCAACCAACTGCGGCACGTGCTGCCAGGAAGCCCGCTGTACGGACTACTGTCGGCTGTTGCTGGACGTGCTGGGCACACGCTTGCGACGACGGATGTAGCTCTCGCGGAGGTCGTTAGGCAACGGAAAGAAGATCTTGGTGCGGCGCTGAAAGCGTGGACCACGGCGGGGTTCGAAGCGCGGAGACTGATGCTTACGGATAGGAATCGGATAAAGACTCTTGCATTGCACCCGAAACAACTGCACGGTCGCCGCCGAGGGATTGCGCACGAGCAGTCTTTGGAGTTAGAAAGACGGCTCCGGGCCGCTTTCTTAGTGTTGGACACCCTTCCGGAGGATGCCTTGTCAGCGATCCTCATGGAGGCGCAGCATCTTCCTCCCTGTGAGCATGGCATGGGCGCGCGCGATGCCACAATCTACCTCACCACCCTACGGGCCGCTGTAGCACCTCAGATTTCGGCTTCGGGGGAAGCGCTGCCCCTCCTTTTCGTATCCGAAGATGGAGACTTCTCCCGTTTTAAACTCCCTGTGGGCCTGGGATTCGACGCACTGCGGGAGGTCAAGGTACTCCATCAGAGGACAGTTGTCGCTACCCTCAACACGCTTGGATTCCCTAAGTCCGCGGCTAACTCGGACGATGTGGTAGCACGCCCAGAGTTTCAGCAAGCTCTCGTCGAAGCGGTGATAAATTCGCCGATCATGCCTATCCGCCTGCTCCGGCAGGCCGAGGAGGCTGTAGAGGTTCGCATCTACCGGCAAGCTGGCGCGCCGGCTGAGTCATGTACTGGTGACGGAGTCACAGTGACCAGCATGACTGGAGAATGGTCGATCAGGTTCGTTGAACAGGTGATGCCAGTCAGGCCAAATGGGATGCCGGGAGGATATCGAGGGTTCGGAATGAGGGCAGAAGGCACGGCACTCCTAGTCGAAGGCGGGTCGCATTCTCCGAGTGTAGAGCTGAACTCGCTGGTGCTGTCATTCCCAGATCGGTAAGGCAAGAGGTTCTGTCGCCCGTAGAGTAGGCCCGAACGCCTGGATCGTCATTCAGTCTGTCACTCACCAGGAGCGATTAGGCACACCTGCGCTGAAGCTTCTCCATACGCACATAATTACGTCACCTCCAGCGCCCACAGAGCCCAGAAATATGGGCACTCAATGAGCGGTTATGTGAGTCGGTGTCGTTGCACTAGCCGCCGTATCACGCACCCCAGCCCTCGTGCTCGGTGGCAAGGACCGACGAAGTCGGTCTGCGGCAGTCGATCGCCCCAGCTAATTCGGAGAGCGCCGAAGTGAGCGATCGTCACGGCCTTAGCTGGTGACCTCTGCAGACTTCGGGCGCGCTGGCGGTGCGTGCCCGGACCGGCCGAAGAGCCGCAGCCGGGCACGCAGACCGACTGGCGCGCCCGGCGGGCCGCGCAGCGGGCCGCCTTTAAAACCGTGGAGAAAAGTCTCATCCAGTCGATCTCGCATGGCTCTTGCATGCTCCTGAGCTGCTGATATATCGCCGGATCGGCTGCGGTGGTCGAGGCTGATGCTTGACGCTACTGGCTCTGACTCAGCCGATGTGCGGACTGCCGCCATGAAGGTAGTGGCTGAGCCTGAGGCGCATGGAGTCGTGCATGCTGTAGTCGCCGAGCTGGTGCCGCGGTACCCAGCGGACCTCTCGGGATTCACTGCTCGGCGTCGGCTCTCCATCAATGGGTCGGGCCGTGAGGACGAGGGAGAATTCCTGCCGGACTTCGTCGTTGCTGGTGTAGTGGATGACGTGGTTCGGGTTGCTGTAGGTGCCGACCAGACCCGTGATCTCGCATCTGATCCCGGTCTCTTCGAGAGTCTCCCTGATGGCTGCCTGGGGGATGGACTCGCCGAGGTCGATGGCGCCGCCGGGTAGGGCCCAGTTGTCGTTGTCGGAGCGGCGGATGAGCAGCAGCTCGCCAGCCTCGTTGGTGACCACGATGTTCACGGATGGGACGAGGCTGTTGGCGGCGGGCGCGCTCGGGTCGTTGTAGAAGTCGATCCGCTGGCTCACGTCGCGGGAGCTTACTCCGCCGAGGGGGCTGTCGTTGGGCCGATCGGCGTCCTTGGGCTACTGGGGCTCGTCGCCGCTTTTGACGAAGCTGCCGAGGTTGGGGACGGTGTAGACCTTGCCGGCGCCTCGGAGGCGTTCCATGGCCTTACGTATGGTGGGGCGGGCGACTCCGAACTCTTCCATGAGCTTGACCTCGGAGATCTTGAACTTGGGGCCCCACTCGCCCGAGTCGATGCGCGCGTTCAGCACTTCGAGGATCTGCTCCCAGCGGGAGCGGTCCTCGTCGAACTCCCAGGTGCGCGTGTGCTCGACATATCTAGCCACAGTATGAGAGTAGGAGGGCGTTTCACGCCCCTTCACGTCGGATCGTGGAGCTTCATGAAACTCCATGGAGTAGACAGGTACTTACAGGCTTGCTAGCTTGGGGGCATGGCGTTGGTGGGCGATACTCCAGGGCCCCTCCGGGTGGGGCTTCGCAGAGTGCGCTCCGGCATACCGCTCCGAGAGTGCGCGCGATGCGACTGGAGATGGCTCCTCGCTCACCAACGCCTGTTCATCGAGCATGGGCGCCGTCGGCGCCCCCGCTGGCGATCGTGCGTCGCGAAGGATGGTGGGCCCTGTGGCAGATGATGACGACTTTCATGGTTCGCACCCCGCTTCGCCTCGTCCGGACGCTGTGCGGGTGAGATGGACCCAGGTGGAGCGCCGTCCAAGTCCCGCACGTGTTCGGAACTACACCTGCGAATGCCTGACGCTGGTCTTCGAAGACTGCCGGGCCGGTGGGCAAGGGTTCATCCGGCGATACGACCGGTCTGAGGCGCCCTGGGTCATCGCTGAGAGTCCGCGGGTGAGGGTCAGCGAAGCCGAGGAGCTGTGGCGACAGCTCATCAGCGGGGAGGCGAGGTAAGGACACGCCGAACCACACAGCCCACACGCGCACGTAGCGTCACGATCGGCAATCGATCTGTGACGAGCGTTTTCGCAGGTCGACGGCCGACCTGCGGTTTCGCGTGTCCGGCCACTGGCAGTTTTTCTGCCAGTGACGCAGGTCAGCCGCCTTATCGTCGAAGCAAGCGACGGCGAGAGGGAGGGCTCGGACGTGACAACAGAGTACGTGACGCAGGGCCAGCGGATCGCGCGGGCTCGTCACCGCAAAGGCTGGGACCAAGCGACCCTCGCCGAGAAGGTCGGCCGGTCCGTCTCCTGGCTGTCGAAGGTGGAGAACGGGCGCCTGCCGCTGGACCGCATGAGCGTGGTCGGGCAGCTCGCCGAGGTGCTCGGGGTGGAAGTCGCCGAACTCACCGGTCAGCCGTACCAGCACGAGACGACAGAACTCGACTCCGGCCACGCGGCGGTGCCGGCGCTACGGCTCGCGCTCCAGCAGGCTTCGCTGCCCAGCGGGGTGCTGGTCCGATCGGTCAGCGAGCCTCGGCCGCTGGAGGAGCTTGAGGCGCACGTGCGCCTTGCCGAGCAACTTCGTCAGGACGCCAGGTTCACCGCTCTGGGTGAAGTGCTGCCCGGCATCCTCACCGATCTGATCGCCGTCACCAACGACTCGTCGGCCGAGCGCGACCGGGCCGAGGCGTTGATGCTGCGCGTCTGCCACATGGCTCGGGTGTCGTCCAACCTCCTGGGACATCACGACCTGGGTTGGACCGCCGTGCAGCGTGAGCTCGTCGCCGCGCAACGCGTGGGCGCACCGGACCTGGTCGCCGCGGCCAGTTGGGACCTGTGCGGTGTGTGGCTGCACGAAGCGCAGCTCGACCCCGCCAAAGATGCGGCCCTGTCGGCGATCGACCAGATCGAACCCCACGTCGGTGGGAGCGATGCGATCAAGGCGATGTGGGGCGCGCTGCACCTGCGGGCGGCCGTCGCCTATTCGCGACTGTGGGACCAGAGAGAGGCCGAAGGTCACCTTGAGGAGGCTCGGCGCGTCGCCGATGTCCTCCCGAGGGATGGCAACGTCTTTCAGACGCAGTTCAACCGGGTGAACACCACGATTCACGCGGTCGAGGTCAGCATGGAGCTGGGCCGGCCTCGCGAAGTCATCTCCCGGGCCGAGCATGTTGAAGTCGCCCAGATCGCCTCGTCAGAACGCCAGGCCCATTACTGGACCTGCACCGCGGCGGGCTACCACATGAACAGGAAGGACAACCAGGCGGCAGACGCTCTGCTCCGTGCCGACCGGATCGCGCCTCAGCACGTCCGGAACCGTCCACTGGTCCGCAACATCGTGCGCGACCTGAGGGACAGCGGCAAGCTGCATCGTCAGCGCGAGATCCTGAATCTCGCGAAGGTGATGCGGTTGCTGTGAGCACGGAAGACGGAGGGCTATCCGCGCAATGGCTCCCCACCCGTCAGGTAACCCGGGGGCGCTTCGGCGTCCTGCCTACACAATGGGGTGGTACGTGGGTCTCAGTGAGACGGAACGACAGATCCTGCTTCGCGAACTGGCGGAGATCACGGTCGACCTGGCCGAACTCCAGCGGCGTACTGTCAGGATCACTTCTCGGCTTGATCAGGACGAGTCCGAGCGTCTAGCTCGTCCAGCCTGACTGTCAGCTTCTGTACGTGCTGACGGATCTCGCTCAGCTGCTCGGAGATGATGCGGAACTCTTCGCTGTGCTCGCCAGGGGTGGGGCCGGCGGTTTCGTCGTCGGGAGTCCGGCTGACGTAGCTGCCGGCGCCCTGGCGGGTCTCGATGAGCCCCTCGTCGCGGAGGACGGCCAGGGCGTTGCCGATGGTCATCATGGCAACGCCGTACCGTTCGGCCAGTTCGCGGGCCACAGGGAGGCGCTCGCCGACCTCGTATCGGCCGGACGCGATGTCGCGCCGGATGTCCTCGGCGATCTTGAGGTATGGCCGGCGGCGGTCGGTTGCCATGACCCAACTTTAACGGTTCTAGATGCCTAGGTCTCTGGGCAACCTGTAAGCAATCTCGATTCAAGTTAGCTATCTTGGTTTACAGAGCTAGATACCTAGGTATCTTTGTATCTAGAACATCGCTCCAGAAGGAGACCAGCTCTCGTGCGTACCATCCCGATCCCCGTCGACACCTCCAAGCTCGTCATCACCTGCGTGAAGGCGCCCAAGCCGCGCCTGCTCAACAAGGACACCGGAGAGATCAAGACCGACAAGCACGGCAACACCGTCTACGAGATCACCGTCTCGGTCGAGGACGAGTTCGGCCGGATCGAGCTCGTCAAGATCGGCACCTCGGGGGAGCCCCCGATCGCCGCCGGACAGCAGGTCAACCCGACTGGCCTGGTCGGGTACGTCTGGGAGATCGCGGGCCGGTGGGGGATCTCCTACCGCGCCGCAACGCTCCTACCGGTGGACGCGGAGCCGCTCCGTGTCTGACACCACGCTTCTCGTGCTCGGAGTCCTGGCCGCTGCGGCGGCCGGGCTCTGGGCCTGGCGCCGCTGGCACTACCCGTCGTTCTGGCTCGTGGCCGCTTTCCCGCTTGTCGCGATCAGCGTACGGGCGAGCTGGCGCAAGGTCGCCCTCGGCTGCAACCTCACCAAGAAGCGGCAGCGCTTCTGGTTCACCACCGTCCCCGGGCTGGTCGCCTCGACCGGCGTCGTCCGCGTCCGGCGCAAGTGGCAGCGCATCGCCGTGGACACCAAGCCGTTCATGTGGCTGCCCAAGCCCACCCGGTATGGCTGGCGGGTCACCCTGCACACCCTTGAGGGCCAGATCCCCGCCGACTACAGCGACGCCGCCGAACGGCTCGCCCACTCCTGGGGCGTGCACGCGATCCGCGTCTCGTCTCCTCGCCCTGGACGGGTCATTCTGTCCGCCACCGTCCGCGATCCACTCGTCCGGGTCGAGACCTTGCCCGCCTCGCCCGAACTGCTCAAGGTCGTCGTGGGTCGTCTGGAGACCGGCGGCCCGTGGATCATCGATTTCCGCACCGTTCCGCACTATTTGAACGCAGGGGCGACGCAGTCCGGCAAGTCCAACCTTGCCAACGCCCTGGTCCAAGGGCTCGCTCCGCAGCCGGTCGCCCTGGTCGGCTTCGACCTCAAGGGCGGCGTGGAGTTCACCCCGTACAGTCCTCGCCTGTCGGCGCTGGGCACCACGCGAGGTGAGTGCACCGCTCTGCTCGATGACCTCGTCAACCTGATGACCGGTCGCATGGCCATGTGCCGCGAGGCCGGCGCCCGCAACATCTGGCAGCTCCCGGACGACCAGCGGCCCGTGCCCGTCGTCGTCCTGGTCGACGAACTGGCCGAGCTCTACCTGATGGCCGACAAGAGCGAGAAGGATGAGATCGCCAAGACCTCGACCGCGCTCCTGCGGGTGGCCCAGCTCGGGCGGGCCTTCGGCATCTACCTGTTCTGCTGCGGCCAGCGCATCGGCTCCGACCTCGGCCCCGGCGTCACCGCGCTACGGGCCCAGTGCTCGGGGCGGATCTGCCACCGGGTGAACGACCCAGAGACCGCCACCATGACCCTCGGCGACCTCGACCCCGCCGCGCTCGCCTCAGCTCGCGCCATCCCGGCCGAGACACCAGGCGTCGCGATCGTCGCATCCCAGGACGGCCAGTGGTACCGAGCCCGCTCGTTCTACGTCAGTGAGCAAGCTGCCGAACTGGCCGCCACCACCTACACCGACCGGACCCCGACCTGGGCGGACGTCGTATCCGGTCACACCGCGCCACCGACGGACGCCGACCTCGCCGAGTTCCTCGACTCCATCCCGGACCCGCGGAAGGCCTGAGCCGATGCGACGCCTCGCCCACTGGCTGATCGACACGGGGCCTGTCCTCGTCCTGGCCCTCATCGCCGGAGCTGGGTCCTTCACCCACATCCGCGACACCGCCAGTGAACACGGACAGTCCGGCTGGATGGCCTGGGCGATCGCCGTCTGCGTCGACCTCACCTGCGTCATGGCCGCTCGCGAGCGGCAGCGCGACAAGAAGACCGGCCGCCGGCGGCGCGGCCCGATCTCCTGGCCCGTCCTTGTCCTGACCGGAGGCATCGTCCTGTCTTTGGCCGCCAACCTGCAACAGGCCGACCCGACCATGTGGGGCTGGATCACCGCTGCGACTCCAGCGGCGGCATTTCTCGTCGCCGTCTCCATGCTCGAACGCCGGACGTCCGGCCCGCATCCCGTCCAATCCTGTCCTCGTTCCGACGAACCGCCGACCGCCCCTGCTCATGATCTCCCCGCTCTCGTCCCCGCTGAGGACGGTGAGGACGACAGGCCAGGGCCGTCCCCGGCGCTGATCGACTACGCCCGCCGAGTAGCCGACGAGCACCACGCCAGGCACGGCCAGCCGATCAGCCGCGACGTTCTCCGCGCCCGCCTGGGCGTATCCGACCAACTCGCTTCTGACCTGCTCCGCTCCCTGCGGACCGTTCCGGAAAGCACCTGAAAGGCGAATCGCCATGAGTAACGACCGAGACGCCCTCATCGCCGGGCTCATCGCCGTGGCCGGCTTCCTCAAAGCGCACCCTCAGGTACCGACCTCGATAGCACCCGTCATCATCCGGGCTTTCCCGGCGAACGGCCCGGACCATGAGATGCGCGCGGAGGTCGACAAGGTCGCCGCCGTGCTCGGCACCGAGATTGACGCCGATCACCTGCCCTACGACCACTACATGACTGGTATCAGCTTCGGGCCGGTCCGCTACGAGTTCATCGCCATCCTGGCCACCGCCCGCGCCCGCCACGCCGCCGTGGACAGCTACCGCGAGTGCATCCAGACCGACGACACCTGGGAGCAATGACCATGCGCGTCCGACTCGAAGGCAGCCGGGCCGAGCTCACCCTCGGCATGATCCACCTTCGCCAGCACTTCACGGTCTCGTCTATGTCGCGGGCCTTCCCCGCCAGGAACCGAGCACGGCACTACCGCATCTACCTCACGATCACTCCGCGAGAGAGCAGCTGACCATGGCACCCGAAAAGCCTTGGACCGGCTGGTCCCAGATCCTCGCCGCCGTCCCGTTCGCGCACGGCTCCTGCTGCACCTGCAACGGCTCGGGCCTCGACGGCAACGGCGACACCTGCCGTGACTGCCACGGCAGCGGCATCGACAACCACGGCGCCTAGCGCCGAGATCCCCTCACCTGGCCACACAACCGCCAAGTTCCGCGCCAGGTGAGGGGCCATCCCACTCCAGAACGCAATCCGGATAGGACAGATCCATCTTGCACCACCCACACGCCATAGCCGGGATGATCTCCCGACTCCATGACCCCGACTACGACCGCTGGGCCTGCCAGGTCAAGCGCACCGGCGGCTGCCGGCAGCCCATCCACCTGCGCGGCAAGGTCGAACACTACGACCAGGCCACCGGCCGACTGCTCCACCGCTACAGCACCACCACCGAACCGAACGGCGTCCTGCGGGTGCCGTGCAAGACCCGCCGTGTCACTCGCTGCCCGGCCTGCGCCGAGGTCTACCGCGCCGACACGTACCAGCTCGTCCGCGCTGGCCTCGTTGGCGGCAAGGGCGTACCCGAGACGGTCAAGTCACACCCGTGTCTGTTCGTCACTCTCACCGCCCCGTCGTTCGGCGCCGTACACACGCGGCGAGAGAAGAACGGCAAGACCCTGCCCTGCCATGCCCGCCGCAACGCCGAGACCTGCCCGCATGGGCAGGCGATGTCCTGCACCGATCGACACAGCTCGGACGATCCCCGGCTCGGGGAGCCGCTGTGCGCCGAGTGCTACGACTACGACGGATCGGTCCTGTTCAACGCCATCAGCCCGGAGCTCTGGCGCCGCTTCACCCTCGCGCTACGCCGCCGCTTCGCCAGGCTGAACGGGCTGACGGTCAAGGCCATGCGCGCCCAGGTGAGCATCGCCTTCGCCAAGGTCGCCGAATACCAGCGCCGCGGCGTCGTCCACTTTCACGCCGTCATCCGCCTCGACGGACCGGACGGCCCCGACACCCCGCCACCGGCCTGGGCAACCGCTGACGACCTCGACCAGGCTGTCCAACACGCCGCCGCCGCGGTGACAGCAGAGGTCAAGCCTCTGGGGCGTGCCTTCCGGTGGGGGACCCAACTCGACAGCCGCCGCATCACCCTGGACGGAGATCTCACCGACCAGGCCGTCGCCGCATACATCGCCAAGTACGCCACGAAGGCGGCCGAATGCGTCGGCACGCTGGACCGGCGCATCCAACCTCTCGACGACCTGAACGCTCTGCCGGTACGGGACCATGCCCGTCGGCTGATCGCCGCCTGCATGCGCCTGGGCAGCCGCTCCGGGCTGGCCGACCTCCGGCTCATCCACTGGGCTCACATGCTCGGCTTCCGCGGCCACTTCTCCACGAAGAGCCGCCGCTACTCCACCACCCTCGGCGCCCTGCGCGCCGCCCGCGAAGAGCACATGCGTGCCGAAGAGATCACCACCGGGCGGCTGCCGCTCTTCGACGAGGACACCGTTCTGATCGTCGCCCACTGGCAGTACGCGGGACAGGGGCTGTCCCTGGGCGAACAACTCCTCGCGGCGGCGTTGACCGGCGTCCCCCTCCCGAGTGTGGGCGGTGGTCCTCGATGAGCAGGAACGACCAACTGCTGACCGTGCCAGAGGTCTGCGCCGAACTGGGCGGGGTCTCCCGCCGCACCTTCTACCGCTGGCGCGAACTGGGCCGCGCGCCGGTCTGCGTCCAGTTGCCCAACCTCGAACTCCGCGTCTGGCGGAGCGACCTCATGACCTGGCTCAACTCGCGGCGGGAGGGCAAGTGAAGACCACGTACGACGTGAAGCTCGGTCAGGTGCAGCAGCGTGCCAATGCCTTCATCGCGCGCTGGCGGGTGGCCGGCAAGCCGAAGTCCAAGAGCTTCCGCACCAAAGGGCTGGCCAACGCCTTCCTGTCTGACCTGCGGCAGGCGGCGAAGGCGGGGGAGGAGTTCGACGTTGCCACCGGTCTGCCGGTGTCGATGGTGGCGGCTGAACCGGAGGGGCCGTCGTTCCTGGAGTTCGGGCAGGCGTACGTCTTGCGGCGCTGGAACTCCTCGGCGGCCCGGACCCGCGAGACGGACGCGTACGCGCTCCTCACGCTGATCCCCGCCCTGGTGGAGAACGCTCCTCGCCGCCCCGCCGCCGAGGCGCTGCGCGAGGTGCTGCGCATTTACGCTCTCCTGCCGGAGGGCAGGCGCGTCGCGCTGAACCCGTCGCAAGCCGCGGCGTTGCGCTGGCTGGAAGGGGCGTCGGTGCCCTTGACGGCGCTGGGGGAGGCGGACGTGCTGCGTACGGCGCTCGATGCCATCTCGGTCACGTTCGGCGGCACTCCGGCCGGGGCGAACACCGTGCGCCGCAAGCGTGCCGTCCTGCACCACCTGCTGGAGCACGCGGTGGAGCAGAAGGTGTTCAGCACTAACCCGCTGGACGGCATCAAGTGGTCGGTGCCGAAGGCGGTGACATCCGTCGATCCTCGGACGGTCGTCAATCCCGCTCAGGCTCGGCTACTCCTGGATGCCGTGCCCAAGGTCGGCCGCAAGCGAGGCCCCAGGCTCAAGGCGCTGTTCGCCTGCATGTACTACGCGGCGCTCCGGCCTGAGGAGGCGGCCGATCTGCGGCTGCGGAACTGCACGCTGCCCGAGGAGGGGTGGGGGCTGATCGTCCTGGAGAAGGCTCGGCCGCAGGGGACGAAGCGGTGGACCAACTCCGGCGAGACCCACGAGTCGCGCAGTCTCAAGCACCGCGCCGAAAGGGAGACGCGAGAGATCCCGATCCCGCCCGTCCTCGTCGAGCTGCTGCAGGAGCACATCACGACGTACGGCACTGCCGAGGATGGGCGCATCTTCCGTACGAGCACCGGTGGCACCTACTCCAGCTCCGCGCACTCCTACGTCTGGCAGGAGGCACGGAAGCTCGCCCTCGCTCCGGCCCAGGTCGCCTCGTCGCTCGCAGCCCGACCGTACGACCTGCGCCATGCGGCCGTCTCGCTCTGGCTCAACGCGGGCGTCCCGGCCGTCGAGGTCGCCAAGCGTGCGGGCCACAGCGTCGATGTCCTTCTGCGGGTCTATGCCAAGTGCATGGACGGGCAGCAGGACCAGATCAACGGCAAGATCAACGACGCTTTGGACGTCTGATCCCGTTCTCGACAAGTTTGGCCCCGGCCCGGCCGGGGCCTTGACCTTCGACACTCGGGTCATTCCCGCTGGGGCGCGTCATGTTGCGCCACCCTGGCATGCACGGGCCGAGAGAGGAGGACCATGAACAGCGATCAGAACCCCTCCGAAGAGCCGCGCCGAGTGGGGCGCCCGCCGTACGGTCTGCCGATGCGTGACCGGCGCCGGTCCGACTCGCTCGGCTGGAGACGGTACGCGACCCCGGTTGCGCCCGCTCCTCGTGGCCGGCGTCTTCGGCTGTCGCGGTTCGTGATCGTCGCCGGGCTGCTCGGGAGCATCAGCGTCGGCGTCTGGTCGATCTCGTGGCACGCCAACAGCTCGTCGCCTCGTACGACGGTCGTCGCGATGCCGACACCCCGTGCTGAGACGGTCGTCCCTCGTTCCTCGCAGTCTCCAACCTCCTCGCCTTCCAGTCTGGCGCCTGGAACGCCGCCGCCCTCGGCGGAACCCAAGCCGCGTCACAAGGCGGAGAAGAACGACAGGAAGCGCCGACGAGCAGCACCGGTTGTGCCGCGTCCGGTTCCGCCTCCCGCGAGCAGCCACATCGAACGGAAGGCACCGGCGCCTCGTCCCAAGCGTGCGGAGGAGCGTCGACACGTGCACCGTGAGCCGCGGAAGGTCTCGCCGTACGTCGGTTGGTGCGATGAGCTGTTCCCGCCGTCCCGTCCTGAGCATCGGATTCGCAACCAGGCGTGCCGTGCTCTTCTGGGATAGCTATAGGCCCGTGTTCGGCATGGACGATTTCGTTTGAACGGTAGTGGCAGCCCAGGTGAGGCCTAGTTTCACGCCTTCCGCGAGGGTCCGTCCTTGGGCGAGTTCCCAGAGGAAGCCGGCGGCGAAGGCGTCGCCTGCTCCCGTGACGTCCACCGCCTCTATGGGGATGGCCGGGTAGTGGGTGCGCTCGCCTGATGAGTGGACGGTGACGCCCTTGGCCCCCTCGGTCACGATGGCGGTGGTGTCCTCGGGAATCGTGGAGAAGTCGTTGCGGGACCCGATCAGGTAGCGCATGGCAGGGCTCGTGCCTGGGGGGACGCTGGCGACCAGAGCTCCTGCGGCTGCCATCGTCTCGGCTGGGGCGGTGAAGGGGGCGTGCCAGGCGGCGAAGTAGACGATGTCTCCGGGGGCGACCTCATCGACGGGGATCGTGATGGCGTGCAACAGGTCGGGGTGGATGCCGATGATCGTTCGTTCGCCGTCCGGTTCGATGAGCAGGACGACTGAGGACGTGTGCCCTGGCAGCACCTGGACATGGTCGATGCCGACCCCGGCCGCCGTGAGGGTCGTCGTCATGTTGCGGCCGGCGGCGTCGTTACCGATGTAGCCCACCATGTGCACGCGGCCCCCGGCTTGGCTCAGCGCGACGGCGACGTTGGCGCCGGTGCCGCCGGGGCGTTCGACGCTCTCGCTGGCCTGGACGAAATGCCCGCTGGGTGGGATGTGATCGACGTACAGGGCCAGGTCCCAGGCGATGGGGCCGATGATCCAGAAGTCAGGCATATGCGGCCTGCCGCATGGCGCGCAGTCCTTCGGCGAGGGTCTCCAGTTCTGGTGGGAGCGCGACTTGCGGTGTCCAGGGGATGTCCGCCGTGTCCTGGCGGCAGTTCAGGATGCCTCCGACGATTGCAGCCACGGTGTCAGTGTCCCCACCGAGGCTGACCGCGTACCGCATGGCTTGTACCGGTTCGTCGTGAAGGTGCAGTACGTGGAGGATCGCGCCCAAGGTGTCCATGACGTCCAGCGATACCCCGCCTGGGCTGGGCACCCATCCTGTGGGGATGGGGATCGCGAAGTGATCCAGCTCTTCGCAGGCGACGGCGATGAGGTCCTCGGCGGGGCAGCCTTCCAGTGCCCATGATCCCATGGCCGCCACTGCGCAGGCGGTGGCGAGGGCGCGCGGGTCGGCGTGGGTGGTTCTCGTCATGCGGACGGCCAGGTCGCGGCGGCGGTCGGCCTGCGTGGCGGGCATGGCCCAGCCGATGGGGAGCACTCGCATCATGGCGCCGTTGGTTGCTCCGCCCTCGGCTGTCGCTGCTCCGGTGGTCGTGAAGCGTTCCACCGCTCTGCGAGTAGTGGGGCCGGCGCCGCGCATGGTCGGAAGGGCTGCGGCCAGGGCGTGAAGGAAGGCCATCTCTGAGCCGCCGGTGTCAATGAGGTTCCGGGCGAGCAGGATGAGTTGTTCAGTGTCGTCGGACGTGCTGCCGAGCGGCCAGTCTCCTCGGGCGGCGATCGTGTCGGTGAGGTGGATGTCCTTGGGAGATTTGCCCTCCCAAGGGACGCCGAGGGCGTCTCCGCAGCAGAAGCCGGTGAGGCCGTTAAGGATGCGCTGCGCGGGCGGGACCGCCTGATCCGGGAAGAGCTGGGTGAGAACGCCGAAGCCGCCCCAGGCGATGGCGCGGCGTCCGCGGTCGGCGTACTGGACGCGTTTCCGGCCCTGCGGGGCGAGGCGGGTCAGGGAGAGGCAGGCTGACGCCACGTCGTAGGGAGTGCCGTGGTGCTCGAACTCCTGCAACGCCTGCACGGTCAGTTCCCATGCGGCTGTCTCGTCACCTTCGGTGCGGCGGACGTCGGCTTCGCTGTGGGTGACTTTCGCGGCGAGTAGGCCGTCGCCGAGGTCGCGGGCCATGCGGCCGGCTTCGGCGAGGGCTTGTGCGGCTTCCCGCATCTGGCCGACGCCGCATCGGGCCTTACCGAGGCCGTGTAGGGATTGGGCGATGCCGCGGGCGTCCTCCGATGCCTTGCGGATGGCGAGGGCTTCGGTCTGGCTGTCGAGGGCGGTCTGCCAGGTGCCGGTGGCTTCGGCGACAAGTGCCGCGTCCTGGAGCAGGCCGGCGTAAAGGGCCTGGTCCCGCTGGTGGACGGGGCGAGCGGCGACGTCCCTTAGAGCCTGAGTGATCAGCGTGTCCGCTCGTTCTACGTTGCCGGAGAAATACTCGATCTCGCCGAGGAGCTTTTGCCACGGTGCCTGGTCGGTGGAGGTGCTCATGCCCTCGGTGGCGTTCCTGCGGCCGTCCGCGAAGCGCCCCCGGTACAGCTCGATCTCGGCCAGCCGGAACAGGAAGCTCTCACGGGCGTCCTCGCCGGTGAGGGCCAGGGCCGTGTGTGCCAGGTGTTCGGCGTGGTCGAAGTCGCCCCGGCAGAAGGCGACCTCAGCGCGTACCAGGACGGCGTGCGCGGAACTGAAGGGGAGACCGTCGATCAGGGCTTCGGCCTGGGCCCAGTTGCCGAGGCCGAGATGGGCGCGAGCCACCCGGTACAGGCAGCGGCCCTTGTCCTCGTCGCGGTCGATGCGCAGGTCACTGAGGAGGTTGGCCAGGGCGCGGCAGCGGTCGAAGCGGCCGGTGGCGAGGCTGCGGTCCATGAGCGCGACCCAGGCCGCCACTCCTTCGCCGGAGTCGAGGTGGCTCAGGTGGTAGGCGGCTTCCAACTCGGCGGTGAACTCCTGGCGTTCCCCGTAGTGCCTGGCCAGCACTTCGTGGGCCTTGCGTACCTCGTCCGGACGGACGCGTTGCAGCGAGCGCCGCAGGATGGAGTGCATGGTGTACGCGCCGGTGCCGCTGGCCGTACCGCCCCGAATCGGTGAGATGAAGGAGTAGGCGGTCAGCTTGCCGAAGGCGCTGCGGTCGGACGGGAAGTCGAGCGCTTGGCCGAGGTGGTGGAAGGTGTCGGCGGTGAAGGAGCGGCAGGCGCTCACGGCGAGGATGCCGTACTCGGCTTCGGCGGGTGTCCACTGGAGCAGGCGGCGGGCGAGGTCGCGTTCCTTGTCGATCAGTGTTGCGAAGTCGCCGGGGTCGAGGCGGGGGCCGGCGGCCAGGGCCACGTCCGCGCATAGGCCGAGAAAGTAGGGGTGTACCTCGTCCGGGGCGGTGGAGGCGTAGGTGACGAGCGCCGTGCGCATGGCGGGGTTGGTGACGCCGGCGAGGGTGAGGTACTGCGTCGCGTCCGCGGTGGTGAGGTGGCCGACCAGGCGGTGATCGATGTACTGCTCGGGGATGGGGAAGACGGGCGCCGACGGCCACGGCGGGCGGGTGCGGCCTGCCACGATGGCGACGATTCCGGCGCCCAGGTCGAGGTGGCCGAGCAGGCAGCGTAGCCACTCGTCGCGCATGAGCTTGTCGGCGTGAATGAGGCTGTCGGCGTCGCCGATGGCCTCGCCGAAGAACGCCTCATGGGTGTCGAAGAGGAGCACGATCCTGGGGTGGTCGGCGGTGGCGTCGTTGAGGTCTTGCGCGAACAACCGAGGCAGCTCGTCCAAGAGATCCGGCTCGGGGACCAGGGTCAGGATGTGGTCGGCGTCCTCGTGGGAGAGGCGGCGTTGCATCCGTCGGCGGGTGAAGGTCTCGTCCATGCGGGAGTTGAGCATCTGCAACAGTTGCTGGCCGACGCGCAGGATCGGCAGCGTCAGTATGGCGTCGGCGATGTCGAGTGCGATGTCGACCTCGCTGCGGGGGAACAGCTCGCGGATCCGGTGGGCGATGTCGAAGCCCAGTTTGTGCAGGTACGTGATGGCGGCGAAGTCGAAGCGCGGGGTGGCGATGCGGTGCTGAGCGAGTTGGCGCTTGAGCATGAACAGCGCCGAGAACGCCTCCTGCGGCCGGTTCTCGCCGGCTGGCCGGGCGCCGAAGTCGATCCTGGCCACCGGCACCTGTTGGCCGCGCTCGGCAAGGCGGCCGAGCAGTTCGGTGTCGGGGGTGTCGCTGATGTCCGCCCACCGGTCTGTGTGCAAGCAAGCGCGTTTCTCCAGGTGGCGGAGGAGCAGCGACTTGCCGTTGCCGCCGAGGCCGTACAGGTAGAGGATCCGCTCTGGGGATGGGTCGTCGTTGATGAGGGTGACGACGTGGCGGGTCAGCTCGAAGCGGTTGGCGAACAGGTCGAGCGAGCGGTCGTGCGCGGCTATTGAACGGGCTGCGCCGTCTGGAAAGATCGGCATAGGTCAGCCCTGTACGTATGTGGGTAGCAATGTGTGTCCCGTCCCGGGTAGACGAGTGGTGTGACGGCGTTGTTGCCCACGGTCCTTCACAGGGGCTGCCGTCCCGCATGGTTTTACACCTCCGGCCGGTTCGCTTCTACCTTGTTGGCCATTTCCGTTCTGCTTCTCGCAGTGTGGCGAGCGGCGACGGATTCTGCGGGGTGGTGGGACATATGGCTTAGGTCGGGAATATGGACTATGAGGAAAGAAGTAGAGGCTTCAGTTGGCGGACGAACTCGACTACGTCTGCCTTGTGGTCGCGGCCTGGTCCGCCTCGGACAATCTTTATGTCGAGCACCTTGGTAACGTCTTGCGTCCAGGCTCGCGCTCGTGCGCCGATGACGTTTTTTTCTGTATCTATGATGGGAGCGCTATAGCCGGGACCGGCATCGGCAGGGAGATCGGTGCCTTTGTCCTCAGCTTTCGCATTGTGTAGGGCATCCACGGTCGACCCGAACGGGTCGTGAAGCTCGATGGACATCAGTGCCCCTTTTTCTTCGAATGCCGGGGACTTGGTGATGACGCAGTGTGAGAAGTGAGCAGCTGAGTCGGATCCGCTTGAGTAGAAGCTGCCCCTGCCCAACGCCCGAGCGATGGCCTGGTGAGAAAGAATCCCGCACTCTGTGGGAGAAGCTGTGATGTTGCCTAGCGGACGGCGATCCGCAGGCGGTGGTGGAGGCGAGAAAGAGCATGACGTCGCGACAAATAGAGCGACTGTCAACAGCGTTGTGACGTACCATGTCCTCATGGCTGCGCTGCTTTATAGGGAGGTGAAGGAAGTTCGAAGCCGTTGTGAACGGACTGCGCCGTGTTATTGAAGATGCCGGAGGCTATCGAATGCTTGAGCCATTCGTCGTATGCGTACGACTCATCGGCATCCATGCGATCGGGCGGCTTGATGCGACCGTCCGTCAGGAAGTCTCCCGTCGAACCCTTGGCGTAGTTCTCGAAAGCGTGAGGATGGCCGCTGCCGGGCGCTTTCTCGTCGCCGAATAGGCCATGGCGTAGCATGACGTTGGCCGTCAGGAACTTGAACAGGTTCTGGCTCTGTGTCAACTTGTCCACTGCTTCATCGCGCGCTTTCTCTCCTCTTGTGGGATTCTGATTGTCGCTCACATAAGCCTCGACAAAGTCAAAGACAGCGTTCGCACCGTCTCCTGCAGGGGTGAGCGCAAGTTTGGTGGTGCGTTTTATGCCATCCGTGAAAGCTTTCTCCCACTGATCCTTACGATCTGCCTCGTTGATGCTCGCAATGTTCGCGGAGTCGATCAGGAAGTAGAGCGATTTGCTCAGCCCAGTGACTTGCGCATTGAAGAAGTCGCCTGGATTCCCAGACATGGTTTCCTTGATCAGCTTCTGGCGATATGCGCTCTGCTCTGCCTGTGTCGCGGCGGGGTTCCGCTTCTGCCAGGCGGTGAACTCGGCTTTGATTTCGTTCGCAACCTCCGATCCGCGTGCGTTCAAGACGCGAAAGCTGTACTCTCCGTGGCCTTCCACAACGGTCTTGAAGGCATCCGGCTCCTTGGCTGCCCAGATCAGAACGCTCTTCAACTCCTTGTGATGGAACTTGGCGCCGTGATCTTGATAGCCGGGAAGGTTCGGGTCCGTGTCAGGCAGCGACACAACGCCGGGCTCCTCGGGCACATCGCGGTTGGCTACTCGGTGAACGTCGCTCATGTAGTCGGAGACGATCCGCGCGAAGCTTTGCCGGGTGTCGGGAAGGGACCTCTGCACCTTTTCGTCTGACCAGAAGTGGATTGCCCAGGACGCAATGAGAGCGGACTTGTATCCCCGTGAGGTTCCTGGTGGTTGGCCGTGATCACGGTACGTCGTGCTGGCCGCCTCGATCGCTTTGCCCAGTGCCGCGCCTCTGTCACCCCAGTAGGTCTGACGTACCAGGAAGGCCAAGGGCTTGCGTGCGGGATCGGTGAAGAAGTCCTGCGCGACTCTGGGATTGTTGGCCAGGGCGCTGGCCAGGCCGGGGCCGAACGCGATGATGTCCTGTCTTTCGGAGGTCGGCTTCCGAGCGTTGTCGTACACCTTGTTGGTGATGTCGAGCAGGAACGCATCATCGAAGGCGCCGTGCTGCAGGAGCTTGCCCACGATGGCGTCCTCCAGGCCCGCGATGCCATCAGTATGGCGAATCAGTTCGTCGGCGTAGCCCTTGGGTAGTCGCATGTTGCCGACGCCCCGAGAGGCCGTGCCGAGAGTGACACTGAGCAGCCTCGTTAGGTCTTCCAGCTTGTCGGAAGGCGGCCCTGGCCGGCGCTCGCCGACGGGGTTGCGGACCGAGTCGTAGAGATCTTGGAGGATGGCTTTGAGCTCCGCAGGTGGGATCTCCTTGGCTAAGGCGACGGCGAAGTAGGGATCGTGCTGATGCTTTTCCAGCAGCTTCAGCGTCTCCGGCGATATCACCTTTTGGCCTTTGACGCTGTCCGCGTCCTTTCTTGCTTGCCGAAGCTGTTCGGCGGCGGACTTGGCGGCTGCCGCGCCGCCTGCGGGTGAGCTCGACGCCCACAGCGTCTCGTCTGCCCAGACCACTCCCTTGTCGAGCCCGATCTTCTGCGTAGAGACGATCAGGTCAAGCCTGCGCTGGAGACTGGGGACCTCTTGACCGATCTGGAAGCCGATGTCCCTCAACAGCCCCGGCCCCGGCAGGCTCGTGCCGATCGACCTCAAAGCGTTGTAGAGCTGCGCGTCCACTTCGGACCATGACCGCTCGATGCGTTTCATCTCAGAGATCAGCTGCGTCATGAGCTCAGGGTCGATGCCGACCCGATTAGGAGACGGGCTCATCGGCGAATCCCGTCAGGGGGCGGCAGGAACGGCTTGCCTGGCCACTGGCTCGGCTGCCTCGTGGGTTCAGGTTCCCCGGGTATGGATTCGACCAGCGTGAGTGCTCGCTGGAAGGCGCTCTTATACGCGGCTTCCCATGCATGGCAGTCCTTAATGAGCTTGTCGGCTGCCTTGCCCTTCATCGCTCCGCTCTCCAGAAGGCCGATGAGCTTGCGCACGTCGTTGGCATGCTGGTCGCGTAACTGTTCGATCATGCGCCGAGCGGCGGCGATCTGTTCCTGGGTCGCCATCAGTCGGGATCCTTTGGACCTTGAGGACGACTATCTATGGGATCAATGTGACGATAAAGGGCTGTAGTAGAGCCGTCGAGCCGAACTGCTCATATGGCATATGCTCAAACATTTTCCCGGCCGGTGCGTATCACTTCTGGAGACAAACGCCTCGGCTGCATGGGCGGCCATGCGCCCACTTGATGTCCGGGACCGGGCCGCACCTTCCGCCGGCCTGGGTGTCGCGGTCATCCGCCACGTAGGTGGCCCGAGATGGCTGCGCCGGGCGCCGTCGCGTGGCGGTCTCGCCGGGTCGCGCGTCGCTCCAAAGCCATCCGATCGCACCCGGGCACCACCGACGGGCCGCCACACTTCAGGGGCGATGCCCAGGTGAGGCGGGGGCAGAGCTCGCCAAGATCATCCCCCATATATCCCCAGAACTCTGTCCTGCAGCTGCCTCTGGCTGCTCTCAACTGCCTCAAGCGGTCTTGGAAAGCAAAAGACCTGCGACTGGGAAACCGCAGGTCAGGGGCCAAATTGCCTGGTCGAGAAGCGTGCCCCCGGCAGGATTCGAACCTGCGGCACCCGCTTTAGGAGAGCGGTGCTCTATCCCCTGAGCTACGGAGGCGGACGCTCGTAAGCCTAGCGAAAGTCTGGCACTGCGTGGGACGTGGAGCCGGGGTGAGTTTGGTCGGGTTGGTTATGGGTGCTCTGAGCTGCGGTAAAGGCATGACAAGTGGTCAGAATCTTGCGCATCCCGCGTGGATAGCGTCTACCTGTGACCAGGAGGCGATGCAAGCAGGCGCGGCGGCGGCCTGTCGTGTTGTTTGGGGCGTTGTTGGCGCCGGCGATCCTTGCTGGGGGGTTGTTGGCTGGGGAGATGCGGGGGTTTGAGGGGGGTGCTCCCGTGGTGGGTCCCGGGCGGGTTGTGCGGGTGGGGTTCGGGCCGGTGGTGGTTCGGGCGCCGGCGCATCCGGATCGGGTGTACGAGGGGAGTGTGCCGGCTCCTGTGCTGGCGGTGAGTCGGCCGCGGGTGGCTGTTGTTCCGCCTGTTTCGCCGGTGCCGGCTGTGGTGGATTCGGAGTCTGGGGGTGAGGAGCCTGTTACGCCGGCTCCGGTGCGGACTCAGGTTGGGTGTCCGGGGGAGTGGATGGACACCTGGTTGTGGGATCTGTGCCGGGAAGGGGTGGGGTTGAGGGTTGGTGGCAGTTTGGTGCCTGGTATCTGAGCGGGCTGTGTTTCGGGGGATTTCGGGTGGCGAGATCTGGCTGGTGGTGGGGGGTGGGCGGACAGAGTGCGCTTTTTGTCTCATAACAGCTCTCCCGAGTTCGGTCCGGGCACTCGGGGGGCTGTAGTAACGTGCGTGCCTGACCCAGGTAACGAGTTTGCAAACGGAGGAGTCGAACGTGCCAGCCCCTCGATCAGCGGGTCTGATCGCGGTAGTCATGGCGGTGGCTTCTCTTTTCGTGCCCTCCGGGCAGGGGCGCGCTCAGGCGCAGGTCGTACAGGCGCAGGAGCGGCAGGATCCTGGTGACCTGGCCGGGCTGCGGAAAGACGCCGAGCGGTCGGCCAAGGAACTCGAGGACGCCACCAAGGCCCTGGAGAAGCGGCGGACGGACATCGCCACCTCTGAGAAGCAGCTGAAGACCAAGCTGGCGGCGCTGCAGGACCTGGAGCGGCGGGTGGCGGTGATGCGGCAGCCGGTGTCGCAGATGGCCGAACTGCTGTATGAGCAGCCGATCATGGCCGACGGGATCGTGCCGTTCCTGTCCGGGACCGCGGACGAGACCACGCTGCGGGCGCTCAGCGACGTGACTCAGATCGTCTCTGTACGGCAGCAGGCCGTCGAACAGACCAGCGCGCTGTACAAGCAGGCGGAGGGGCTGGCCGCGGAGGCGCAGGAACTGCGGGCGGGCAACCTGCTGGCCGAGGCGCAGCTGGCCGTCGAGGTGGACACGTTGCGGCAGCGTTCCGACAAGATCGTGAAGTCGCTCACCGCCCAGCTCGTGAAGATGGGTATCAAGATCGACAAGGTCGGGCGGGCGGCGCTGGGGTGCAACCCGCTGAGGGCGGCGACGGCCAACGACTATCCCAACGGGCTGATTCCGAAGAGCATGCTCTGTCCGTTGCAGCAGAAGGGGTTCAGTCTGAGGGCCGACGCCACCATCGCGTTCGTGAGCCTGAACGAGGCTTACCGCAAGCGGTTCGGGAAGAGCATGTGCGTCACCGACGCCTATCGGAGCCTGGCCGAGCAGCAGTCGGTCTACTATCGGCGGCCGGGGTTCGCCGCCGTGCCTGGGCGTAGTAACCATGGGCTCGGGCTGGCCGTGGACCTGTGTGGTGGGGTGGAGAGGTCCGGGTCGACGGAGTTCGTGTGGATGGAGAAGAACTCCAAGAGGTACGGGTGGTTCCATCCCTCCTGGGCCTACAGCGGCCCGTTCGAGCCATGGCATTGGGAGTATGACCCCAAGAACGATTCGCTGCTGTAGCCCTACGCGACCTGTGAGCTGCAGAAGGCGCAGCGGGACGCGGCCTTGGGGATTTCCGACAGGCATTCGGGGCAGTCGCGGGTCTTCGACTCGATCCTGGCGGCGTTGCGGTCTTTGAGGTGCGTGTACGGCTTCACCAGCAGGAAATAGACCACCGTGGCGATCATCAGGAACGAGATGATCGCGTTGATGAAGTTGCCGTACATGAAGTTGGACTGGCCGATCGTGACCTTGAGCGAGGAGAAGTCGGGCAGGCCGCCGAACGCCGAGATCAGCGGGGTGAGGAGGTCGGCCACGAACGACTGCACGATCGAGTTGAAAGCCGCCCCGATGACGACCGCCACGGCCAGGTCGATGACGTTCCCCTGCATGAGGAACTTCTTGAATCCATTCATGAGAAGATCGTAGCCGAGCGATTACGCTGTGCTAGCTTTGATGGTGATCGAAAGGTGGCCGGTCGTCTGGGCGGACGCGAGTTCGGCGGCTTGGGTCGGAGTGGTGGTGAGCACGACCAAGGCGCCGTGGGTTTGGCTCGTGGTCTTGGAAGACTGCAGGATCGTGATGACCCTCACGTCCTCGGCTACCGCGCGGGCCGGGAGGGGTTCCTCGCCGGCCGCCAGGACGGTGATCGTGGCGCCGGGGGCGAGGAGGCTCGCGGCCGCCGCGTCGGCGATGCGGACCGGGGTGGCGACCATCCCTGGCGGCAACCGGTACGAGTGGAGAAGGCGGACATCCGTCAGCGGCTCGCCCTTGCGCATGGGGCTCGCCAGGATCTGGCCCGCCGCGGCCGCGCGTACGGCGCCCGCTGGTGGACGGTTGAGGGCGGCAGGGGTCAGGTCGCCCGGGCCGAGGGGGCCGGGAGACAGGTCGCGGGCCGCCACCAGGACCGTGGGCGACGGCTCGGGGCGGGTGGCGATGAAGGCCGACATGACGGCCAGGGCGGCCAGCGCCGCCGCGACGAGGCGGCGACGGCGGCCGTAGCGGATCAGCCAGGCCCGGATCACGGCAGCTCGAAGGGGAGCTTGATGCCGTCGAGAGCCGACCCGCACGGGCACGTGCGCTCCTCGGGGAGGGCTTGCACGGTCTCCGCCACCAGGGCGCGCATGCGGGTGACGTTTTGCGCGAAGAACTTCAGGACCTCGTCGTGCGTGACCCCCTCGCCGGCCTCGATCCCGGCGTCGTGGTCGGTCACCAGGGAGAGCGAGGTGTAGCAGAGGGCCAGCTCGCGGGCCAGGATGGCCTCGGGGAAACCGGTCATGCCGACGATCGACCACCCGTTGCCGGCGAACCACTGAGACTCCGCCCGCGTCGAGAACCGCGGGCCCTCGATGACCACCAGGGTGCCGCCGTCGACGGTCTCCCAGCCGGTCGAGCGGGCGGTTTCCACCGCGGTGGCACGGCCTGACGGGCAGTAGGGGTCGGCGAAGGAGACGTGGACCGCGCCGTCCACGTCGTAATAGGTCTGGACGCGGCCTGAGGTGCGGTCGACGAGCTGGTCGGGGATGACCATGGCGCCCGGGCCGTACTCGGCTCTCAGCGAGCCTACGGCGCTGGGCGCGAGCACCTGGCGCACGCCGAGCATGCGCAGTGCCCAGAGGTTGGCGCGGAAGGGGATGCGGTGCGGTGGGAAACGGTGATCTCGTCCGTGTCTGGGGATGAACGCCACCGAACGTGTGCCGATGCGGCCGACCGTGACGACGTCGCTCGGAGGGCCGTAGGGTGTGGAGAGCTTGATCTCTTCCGCGTCGTCGAGCAGCGAGTAGAAGCCGGAACCGCCGATGACGCCGATGTCTGCGCGAGTGACCATGGCGAGAGAGTAGCCGGATCGGGGATGGGCCAGGGCGGGCCGAATCCTGTTCTGTGGATAACTCGATTTCGGGGGTGGTGGCACCGGGTGGGTCTGGGGGTTCCGGTGGATCCGAGATGTCGCACGGAGTGGGGAATTGTCGGGTGGAAACGGGCGCCCGGTGCAGCCTGGCGCGGGGTTCCAGGATCCCGTGGGGCCACCAGGGGCAGGGGTCATCGTCTGCCGTTGGTGGTGTGCGCATTCAGGCGAGTTGGTGGGTGCTGACCGGTGCCGATGAGCGGGCGCGAGTGTGGGCTCGCGCGTAGGACCCGCATATGGCTGCGGCGCACGAGTGTGAGATCGAGTGACGCGCAGGTCCGACGCCGAGTGCGGGCTCGCGTGCGGGGCTGATGTCGGCTCGCGTGCGGTGCGGGTGCGAGGCGGATGGGGCCCTACGCGAGGCGGATGGGGCCCTACGCGAGGCGGATGGGGCTTTTCGCGAGGCGGGTGTGGTGCCGGCGTGGGCCGGCGCCTCACGTCGGTGCACGTATGTGACCCCGCCTGACGCGTACATGAAGATCCCGCGCGTATGCGAGCGCGGCCGGACGGACGCGGAAACCCCGCCCAGGTGTCCGTGGCCGCTGGGCGGCCAGGCCCTGGGTGTGGCTGCCGGGAAGGTCAGCTGGAGGCCGCGGCGGGGGCGGCGGCGGGGGCGGACGAGCTCGTGTCCGAGGACTTGCTCTCCGCGGGCTTCGACGACGGGGACGACGAGGAAGAAGAGGACGCCGTGGAAGTCGAGGTCGACGACGCGCGGTTGTCGGTCCGGTAGAAGCCCGAGCCCTTGAACACGATGCCGACGGCCGAGAAGACCTTCCGCAGGTTCCCCTCGCAGGCAGGGCAGATCGTCAACGCGTCGTCGGTGAACTTCTGAACGACCTCGAGCTGCTCGCCGCAGTCATTGCAGGCGTACTGGTACGTCGGCACGCGCTCCTCCTTAAGGTCTGGCACTCGAGGGATGCGACTGCTAATGGTAACCGATTAGGTCAAACGCCTATTCCAGTCCCCGCTCTCCGTACCAGCCCGCCAGCTTTCCACTGCGGCTCACGGCGCGCAGGCGGCGTTCGACCTGGTCACGGCAGGAGGCCGTGGTGACCAGCAGGAGCTGGTCGTCCGCCCGGATCCTGGTGCTCCCGGTGGGGACGAAGGATTTGCCGTCGCGGACGATCAGGGTCACCTGCGCCCCGGCGGGCAGGCGGAGCTCGAAGATCTCCACGCCGTGCAGCCGAGAGCCGGAAGGCACCTTGACCTGCAGCAGGTCCGCCTTGAGCTCCTCCAGTGGCGCCGCCTCGACCTCCAGGTCGTGCGCCTCGCCGGGGGCGGCCACCCCGAGCAGCCGGGCCACGAACGGCAGCGTCGGCCCCTGCAGCAGCGTGAACACGATGACGATCACGAAGACCTCGTTGAAGATCTCCTTGGACCCCGTCACGTTCGACGCCCAGGGGATGGTGGCGAGCACGATCGGGATCGCGCCGCGCAGCCCCGCCCACGACAGGAACGCCTGTTCGCGCCAGCTCACCCTGCCCATCCGCAGCCCCCGTGCAAGCAGCGAGCTCACCACGACGGAGAGCGGCCGCGCCAGGAGCACCAGGACGGTGCCGGCGATCAGGCCGGGCACGATGGCCGACGGCATCTCGTTCGGGCTGGCCAGCAGGCCCAGCATGACGAACAGCCCGATCTGCGCCAGCCACGCGGCCCCCTCCGCGAACCCCCTGGTCGCCGCCCGGTGCGGCAGCCGCGAATTGCCCAGGATCAACGCCGTCAGGTAGACGGCCAGGAACCCCGAGCCGTGCAGCAGCACGGCGCCGCCGTACGAGACGAAGGTGAGCGAGAGCACGGCGAGGGGGTAGAGGCCGGAGGCGGGGAGCGCGACGCGGCGCAGCGTGTACGCGCCTGCGGGGCCGACGGCCAGGCCGACCGCGGCGCCGATGATCAGCTCGACCGAGGTCTCCAGAAGGAACGTTCCCACGGACGCGGAAGAGGTCGACGCCCCGCTGAGCAGCACCACGGCGATCACTGTGGGGGCGTCGTTGAAGCCCGACTCGGCCTCCAGCACGCCCGCCAGCCGGGGCGGCAGCGGCAGCCTGCGCAGCACGGAGAAGACCGCGGCGGCGTCCGTGGAGGCCAGCACCGCGCCGAGGATCAGCGCCGTCGTCTGGTCTATGCCGAGAATCGCCTGTACGCCCAGCGCGACCACCGCGACGCTGACCGCCACGCCCACGGTCGCCAGGATCAGGGCCAAGGGGACTGAACGCCGCACATGCGGCCAGTTCGTGGTAAGTCCGCCTTCGGCAAGGATCACCGCCAGCGCCGTCAGCCCGATCTGCTGGGCCAGCTGGGGATTGTCGAAGGGGATCCCGAACCCGGCCTCGCCCAGGACCAGGCCGAAGCCGAGATACACGAGCAGGCTGGGCAGGCCGGTGCGGTGCGCGATGCGCACCGACGCGATGGCCGCGATAACAATCACGGCACCAAGAAGAAGCCAGACATCCAGTGTCATCTGGCCCCCTCTCATACCTGCGGTCACATAAGCCTAGTGAGTCCCCCTGGTGTCACGGCAAAACGGACGTGACGGTCATGAGGCTCCGCCGGGATGCCGTCGATCAGCTCGCCGTCGTGCAGCAGCGCGACCGTCGGGACGTTGGGGCCCACCCTGGCCAGGGCTCGATCGTACGAGCCGCCGCCACGTCCCAGACGTACACCCGTCGTCCTGTCCACCGCCAGGGCCGGGACGATCACGAGCGCGGCGGTGCGGATGGCGTCGACGCCGCGGCGGGTGTCGACCGGCTCCATGATCCCGAAGCGGCCCGGGGTGAGCGAGTCCGGCCCGTCGTACACCGCCCAATCCAGGTCGAAGTCCTCAAGCAGGACGGGGAGGATAACGGTGGCTCCATGTTTCCAGAGAGCGAACACGAGCCCGTGCGTGTCCGGCTCCGACCCCGTTGACCAGTAGCAGGCCACGAGGCCGGCCATCTGAACCCACGGCTGGTCGAGCAGCGTTTCGCGGATCTTGACGGCGTTTGCCCGCTGTTGTTCGGGGGAGAGGGAGGCACGTGCCGAGCTCAGGTCGCGACGCAGGTTCAGCTTGTCCACAGATACCTCCACTAGGGTCTACTCATGGCTGACTTCGACCCTGTGACGAAAGCCGTCGTGCCCGCCGCGGGTCTGGGCACCCGGTTCCTTCCGGCGACCAAGGCGACACCGAAGGAGATGTTGCCCATCGTCGACAAGCCCGCGATCCAGTATGTCGTCGAGGAGGCAGCCTCCGCTGGGCTCCTCGACGTGCTCATGGTCACCGGCAAGAATAAACGCTCCATCGAGGATCACTTCGACCGCGCGTTCGAGCTGGAGGAGGCCCTTGAGGCCAAGGGCGACGAGCACCGGCTGTCCCAGGTTCGCGAGCCGGCCTCGCTGGCGACGCTCCACTACGTACGTCAGGGCGAGCCCAAGGGGCTCGGCCACGCGGTGCTCTGCGCCAAGCAGCACGTCGGCGACCACCCGTTCGCCTGCCTGCTCGGCGACGACCTGATCGACTATCGCGATCCGCTGCTCAAGCGCATGATCGAGGTGCGCGACACGTTCGGGGGGAGCGTGATCGCGCTGATGGAGGTGCCCAAGGAGCAGGTCTCCCTGTACGGCGTCGCGACCATCGAGGCCACCGCGGACGACGATGTCGTACGCGTGACCGACCTGGTGGAGAAGCCGCCGGCCGACGAGGCGCCGTCCAACTGGGCGATCATCGGGCGCTACGTGATCGATCCCGCGGTGTTCGAGGTGCTGGAGAACACGCCGCCGGGGCGCGGGGGCGAGATCCAGCTCACCGACGCGCTGCGCACGCTCGCCGGACGCGCCTCCGGTGACGGTGGGCCCGTGCATGGGGTGCTGTTCAGAGGGCGCAGGTACGACACCGGCGACAAGCTTGACTATTTGCGGACGGTGGTGAAGTTCGCGGCGGACCGGAAGGACCTCGCGCCCGATTTCGTGCCGTGGCTGCGGGAGTTCCTCGATGAAATCGGTTGACGAGCATCTGGCTGAGATCCTGGCCACCGTTCGTCCGCTGGCGCCGCTGGAGCTGGAGTTGGAGCAGGCGCTGGGGGCGACGCTGGCCGAGGAGGTGATCTCGCCGGTGCCGCTGCCGCCGTTCGACAACTCGGCCATGGATGGCTATGCCGTACGGGCTGTCGATATTTCGGAGGTTCCGGTTACGTTGCCGGTGACCGACGATGTGGCGGCCGGGTCCGAGGAGCTGCGGGCCGTGGGGCCCGGGCACGCCGTCCGGATCATGACCGGCGCGCCCATGCCGGCCGGGGCCGACGCCGTGGTGCCGGTGGAGTGGACGGACGGGGGGACCGTCTCCGTACAGATCTCGCGCCAGGTGAGCGTCGGCAACGCGATCCGCCGGGCGGGGGAGGACGTGCAGGCCGGCGAGGTCGTGCTCAAGCCGGGCACGGTGATCGGGCCCGCCCAGCTCGGGATCATCGCCGGGGTGGGGCGGCGGCGGGTCCTGGCGCGGCCGAGGCCCAGGGTCGTCGTCATCTCGACGGGCGCGGAGCTGGTCGAGCCCGGAAATTCGCTGGCTCCCGGGCAGATCTGGGACTCCAACAGCTTCACGCTGACCGCCGCCGTGCGGGAGGCCGGGGGCGAGGGCTATCGGGCGGGGTCTGTCGGGGACGATCCGGGCGTACTGCTCGATCGGCTCGACACCCACCTGGTGCGGGCCGATGCGATCATCACCAGCGGTGGGGTGTCCATGGGGGCCTACGAGCCGGTCAAGGAGGCTCTGTCGCCGCTGGGGACGGTCCGGTTCGAGAAGGTGGCGATGCAGCCGGGGATGCCGCAGGGGTTCGGCGTGCTGGGGGAGGACCAGGTGCCGATCTTCGCGCTGCCCGGCAACCCGGTGTCGTCTTTTGTGTCTTTCAGGCTGTTCGTACGTCCGGCGCTCGACAAGATGCGCGGGCTCCCCGCGAACATCCCCGAGTCGGTGCCCGCCCGCCTGACCGCGCCGGTGCGCTCGCCTGCCGGGCGGCGGTCGTTCCTGCGCGGCGTGCTGGCTTCGGACGGCACGGTGTCGCCGCTGCACGGGCAGGGGTCGCACCAGCTCGCCGCCCTGGCCGCGGCGAACGCGCTGATCGTGGTGGCGGAGGACGTGACCGAGTTGCCCGAGGGGACGACTGTCGAGGTGATCCGGCTGTGAGCGACTCGGAGGGCCCGGGGCTGACCCAGGCGGACTCGGGGCTGCCCCGTGCGGACTCGGGGCTGACCCATGTGGATGAGACCGGCGCCGCTCGCATGGTGGACGTTTCCGCCAAGGACGTGACGGCTCGCACCGCCACGGCGACCGGGCGCGTGCTGCTGTCGGGCGAGGTCGTGTCGCTGCTGCGGTCCGGCGAGGTGCCCAAGGGCGACGCGCTGGGCGTGGCGCGGATCGCGGGGATCATGGGGGCGAAGCGGACGCCCGACCTGATCCCGCTCTGCCATCCGATCGCGTTGCACGGGGTGAAGGTCACGCTGGACGTCGAGGACTGGGGCGTGGCGATCACCTGCCGGGTGAAGACGGCCGACCGCACCGGGGTGGAGATGGAGGCGCTGACGGCGGTCTCCGTGGCCGCGCTGGCGTTGATCGACATGGTCAAGGCGGTGGATCCGGCAGCGGTGATCACTGATGTGCGGGTGGAGGAGAAGCTGGGCGGGAAGACCGGTCGCTGGGCCAGGGAGCAGGAATGATCCGCGCACTCGTGATCACCGTGTCGAACCGGGCATCGGCCGGGGTTTATGCGGATAAATCCGGGCCACTGCTCGTGGACCTGCTGCGGCGCGACGCGGGCTGCGAGGTCGTGGAGGGCCCCCTGGTGGTGCCCGACGGCGAGCCGGTCGAAGACGCGCTCCGCGAGGGCGTGGCCCAGGGGTACGACGTCATCGTGACCACCGGGGGCACCGGGCTGACGCCCATGGACCTGACGCCGGAGATGACGGCCAGGGTAATTTCTCGGGAAATTCCCGGTATAGCCGAGACCATTCGGCTGGCGAATCGGGAAAAGGTCCCCACCTCGATACTGTCCAGAGGGCTGGCCGGCCAGGCGGGCAACACCTTGATCGTTAATTTGCCCGGATCGTCGGGTGGCGTACGCGATGGCGTCGCCGTACTCGCGCCGATTCTTCAGCACGCGGTTGATCAGATTCGGGGTGGAGATCACCCGCGCTGAGCGCGATTCCGTGATGCGTGGCGACATCGTGCCCGATGGGGGGATGATGAGAGTTGTGGATCGACTTCGTGGCTGGCCGGTGACCCTCAACGAAGGTCCGGTAGGCCTCCGGCCGCTGCGGCTGAGCGACGTGCGTGTGTGGCGTGAGACCCGGCTGCGAAACGCCGACTGGCTGCGTCCCTGGGAGCCCAGCAATCCGGAGACGCCGCTGTTCAGGACCGGGCTCGGCCCGTACGTCTCCATGGTCGGCACCCTGCGCCGCGAGGCCCGGCAGGGCCTGGCGATGCCGTGGGTGGTCACGTACGGGGGGCGCTTCGCGGGGCAGCTGACCGTGGGCGCGATCGTGTGGGGCGCCGCCCGTTCCGCCCAGGTCGGCTACTGGATCGACGGCGCGCTCGCCGGGAAGGGGATCACCCCCACCGCCCTCGCCATGGCCGTTGACCATTGCTTCTTCACCACGGGCCTGCATCGGCTCGAAGCGAACATCCGTCCCGAGAATCAAGCCAGCCGCCGGGTGGTTGAGAAGCTCGGATTCCGGGAAGAAGGCATTCGGCGGCGCCAACTCCACATCGATGGGGCCTGGCGCGACCACATTTGCTACGCGTTGACCGCTGAGGACATTCCTGGCGGCCTTCTCGTGCAGTGGCGTCGCGCGCGTGAGTCAGCGGCTCACGGGGGGCCTTCCGTCGAAGAGGTTTGACGATCTCGCGACACACCGCACCGAATGCTCGTCAATTAGTGACACGCGGTCTTACGGTGCGTGACGTGAGCACATTGAAGGCGCGACGAGCACACTCGCGTCTTTGTGCTGCCCGGAGGTGGTCGTGAGCAGCGCCTTCCTCTATCTGGTCATCGTCGTGATGTGGCTTTGCGTCCTGATCCCGATGTGGCTGCGCAAAGACAAGACGAACCTGGCCGAACTGGCCGAGCTCGAAGAGCACTACACCGGCGAACACCAGCTTCCCGACCTCGACAACCTGGACCCATCGGACGCGGACGAGGACGACGGGTCGCCTCCTGTCGAGGTCGAGAAGGTCGACGTGCGCCAGTTCCGGCTCCGGCGCCGGGCCATCATCGTGGCCCGCCGGCGGCGGCTGCTGTTCTTCACGGCGCTGCTGGTGCTGGCCTCTGTGGTGACGGCGGCGGTCAAGATGATCCCGTGGTGGGGCGTGGCGCCCTCGATCATCATCATGTTCGCGTACATGGCGTTTCTCCGCATCGCCGTACAAGTGGATAGGGAACGCCGCGAACGGGCCCGTCAGGCACGCACAGAGCGCCTGCGGCGGGCACGCGAGCGGCGGCGGGCCGCAGAGGCGGCCGCCCAGGCGGAGGTCATCGATCTCGCTACGCTGCAAGCGGACGTTCTGTTCGATCAGTACGCCGAACCGCCCAGGCGGGCGGTGGGCGATTGAAACGGTGGCGCGAGGACCCCGCAGAGTTTGCTAACCTGGTCGAGTCCTTGGGGATGTAGCGCAGTCCGGTAGCGCACTTCGTTCGCATCGAAGGGGTCAGGGGTTCGAATCCCCTCATCTCCACCGCAGGTCAGAGGCCGTTTCCCAGTCGGGAAACGGCCTCTTTCGTTAGATCAATGTCCGATTGTGGGAGTGGAATGGGAGTGGACCTTGGAAAGGTGAGCCCGGCTCACCCCGTCGCGGATGCAATCCGCCGCCGCCCATGAGGCGCAGCACGCAGGCGGCGAGCCGGCCGACCGATCCCCGTGACGCTCTCGGCCCGATACGGCTCCAAGACCTCGTTCACGATCCCCACCGGCGACCGCGGCGCCTGCCCGCTGTCGCGGAACCAGACCGCTTCGAGAGCCACCCTCTCCACGAGCGACTCCTCCCACCGCTTCTGTAGGGCGTCCACGAGCTCGCCGCGCATCGTGTCGGAGATCTCCGTGTAGCGGTCCCGCATGCTGCGCTTGGTGTCGGGATCATCGTCCTCGCCGACGTGCCCCATCCGGTCGTCGCGGAGAACGTCGGCGATGCGGTCCTCCGCCATCCACGTCTCGTGGCTCCGGCGCAGACCGTGCGGGGTCAGTCCGAACTTGACCGGCAGCCACATGGCCCCCCACACCGGATCCTCAGGAAGGTATGAGGCGCGCACGTACCGGTCGAGGAGCTGTTCCCGCGTCAGCGCCTCAGCCGCTTCGAGTGTCATCCCCTGATCGACTGCGTGCAGGATGAGCGCGTCCCGTTTTGATCGGCTGTTCACTGGCAGCCGCTCCGGCCGACGCAGCACCCCCCGGGAGGGCACCTCGAACACCCCGTCCACGTGTTTGGCCGGCGCCGCGATCCCAGGCCACGTGGTGGACACGTCGACGAGGATCGGGGTTGCGGGGCGGGGCCGCTGCCCGCCCTGCGCCGGGATCCGGCCATCCGCTGCAGGGCGGAAGACCCTCCGGGAGAAGTCCGACCGGCGGGCATGCGTCCGGCCAGGGCCGAGGAACGTGTAGGCGCCGCCGGCGCAGAACGGCTCCTCCGTCTCAGGGTCACACGCACACCTGGTGGACCCCATCCGCTCCAGGTGCTTCCCGACGAGCGAGTCCAGGAACGGCGGGGTGTCGATCGTCCGGATGGAGCCGTCCTTCGGGTACTGCCGGTAGAAGCGGCCGTTTAGTTCGTACAGCTTCCAGTCGAGATCCCAACTCCCCTCATGGAGCAGGCCGGGATCGAGGCCGAGGATCTCCGACCAGCGCGCCCCCGTGTATGCCTTCGTGATGAGCTTGACGAACTCGTCATCCCGCCCGCTCAGCACTGCGGCCCGTTCGGCGACCAGGAAGGCTTCCAGTGGGGTTGCCCACGCCTTGCGGCGGGTCTGCTTGCGCGCGATACGGCGGGTGGCCTTCTTTCCGGTGGCCCGCTGCCGGATGGCCGGATTGATCTGGATACGGTGCGGGATCGCCGCTTGCAGGCAGGTGGCGAGGGTTGAGCGGGCATCCTTGGCGGTCCGCTTCGACGTCTCGGCCGCCACCGCGAGTTCCCAGGCGTCGATCTCCTCCGGTGTGCTCGCGATGGCCGCCAGGGACCGGCCCTCAAAGGAGGGCAGCGCCCAGGTTTCCAGGTGGTAACGGTAGTTCTCCAGCGTGGACCGCTCCAGGTCCAGGGTCGGGTACCAGGTGTTCACCCAGTCCTCGAAGAGGATCTGTCCGGCTCGTGGGTCGACGTAGCGGTTGGCGTCGATGTCTGCCTCTTGCCGCTGCCAGTATTTGTCCGCGGCCTTCTCCGTGAGGAACCCGGACACGCTTTCCATTTTGCCGTTGGGGCTCTTCCAGCGGGCACGCCAGAACTTGCCGCGCTTTTCCGACCAGCCCAATGAGACTCCTTGAGGGGTTCGAGGGGTTGGGAGTGGAGGGGCAGGGGTTCAACTAGCAAAGCACGCCGACGTCCAAGAGCGGGTCCACATCGACGCGGATGAGGCAATCTCGTCCGGATGCCTGCGTCGGAGCGGGGGGTTGCGTCGTCGCCGGCGGGTCGTTAGGGGTTTCGGTGGTTCGTGTGGGGGGTGGCGGGTCGGGTTCGTTGCCCGCCTCTTGGGGTGCGTCTTGTGTCGGGACCTTGCTTGGTGTGGGTGCGGCGGAGGTTGCTTTGACGCTCGGGCGGACGGTCGGCGCCGTCGGCCCTGCTGTCGGTCGTGAGGTGCGTTCGGGTCTGCCGTCGACTGGAGAGGCCAGCGTCCTCGTGGAGGGTGGACGGGTGGGTATGGCCGCTCTCTTGGAGCGGGTTGGGCGGGGCGTCGGGAGAACGCTCCGGGCTGTGGACGGGGCCGGAACGGTCACGACGGAGACGATGGTCCGGGGCGGGTCAGCCAAGGGCAGCTCAGGGTCGACCCCTGTCTGAAGGCTCAACGCGAGGGTGCCGCCGGCGACCGACGTGGCGAGGCTGGCGGCGACTCCCGGGTGGTCGCGGATCCAGTCGCCCCGTTCGACGATCCACCCCCAGGTTAAGGATGCGAGGGCTGCCAGGCGGAACGTGTTGTAGGTGGCTCGTAGGTCTTTTTCGTTGGCGTTGAGAACGATGGTCGGTTCTTCGTTCTCTTTGCCGGGGAGGGCTAACGCGGCGATCTCTGGTGGGAGGTCTACGCGTAGCGGCATGGGATGGATATTGTCGCGGTTATCGTCCACTTCGCGCCCCTCTGACAAGGTCGCGAGTGTAGGCCCACAGCCATCGTTCGCGTTCGGGGTCTGCTTTTCCTTGCGGGTTCAGCAGTATGGGAATTCGGACGCCGTCAATCCATACGGTGATGGGCGCGCGGCGGGAGCCGATGGGGCGTCTTAGAGCGTTCCGAAAAGCGCGGGGAGGGATGGTGGTCTCATGGTGCTCGACCTCCTCGCCCGGTGGGTCTAGCAGGGCGAGGGTGTCGAGCATGAGGCGCCGGTCCTTGCGTGTAAGGCGCGAGTAGCGGACCGCCTTAGTGATCAGTTTTGCGTATGCATCACTTCCGTCGTTGCCATTGTTGTTGCCGTTGTGGTTGTTGCTGCGGGATGCCACTCCGGACGCCTCCTGCGCTGCTGGAGATGTGCGGTTACGATCCCTCGCCTTTTGACTGCCGGGACTACATATCACGCCTTTTAAGCGGTTACGGTCCAGACCTTATCGCGCTGTGTAATGAATCCGTTACATAAGGTATGCCTAACTAATAAAATATTAGCTAGGCACCCTTCCGCTCATCCAAGAGCCTTCTGATCAACTGGTTCTGCTCGTCGACCTTCGCCGCCAACTCATCCAACTGCAGGCGAGTCTGGCGTTGGGCCTGCTCAAGCAGTGCGCGCAACTGTGGCGTGATTGGCGAATCGCCCTCTTCTTCTAGAGTGTCCACGTTCGCCTGTAGGTCTGCTTGCAGAGAGGGGAGTCCGTCGATAGCGCGCGGCTCTCCACCATCCAGCACTTGCTGGGCGCTGCCCGGCTGCCATCGGAGGGCGCGTTCGAGCTGGGCAAGCACGCGATCCTCGTAGGACGGTTGCTTGGCGTTTTCGATCTTGCTGATGACGCCGGTAGAGGGGCCGCCTGCTGCGCTCACATCGGGCTGACTCATTCCGAGGGCGATACGCCTCTGACGTGCCTGTAGTCCGAGTCTCGCCCACGCTTCCTGCGGGTACGCGGTGTCGCTCATGACCGCTGCATCCTGACTGTCGCGGGGGGTGATCTGAGGGGTTGTCCCCGTGTCAGACATGACTTTACGGGTTTCAGTGCGCATTAGCGAGTCTTCGCATGTAGAGACGTGCGTCAGCGCGTGACCGCAATGCTGACTCGCATGCGAGTGCAAGTCAAAGCATGTGAAAACTTGCGAACGCATGCGACTGAGGCTAGGTTTTAGGTCATGGACGACACCAACGACGAAGCCCGGGTGGCCGACCAGGCGCAGGAGCAGATCCTCTACAAGGCCGAAGAAGCCGCCAAAATAGTGCAGCTCACGGCGTACTGGCTGAGGTCCAGGGCAGGGAAGGGACTCATCCCTCACCGCCGCGTTGGCCGCCTCCTCCGCTTCGCCAGGGAAGACCTCGAAGCAATCAAGGACATGTCGGCGCAGCCGGCGAAGGCCGGCCGGGAGTCCGCGTGAGCGGCACCGAACGGCTCTACACCACGGGCGACCTGGCCGACCGCTACAACTGCACACCCCGCGCTGTCGCCCGGATGGCGCGACTCGGCCGTTGGCCTTCCCGCAAGGTTCTGCGCGAGTACCGGTTCACGGACGAGATGGTCCAGTGGATCGACCAGCAGCACGAGCGATGGCCGGAAAACGAGCCCGCGCATGCGCCGGCGCCGCAGCAGCCGAAGCCGCAGCCGGTCAAGCAGACCCGCCAGCGCCGCACTCCACAACCTCCGCCCCTGACGGCTGGCAACAACGTGCGCCGCCTCGTCGCCAAGGAACGGCCCAACCGTGTCGGGAGGACAGCGTGAGCGACATCCAGCTCTTCGACAACGGCGAGTTCGAGCTCCGCATCCGCGAGGACGGCGATTCCTTCATCGTCGAAGCGCCCGGCCTGGCCCGCTCGCTCGGCAGCCGTGACGCCCGCACCCTCCTTCGGTCAGTCCCCGACGAGGAGAAGGGGTACGCACTAGTGCGCACCCCTGGCGGCGAGCAAGAGGTATGGCACGTCACAGAGCCCGGCTTCTATCGGGTGATCGGCCAGCGCCAGGCCGCCCGCATCAAGAACGCGGACGTGCGCGAGCAGGTGGTCCGGTTCCAGAACTGGGTCTACCGCGAGGTTCTCCCTGCCATCCGCCGTACCGGCTCGTACTCGCTCCCCGACGCTCGACCGGAGTTGGCCGACGACCCGTTCAAGCCGGACGCCTACACCTGGAAGGAAACCTGCACGGTCATCCGGCAGGAGTACCGGGTCCGTGTCGGCGTGGTGGATCTGCGCCGCACCTTGATGGCCGCTGGCGTCCTCAACCAGCAGTTCGAGCCGAAGGCGGACTTCGCTGACTGCTTCTGGTGGACGGGAAGCGCCTACCTGGTGTTCCGGCACTGCGTCCCGGCGCTGTGGTTCCACTACCGGGAGACGAAGCGGAAGCTGCGCGCCTTCACAGGTGAGGGCAACGAGCTGACCTCGGGTAACCGGCAGGGCGACCTATTCGCCATCGAGGGCGGCGCGTCATGAACGTCCAGGACCACATCGGCCTCATGTTCGGTCGCAAGACGGACGGCTCCTACAACGTCCCCAGTGACTTGTCAGGCAAGACCAGCGAGATCCTCCCGCTGATCGAGCGGATCGCGGAGGCGCGCGGCGAGACGCCCGATGAGGTGCTGTCGCTCGACTGGATCTCCCTGCTTGAGAGCTGGCTCTGCTTCGTGGTGCGCAACGAGGCGCTGCAGTTGCGCCTGTACGCCCGACAGAACGGGCTGCACCACCTGGAGTTGACGCTCGCCGAGGCGATGGCCGAGCAGGCAGTGAAGGCGCTTCACGACGGGAGCGCGTCATGACTGCCACGGACCGCTTCAACGACCAAGTGATCGCCGGATGGCTGATCCGCTGCGTGTTTCGCGAGCTGGCCGACGCCGAAGAGTTCGCCGCCGAGATCTCGGCCACCCCTACTTCCTGAGGAGATCCCCCATGCTCGACGACGCCCAGCGTGTGGCCAACTACCAGGCCCAGTCCGGTGGCACGAGCCTCACCGATCGCCAGCACCGGCGGGTGAACAAGAAGCGCCGCCACCAGTCGTGGCCGGCGACCGACCGGAGGGCCGAGAAGTCCGCCGCCCGAGCCAAGGTCCGCGAGGAGCGTCAGCGCGCCGCGCTGCTGCCCACCCCCTGACGTATGCCGCGAGGCCGGCCAAGGCCACCCGGCCGACCTCGCGAGACCACCCGCTCACGACAACGACCGACTGATCAGAGAGCAGGTAGCAGTGACCATTACATCACCCGCGCAGACCAGCGAGACACTGGCCTCTAAGCAGCCAACCTCGGTCCGTGACGCGCTGGAGTACGCGAGCGCCTACGAGCAGGTGGCCGCGTTCCTGGCGGCAAACCCGGACCTTGCGGAACAGGCCACGGTTCACCTGGCCCGTTACACACACATCGTCCCTCCCGCCGATGCTGATCCGGTGGCGTTCATCGTGGACGCCGCGAAGAAGGGGCGGGAGTTCGGCGCCACCATCGAAGAGTGGGCCGACGGCAAGCACGGCGGCGTCAAGATCCACCTCGGCCCGCTGTACGTCAGCGTCTACACGACGGCAGACAGGGTGTGCCGCAAGGTTGTCGTCGGCGTCATTGAGGACGTCAAGTACGCGCTCGTCGTCGACTTGGACGGTAACCCGCGCAAGGACGCCGACCAGGCTGAGGCGGTGGCCCAGTGACGTACGTGCTGCCCCAAGAGCCCGCTGACGTGGCCCGTCAGATCGACCACTACGAGTACTCCAAGAGGAAGTTGCGCTGGCTGTACCAGGTCGAGGTGCAGGTGGCCGAGCAGCATCCGGAGCGTGACCGGTGAACGCCGAGACGATCCTGCACGCCGCCATCGGCGTCCTTCAGCAGCGGGGACGCTGCACAGGCGACTTCCTGAAGAGCGACGGGCGGGTGTGCCAGTTGGGTGCGCTCGCAGTCGCCGCCGGCCAGCCCGCCGACTTGTGGCGGTTCCTGCGGGACCTGGACTTCGAGGACCTGATTCCCGAGGACCGCGTCCTGGTGGAGGCCGCCCGCATCCTCGCGAAGGTTGAGGCGCCACTGCAGCCCGTCCACGAGATGTCGATCGAGCGCCTGGTGTCGCTCCTTGGCGACTGCAACGACCTCGCCTCGGACACGCAGGTGTTCACCTTCCTGGCAAGGGCCGCGAACGTGGCGTCGATACGAGCCCGGTGGCGCTCCGCGTGGCGTGGGGCTGCCCGTCTCGCTGAGGCGAGCGCGTGATGGCACGGCACAAGCGTGGCACCTGCCCAACGTGCAAGACCAACCACGCCATCAACTGGGGCAACGGCGGGATGCGCCTCCACAACTGGAACGGCGCCCGCTGCCCCGGCGTTGGTCAGGCCCCTCTCCCGCTTCCGCAGAGAAGGCGTAGGTGGGCGTCATGACAGGCGACTGGGTCCCGCTGCATGTCGCTGTCAAGCGCATCAGAGAGGCGACCGGCCGACACCCGAAGGTGGCTGACATCCACCGCCTGGGTGACGAGGACGAGCTGATCGTCGAGTGGCTGCACGACCACTACGGCGTGCTGGAGTCCTCTCTCGCCGCCTACCTGAACGACCTGGCCGCCCACGGGGGCGACGACCAGACCGCAGGCCCGACCGTGGGCGGCGGCCCCGAACTGCCGCTGGAGATCGAAGCCGACTATCAGCGCCGCAAGGACGAGCCGTGATCAGCCAAGAGCAGGCCAGGACGCTCGCCCGCAAGTACCGGTCGAAGGTCGACTTCATCACCCGCCTGGCCGCGTTCTCCGCTGCCCTCGCTGGCGGCGCCAACAAGTGGGACGCCCTTCGCAGGCTCGGCATCACATCGCATCCGGCCGCCTACCGGTACGCCCGATGGGAGCAGCAGTTGCGGAGCGAACTGGCGGCAGCGAGAAGCAACGACACCCCCAACGACGAGGGAGACGAGCAGCAGTGACGCTGTCCACGCCCGCGGGCCGCTTCATCGGCCGATGGGAGAGCAACACGCCAGAGTGGGACGCCGCCCGCGCTCAGCGGCTCGGCGGGTCCCGCATGGCCGCCTTGCTTGGTCTGTCGCCGTGGGAGTCGCCCTACTCGGTGTGGTGCCAGATGGCTGGCCTGGTCGACAAGGACAAGCAGACCAGAGCGCAGGCGCGCGGCCACTATCTGGAGTCCGGGATCGCGGACTGGTTCGCTGACCAGCACCCCGAGTATGAGGTCCGTCCGGCTGGCACGTACGTGCACGCGGAGCGGGACTACCAGCTCGCCAACCCGGACCGTCTGTTGCTCGGCATGCCCGGCCACTTCCCCGAGCCGGGCGTCCGGGCGGGCCTGGAGCTCAAGACGGACGCGGACGCCTCCGGGTGGGGCAAGCCCGGCACGGACGAGATCCCGCCCTACTACCGGCCCCAAGTCCAGTGGTACATGGACACGCTCGGCCTCGACGTGTGGCATGTCGTCGTCCTGACCGGCCGGCTGGACTTCCGCGAGTACGTCGTCCACTACGACGCCGACGACTGCGCGTGGATGCGCGACCAGGCCGAGGACTTTCTGTCGTCGCTGTACTGGCGGGAGATGCCGGACCTGGACCACCACCCGGCCACCTACGCCGCAGCGCGCAAGCTGCACCCGCAGATCGACCGGGACTCGGCGTTCATCGCCGACCTGGACCTGGCGGTCGAGTTCATCGACGCCACCACCGGCCTCGCCGAAGCGCAGGAGCGCGAGCAGGCCGCCCGAGCCCGGCTGCTGGCCGCCATGGGGTCCGCGCACCGCGCCTACTACGACGGCCACCGGCTGGCCCGCCGCCAAGCCAAGAGCGGCGGCACGCCCTACCTGGTGACCGAACAGAACCTCCCTGACCTTTCCGACCTCCTCCGAGGAGTTGCGGCATGACCGTGACCGACAACCTGCCCGCCGTGCAGGGGCATGGGGCGCTGGCCATCCAGCCCGCCCAGTCGATGTGGACGCCCGAGCAGCGCGCCGTGCTCGGCAGCATGGGCGTGGACGGCGAATGCACCAACGCCGAACTCGCCGGGTTCCTGCACCTGTGCCAGCGGCGCGAACTGGACCCGTTCCTCAAGCAGGTGTACCTGATCGGCCGCTACGACAAGCGCGCCGGCCGGAAGGTGTTCACCCCGCAGACCGGCATCGACGGCTTCCGCGTGATCGCCCGCCGCGCCGCGGACAAGTCCGGCATCGACTACGAGTACGAGGACACCGTCTGGTTCGACGCCGACGGCGCCCAGCATGAGGTGTGGCTGACCGACGCTCCGCCCGTCGCGGCCAAGGTCGTGGTGATCCGCAACGGCAAGCGGTTCTCCGGCGTTGCCCGGTACGCCGCCTACGTGGACCGGGACCGCGACGGCAACCCGAAGAACCAGTGGAAGACCAGCCCGGATGGCCAGATCGAGAAGTGCGCCGAAGCGAAGGCACTGCGCCGCGCGTTTCCCGAGGACCTGGGCGGCATGTACAGCGACGTCGAGATGGAGCACCTTGACGACGAGACGCCGCGCGAGACGATCCAGGGCCAGACGATCCGGGAGGCGGTGGCCGCGCAGAACGGCGACGCCGAGCACGTCGACGGCATGTCCGCCAAGAGGCAGCGCAACCAGATTGCCCTGCTCCTGTCGAAGAAGGGCATCACCACGCCGGACCTGGCGCTGACCTACATGTCCAAGGTCGCCGACCGCGACATCGTCAAGCCCGAGGAACTGACCGGCGCGGAGGCCGCGAAGGTGATGGTGGCACTGGGCCGGGGCGACTTCCTCGACGGCCCGCCGTTCACGCCCGAGCAGGGCGAGGACAACCCGCTCCACTACGACGATGACGAGGTCGCCGAGTCGGAAGGCGGCCAGTCATGAGCGATGTCTTCCAGCGCGGCGAGTCGGGCGCGTTCGAATTCATCTCGGAGGACACGGTCCTCACCCCCGCGGACACGGACGTGTACCTGAAGCGGCTCAACAACGAACTCGCCCGCTCCCAGCTGGCCCTGATGCGGGCGCGTGACGCGGAGGTGATGGCAGAGCGGTCGTTCCTGGAGGCTCGCACCGCGTTCCTGTTTGCTTCTGACGAGGAGCCGCCCGAGGTGGGCCGGAAGGCCGGCCAGGTGTCACAGAAGCAGGCGGACGAGTGGTACGCGGTCCGCATCTCGAAGGAGTACTGGGCGCTTCGTGAGGCGAAGGTCGTCCGGCAGAACGCCTCGGACTACGTGTGGCAGGTCAAGACGCAGGTCGAAGTGATGCGGTCCCTGAACGTCAACGCCAAGGCGCTTTACGACACGCCGGGGCGTGGCCGATGAAGACCCGCGTGCAGCCGTGCTGCTCGAAGGAGACGTTCGCCAACGAGAAGGAAGCCCGCCGGCGTCTGGATCGGATGCGCAACCTCGGCCTGCGGAGTGTCCTGCCGATCGACGTGGAGCGGTGCACGAACGGCTGGCACCTGAAGTTCCCCACGTCGGATTCCGGCCCCACGTCGAAGGTCCGCGCGCAGGTGGAGGCTCGCGACGGTAACCGGTGCGTGAAATGCGGCAAGTCGGTTGCCAGGGATGAGGACTCGGTCCACCACCGCATCCCGCGAGGCCGCGGCGGCACCAATGACGTCGAGAACTTGCTTCTCCTCTGCGGCACGGGCACGACTGGCGATCACGGTTGGGTCGAAGGGAACAGGGCTGCGTCCTACAAGCTCGGCTATCTGGTCGAGACGGGCATCGAGCCTGCCGACGTGCCTGTTCTGGTCGCCGGCTGGGGGTGGCGGTATCCCACCCCGGACGGTCGGTGGATCACTCCCGAGGAGTACGGGATGAACCCTGCCGAACTGGGCGAGGTGGCCTCATGACCGAGGTCACTGCCCGCCAGCTCCGCATCTTGCGAGCGGTGTCGGCCCACATCGAAGAGAACGGCTTCCCGCCGTCCACGGTGTGGATCGGCAAGGCGGCCGGCTTGTCGTCGGACTCGTCGGTGATGCACCAGCTCGGCCAGTTGACGGCCAAGGGTCTGCTGGTCAGGGCGCCTCGTACTCCGCGCGGCCTGGCGCAGGTGCTCACCCCTGGTGTGGTGACGGTCCCGGTCGTGTGGTGCGAGCCATGCGGGAGCGAGTTGCCCGCTGATCACTTCTGTCCTGCCCGTCGTGCCGAATTCGAGCACGGCTCCCCTTCCGACCTCGACTCTCCCGCCTGAGGAGGCTCACGTGTCCGAGCGAAGCGATTTCGCCGACATCGAGTACCCAGTCATCGACGTGTGGGCGGTCCTCGCCGACCCGGACATCCCTTGCGACGTGGGGCAGCGGCTTCTGTCCCGTCAGCGGGCCCGTGCCATGGGTTTGCCCCCGGATGTGGTGCCGGAGGCGGACAAGCCGTTCCTGGCCCGCCACATCGTCAACCTGCCCGAGGAGACCCCGTGATCATGCCGACTCCCAAGCCTGAGGGCTGTGGTGGCTGCCTCGCCCGCGTGTTCCTGGCCGTGCTGGTCGGGGTGGCGGGTGCCTTCCTGGTCGTGCTCCTCATCGTCGCCGCCTTCACGACCTAGCCCCTGATCTTCCGCCGCTGGCCTGGACCGTATCGGGGGCCGGGCTAGCGGCGGCACAACCCCCAGACCAAGCAGCGAAAGGAGGCGAAATGTCAGTCCGGGATACGGCGGCGGATCTCCGCAAGGAGGTCGTCGGTCGGTATGGCCGCAAGGGCGAGCGCTTCGCCTTCCGCTCTGGGCATGTCTGTGCGGAGCCCGGCGAGGCGCAGCGCCCGGTCTTGCTCAATGTTGAGGGCTTCGGCGACGGCGATGACGTTCGCTGCCTGGGGGGTGCGGGGCTGCGTGCCCCAGTTGTTGATCGTGTTGCGGTTCACCTTGCTGCGCTGGGCAAGCCATGCTTTGGTCTTGCCCTGCCTGTTGAGGGTGGCCTCGATGAGGTCGAGGAACGGGCGGGCGGGGGCGTTGTCGCTCACACCTCCATGTCTACAGAGATGACCAGAGTTGTCACGCCTGTTTCCCTTTCCATTTGCGCTCAGAGTCGCATAGAGTTGCCTAGAGACGCCCAGAGATTGGAAGGAGTAGGTGACGTGTATCTATCCACCGCGCAGACCTGCGGCCGACTGAACATCGGCCGAGACACGCTGCGCAAGCGCATCCGCAACGGCGAGCTGGTCGCCATCAAAGGCGAGGCCCGCAACTCGCACGTGAAGGTCTCCCTCGCCTCCATCGAGGCGTACGAGGAGCGCCGCCGGATCGCGGGGTCTGCCGCATGAACGAGTTGGCACTGACTGAGTCGCCCTTGCTGCGGGCCCAGTACGCGGACCGGGTTGACGTTCTCGACAAGGTCAAGGCGCTGGTCTTCCTGCCTGACGGCCTTCACCTGTCCACCGAGTTGGTCGCCGACTACTACGAGGTGGACGTGGACGCCATCGAGAGCGTCGTCCGGCGTAACCGGTCGGAATTGGAGAGCAACGGCTACCGAGTCCTGCGCGGCCAGGAACTGCGCGAGTTTGAGACCGTCAACCTGACGGGCTCAAAGCGGCGGGCGTACGCCCTGTTCACCCGTCGCGCGATCCTCAACGTCGGCCAGATGCTTGTTGAGTCGCCCATCTCGACAGCGGTCCGCAAGCACCTGCTGGACATGGAGGAGCGCGCTCGGGAGATCTACCTCGCCAGCAGGGCCATGCAGCAGGCCGAGTCTCAGGTGCTTCAGCCGAAGACCTTCCCCTTCGCTGACGTCGTGGTGCTCATGCGGCAGGAGTACGGCGTCCGGATCTCCGTCAAGGACCTGACCGAGACGTTGCGGCAGGGCGGCGTCCTGCGCCAGGACGAGCGCAAGCCGAAGACCAAGTACGAGGCGATGTTCTGGCACACGGGCAGCGCCTATGAGGTTCACGCCCACCACATCAAGGGCCTGTACCACATCTACGAGTCCACGAAGCTTCGCCTTCAGGCTGCGACGCAGCGCGCCCTGCCAATAGATCCTCCCGGCTGGCCTGAGCTTCCCCTGGAAGGTGCCTAATGGATCCACTCGACGCGGTCGCCCCGTACCCAAGGCGGCAACTGGACGTCACCGCCTCCGCTCTGATCAAGCACTTTGCGGCGTTCGGGGAGATGCACACCCGCCTCGCCGACGAGTTCATCGGGGACGAGTCCCAGTACCGGACATCGCTCGGACACGTCGTGTCCAGCTTCACCACCGTCTACCTGCTGACCGAGATCCGCTCCCGGCTCGGCGTCGAGGTGGCCGACGACGTGGCCCGCGAACTCTGGTCCGCATGGCAGGACGGCGAAATCCCGCCGTGGCTGTGGGACTGGGCGGACGAGGAAGGACTCGACCACAACCGGATCGCCGCCGCTGCCAACGAGGTGGCGCGGAACCTCCGAGCCAAGGCCGCTCTTCTTGCGCCTGATGCGCATCCCGGCCAGACCGAGATCCCCACCTCCTAGAACTTTCCGCCACCCACTTCCGGGTGAGCGGCGGCGCACAACCCGAACCACCTCAGCAAGGAGATCGCATGGGACGCCACAGCACCGCACAGGCAGAGCGCAAAGACACCCCCGTCCATCGGGCGTGGAGGCGCCTACCGGAGCCTTTCCGGGGCCGCGTGTGGGATTGGCGGCAGCGCTGGCGGGCCTTCTGGGACCGCCTCTACAAGCCCAAAGGCGACTGGGACAAGGACCTGCCCGACCACCCGCTGGTGTGGGTCGAGTCCATGAAGTTGGGCGCCTACGCGGTGGGTGCCGCGATCCGCAAGACCCGCCGCCAGCGCGGCGATCTCCTCCCCGACCACAGCAAGGAGCAGTCATGACCATCACTCTCGCTGAGGCCGCAGTTCCACTCACGATCGTGGAGAAGGGCCAGATGGAGTGCGACATCGCCGACTGCGCGAACATCTACGGCCACCCCGTCGTCGTCGACCACCCCACGCTCACTCCCCGCCAGCAGCTCCGTCAGGCCGCCGCCTTGTGCGGGTGGCGGGAGACCGTCGCCGGGCTCGTCGTCTGCCCCGACTGCGTGAACGGCCCGGTCGGGATCGTCGTCCCAGGCTGGGCGCAGAGGTGGGCGCCCCCGTCCGAGATCGAACTGCAGGTGATCCCGCCCGTCATGAACGGCGACACCCAGCAGACCCTCACCATCCCCGCCGTCGTCGAGCCCGCCGGCGGCCACCCGTACGAGAAGACCCCGGCCTGAGCGCCGGCCCCAACCATTTCGACTTCAGGAGAGACCTGATGAGCACCGAAACCCCCGAGACGAAGAACCCGTACCAGGCCCGCCGCGAGGCGATCTGCCGCGCTATCGAGGCGTGGCAGCAGGAGGACGGCAGCGACTCCGGCCACGAGTTGGTCGACGCTGACGCCCTGGACGCCTGCCTGAACGATGTGGGTCTGTTCCTGCTGCCCCGTTCGACTGGGCACGGCGCGTGGCGGGTGCTCGTGGACGGCCAGCCCGCCCCGTACCCCGGCCAGGAGGGGCCGTCGCACCCGATGGGCGCGGAGGAGGCCGTCGAGGCGTTCCTGACCGCGACAGGCGGCGACTACTACAACGAGAAGCAGATCGGGATCCGGCCTGCGACTGACCGGGAGATGGTCACGTCGGCCGTCATCGGCGACACCGCCGTCCACGAGGACCCCACGAGGATCGCCCCGACCGTGTTCATGGTCGAGACCGAGGAGAACGTCGGCGCGACCCTGGTCCGGATGATCGACAAGGACGGCCGGGAGGTCATGGTCGGCCTCGACGACAACACGCGGCGAGTGCTCTCGTCGATGCTCAGCCAGGACGGTGCGGCATGAGCTATGCCCACTTCAGCGCGGACTGCGACCAGCACCACGACCTCGTTCGAGACTTCGGCGGCGACCGCCCGCCGATCGTGGTCCTGTGCGGCAGCACGAGGTTCTTCCAGGCGTTCCGCCGGGAGAACCTGCGTCTCACCCTCGCCGGGACGATCGTGCTCAGCATCGGCTGCGACACCAAGGCCGACGAGGACATCGCCGAGATCCAGGACATGGAGCAGGTCAAAGCCGACCTCGATGAGCTCCACAAGCGGAAGATCGACCTCGCCGACGAAGTGTTCGTCCTCAACGTTGGCGGCTATGTCGGCGAGAGCACCCGCAGCGAGGTCGAGTACGCAGAGAAGCTCGGCAAGCCCGTCCGCTACCTGGAGCCCGTCGAGGCTGAGACGGCGGGTGCCCGATGAGCGACATCACCTCCGAGAGGGTCGCCGCCGCCGTCTGTGAGGGCGTCGTCGGCGGGTGGCGGGACAGCCTGGCGGGCGCCCTGTCCGTGACCGCCGAGGACGGCATGCTCAGCCTGTCGGTCGCCAGGTGGGACGCCGACGACACCGAAACGGTCCGCCACTACAGGGCGGTCGTCGTCCCGGGCGAGACCGAGCCGATCGTGCTGCCCCGCCCCGACCTTGAGGACGGCCTGGAGTTCGAGGGCGAACCCTACGACAACGTGGACGACTCGGACGGCTGGCAGGTGTGCGCCGCCGGGCCCAAGGGGCGCACGACCGGGCTGAAGTACGCGGACAGCATCCTGTTCCGGGGCTGCGGACACATCTCCACCGCTGAGGCTCGCCGGTTCGCTGCCGCTCTGGTCGCGAAGGCTGACGCTGTAGAGGCCGCTCAGGCAGAGCTGAACGGCGGCGGCCATGTCTGAGCCTGTCACCCCTGAGCCCCTGGAAGAGCCGGTGCAGGACACTCCCTCACCCTGGCCGGGAGACCACATGCGGGATGTCTGGGACGCCATGCTCGCCGACCCAAGAGGCGGTACACGATGACCGCCCTCGACCAGATCGCCCCATACCCGCGCACCGAGGAAGCGGCCACTGCGGAGGCGCTGAGAACGCACCTGCTGGCTTTCGCCTACACCGTCTTCTGGGCGATGCCCGAGAGGCCGGGAGGCAGCCTGGACGCCGCCCTGGTGGCGCAGACGTGCGGCGTCGCCCACCTGCTCGGCCGCATCACCGACAGAGACGGCCCAGCAGTCGCTGACGAGGTCGCCCGGCACCTGTGGCGGGAGTGGCAGGACATCGGCGCCCTCGGCTGGGACCTGACCAGATCTCTGGAGGAGGCCGGGATCCGCGCGGACGACGTCATCGCCGCCGCTGTCCAGGCAGACCCTCAGGACGGAGGCGACACCCGTGCCTGAACAGACGACCGTGGACTTCGACCTCCTCCGAGACATCGCCGACGCCACCGACAGGGAACTGGTCAGGCTCAACGCCGAACGCGCGGACCTCGCGGGCGAGCTGGCCGTCCTGCGCGACCACGTAGCCGCCATGGAAGCCGACACCCGCGTCCGGGTTGCTGCAGCCTTCGACCGGGACACCCTTCGGCACGAAATCGTCCGCATCTTCACGGCAGGCATCGCTGGCGGCTTCCCTCCAGCCCGTATCGCGGACGAGGCCATGTCCGCCTTCTGGAAGGCGGTCACGTCGTGAACCTCTCTGACATCGCCGCGTTCTTGAACTCCGCCGCAGGCTGGGCGTGGCTGGCCGGCGGCGGCGTGGTCGCGGTCCTCCTCGCCGCCGCCGCGGTGGCAGGGATGCGGCGCCGTGTCCGTCGTCTCCGCTCTGTCGCCGAGATGGCAGACCCGGCCTACAACCCGGCCCTGGACCGCCACCAGCGGATCCTCCGCGAGGCGCTGCGCGAGGAGGTCGACGATGTTTGACCTCCTCCGCGACATCTGCGCGGTCATCGGCGCCCTCGTCGTGGCTGCTCTTGGGTTCACCGCCACCTGGGCACTGAAGGACGCCCTGACCGGCTGGCGAGCCCGGCGCGACCGCCAGCAGCGGGAGACCGAGGCTGCCGTCGACCAATTGGCCACCGACATCACGGCCTTCGAGTTGCTGACGTCGGCCCGTGACGTTTGGGGAGACGGCGATGACTGAGCGCGCGACCCTGAACCTGTTCGCCGGCCCTGGCGGCTGGGACATGGGCGCCCGCCTCCTCGGCCTGTCGCAGGAGATCCGCGGCTACGACATCGACGCGGACGCCTGCGCCACGGCGGCAGCCGCCGGGTTCAACCGGGTCCGAGGCAGCGTGAAGGATCTCGACCCGGACAGCATGCGGGACGTGACCGGCGCGATCATCTCCCCGCCGTGCCCGACTTTCAGCGCCTCCGGCAAACGGACGGGTGTCAATGACGTCCCGCTGATCCTGGACGCGATCGAAGCGCTGGGGAACGCTCAGGCCGGCATGGGCCCGGACGACGCCTACGCCAAGGTCTACGACCAGGTGCAGGACCCCAGGTCCGCGCTGGTGATCGAGACGTTGCGGTTCGCGCTCCGGCTGCCGCATCTGCAGTGGCTGGTGTGCGAGCAGGTCCCCGCGGTGGACTGGATCTGGCAGAACGTGTGCGCCGAACTGGCGATGGTCCACGACTTCCTCTCGTGCGCAGTCGTCACTATCGACGCCGCGGATCTCGGTGTGGCGTCGAAGCGGGCGCGCTCGTTCGTGATCGCCACCCGCCACCAGGTCCGGGACCTCGCCTCACTGCCAGTGACGTCGTGGTGGACCTGCGGCCGGTTCCAAGCGCCTCAGGTCAAGGCCAACCTGTCCAGATCCGTTTTCCCTCGGGTGACGATGGCGCAGGCTCTCGGCTGGCCGGCAGGTGAGCGAGTCAACACCCGCGGGGCGCGCAGGACATCCGGCGGCAACGAGTTCTCCGCGGATCAGGTGTCGTGGTGCCTGACGGAGAAGGCCCGCTCGTGGAAGCGCGTCTCTGACGGCGCCCAGCTCACTGCGGCGCAGGCGGGACATCTGACCGGCTTCCCTCCGGACTACCCGTGGCGCGGATCCAGGAGCAAGCAGTTCCTTCAGGCCGCGGACGTCGTGTCCCCTCCCGTCGCCGCCGCGGTCCTCGGGACGGCGCTGGGACTCGACTGGGAGCCCGCCGTCCGCGCCTACCTGGCCGCCCTCTACCCGTCCGCTACGGAGCCGCAGGGCGGCTTCCAGCCCTCACTGTTCGAGGAGGTCGCGTGATGACCAACCTCCTCTCCTGCTGCCAGCGAGTCCTCTTGGACCACTACCAGGACTGTGACGCCCGCCGGGACACCCGACCGCGGGTCCAGACCTTCAACGTCCGCCAGTGCGCGGCCTGCCCTCACCCTGACGTGCTTCACAGCATTCGTTCCAACGGCTCCCGAGGTGGCTGCTCTGTCTCGACTGGGGCGTCGGCTGAGCCGTGCGGATGCCCTGGGTTCGCTGCGGCTCCTCCCGTGGACTCTCCGACCTCTTCCGGACTCGTCCGGACAGTCGAGTCCACCCCCACTACAGACGGACCCACACGGACGGAGAGCAGTGATGCCTGAGCCGTACTTCAAGAGCGACGGCGTAGAGCTGCACCTCGGAGACATGCGGGAGGTACTGCCCGCACTCGGCATCACGGCGGACCTCGTGCTCGCCGACCCTCCCTACCAGGAGACGAGCTTGGCGTGGGACCGCTGGCCAGACGGCTGGCTGAAGGTCGCCGCTGAAGTTTCGTCCTCGCTGTGGTGCTTCGGGTCGCTCCGCATGTTCGGCGACCGTTGGAGCGAGTTCCGCGACGCCGCATGGGCGCTCTCTCAGGACTTGATCTGGGAGAAGCACAACGGGTCCGGCTTCCAGAACGACCGGTTCAAGCGCGTCCACGAAGTGGCGACCCACTGGTACCGCGGCGCGTGGGCCGACCAGCACCGCGACGTCCCAGTCACCAACGACGCCGTAAAGCACCAGATGAGGCGAAAGGCGCGGCCGACGCACATGGGCGAGATCGGCGCCGCGACTTACCTGTCCGAGGACGGCGGGCCGCGCCTCATGCGATCGGTGATCTTCTGCCGGTCCATGCATGGCCGCGCTCTGCACCCCACCGAGAAGCCAGTCGGAATCCTTGACCCACTCATTCGTTACGCCTGCCCAACGGGGGGGGGTAGTGCTCGACCCGTTCGCCGGATCGGGCTCCACGTTGGAGGCCGCCCGCCTCTCCGGCCGTCGCGCCATCGGCATCGAGGCCGACGAGATGTACGCCGAGAAGGCCGCTCTTCGCCTGTCTCAAGCCCCTCTGGACTTGTTCTCGGAGGCCTCTGATGCCTGAGACCCCCTCCACCCCCTCCCCCCTGTCCTCTCCCTCACGGATGGAGACACGTGATGGCGACTGAGGCGTGGATCGATACCGCGTGCCGCACGGACGAGGAACTGGCTCGCCGCGGCGTCGGCCCGTCACCACTAGCGGACGCCCGGCACGTGGTGGGCGAACTCGAAGAAGAGATCGACCCCGTCATGCAGGGTCGCGGCTCCCGCTGGCTTCGCCGGAATCGGCCTGCCGAGTGGGAGTTGCTGATCGACGTCCTTGGGCTGCCAGAGGGTGAGGCGCTCACGCCATGGCCGCCCACAGACGATGACGCGTGGATGGTGGTGTGCGGTCGGGAGGCTCGCGCCGACCAGGCCGCCGTCGAGGCGGCATACCAGGCTGCGCTCGCCGAACCCGACCCCGTCCAGGACGGCACCGAGCCGGACGACAAGCCTGCGCCGATCCAGCGGATCAACTGGAAGTGGCAGGACGACGCGATCTGCACGGATGACCCGCTGCTCTTCTTCGGACCGGACGGCGAACGGCAGCCCGAACGAGACCTGCGAGAGAGCCTCGCCAGCGAACTCTGCTCGTGGTGCCCGGTCCGTACCGAATGCCTCGACTACGCGCTGTCCAGGCCCGAAAAGTACGGGTATTGGGCTGGGCTGAACGAGGACGAGCGGAAGACGGAACGCCGACGGCGGCAGCGACGGGCCTCCTACGAGGCTGAACGCCGAGCGGCTAGTCAGGCGGTCGCGTCATGAACGACTGGCGCTCCCGCGCGGCGTGCAAAGACGTCGACCCGGACCTGTTCTTCCAAGACACTGGCCGGCCATCGCAGCGGCTCACGCGAATCTGCCGCGGCTGCCCGGTGCTGATCACGTGCACTTTCGACGCGCTCCGCCGCAACGATCTCGGCTACCAGGCCGGGCTGTCGAAGCAGGAACGCGACCGGGTCCGCCGATGGGACCGGCAGGCCAAGGTGCGGGCCGCGGCAAGAACTGCACGTCAGGGGCTAGGGGAGCCGTCGTGAGCACGTTTAAGGGCCGCCCAGTGGATGGGCGGCCCCTTCAACCACAAGACGCAAGGGAGCACCTCATGTCAGCAACAACCGTAGCGTTCATACCCCCAGAGGCGGACACTGGCGCGGCACCGATCAACGCGGTCCGTACGGTCACGGGCAAGCACAACCCGCGCTCGTTCACCTCCCCGGACGGGGTCAACTACGAGCTGGTGTACGTCACGCCGGACCTTGCTCAACGCTGGCTGCACCGCAACAACGGCAACCGGCCGCTCCGCGGCGAGGTCGTCGCCAGGCTGGCCCGCGACCTGCAGGCGGGGCGGTTCATGGAGAACGGCGACGCCATCCGCGTCTCCGCCGACGGCGACCTGGCCGACGGCCAGCACCGGCTGAACGCGATCGCCGAGTCCGGGGTCGGCGTGTGGATGCTGGTGGTGTCGAACCTGCCGGCCGAGGCCCGCGCCACCGTGGACGACGGCGTGAAACGCACGATGGGCGACCGGCTCGGTTTCCGCGGCGAAGGGTCACCGAAAACTCTGGCTGCGGTCGTGCGGCGGGCTCTGCTGTGGGATCGGCGGGCGTACACCAACGCCACCTACCAGCCGTCCACGCTGGAGTCGTTCGAGTTCCTCGACCAGAACCCCGACCTGCGCCAAGCAGCGTCCGCGGCGGACCACTACCGCAAGGCGCGCATGCTATCCGGGTCGACGATCGGGTTGTGCTGGTGGCTGTTCGCCCGTCTCGACGCCGACCAGTGCAAGGAGTTCTTCGACCGGCTCCAGGACGGCGCGATGCTGGCCAGCGGCCATCCGGTCCTCACGTTGAGGAACCGGCTCAACGCCCTCAACGCCCAGCCCGGCCGGGTCCCGTTCTCCCACACGACCGCTTTGGCGATCAAAGCGTGGAACTACTACCGCGACGGTGCTGAACTGCGGACGATCCGTCACGCCGAGCATGAGAAGTTCCCGACACCGAAGTAGCCCATCCGAGGGGTGGGCTGCTGATGCTCACCCCTCCTCAACAGAGGGGGGACGTCGTGAACACGCCAGACTTCGTGGCTCGCACACCGCAGCACCTTCACGAGGCTCTCGATACCCGCCGCCGAGCCCTGCGCCTGCCGTGGTGGCGGATCGCCATCCAGTTGAAGACCACCGTTGACCAGGTCCGGCGCATGAAGCACGGACAGGTGACTGGGCCGCTTCGTACCCGGGTCGAGGCTTGGCTGGGCGAGAGGTGAAGACCTCAGTCCTGGGACGTGCTGCTCTCGTACTCGCGCTGGAAGCGGCGGACCTGCTCGCGGGTCAGCTTCAACTCCTTGGCGATCGCGTCCTGCGACACCTCTTGCTGGCGCGCGTCGGCGATGGCCCGGCCGAGGTCGAGGCGGGCGCGTTCGACGAGGGCCCGGGCGTCTTCCTGAGCCTGCTCGTACGCCTTGCGGGCGGCGACTACGTCTCCCATCGGATCCGACACCCCTTCATGGTCTCACGGGTTTGCCTACAACCATGATGGCACACTGTCAACGTGGCATATAGGCATACGCCACATGTGGCGTTGGCATATGATGTAACCGAACACCTAAGCGATCGGGGGGACTGCAGTGGACCAACCGCGAAGACAGGGCCCGCTCCGGACCTGACCGACCCACTCACCTACTGGAGCAAGGCACGTGGCACGCAGCGAGGCGCGGATCTTCACCACCATCTGGCAGGACGTGCAGTTCCTTGTTCTGTCGGAAGGTGCTCAGCGTCTGTACCTCTTCCTCCTCTCACAGCCGGACTTGAGCCATTGCGGGCTCATCGCCCTGCGGGAGAGGAGATGGGCTAGGTCCGCGGCCGGCCTCACCGTCGACCGTGTGACTGCCGCTCTCAAAGAGTTGGACGCAGCCCGGTTCGTCGTCATCGATGAGGACACCGAGGAGGTCCTGATCCGCTCCCTGATCCGGCGTGACCAGATCTGGAAGCAGCCGAACGTCATGAAGTCTGCTCGCGAGGCGGCGCAGCTCATCGAGTCGCCCCACCTCAGAGCGTCCCTGCTGGAGGAGTTGCGGCGCATCCCATCCGAAGAGGCGTCGGAGCTTGCCCGAAGGGTTCTGGCGGACTTCATGGGAGATCTCGCAAAGGGTTCCGGGAACCCTTCGTCTAACCCTTCGGGGAACCCTTCCGTCGAGCCTTCCGCCGACCCCTCGGGAGCCCCTTCCCAGGGGAAAGGGGAGGGTTACGGTGGGAAAGTAGAGGCTTCCCCTCTCCCCGGAATCCCTTCGCCCCTTCCGCCTTCGGCGGCCACGGCTCCGCCGCGCCGCGACCCGGCCAAGCCGATCAACGCAGGCGACGTCATCGCCGCGTACATGGACGGCGCCAAGGAAGCCAAACTTCCCCCACCTGCTGAGTCTCTCCGCAGCCGGGTCGGCAAGCAGGCACGCGCTCTCCTCGCAGACAAGAACACCGACCATGAAGCACTCCTGGTCGCAGCCCGAAACATGGGCGCAGGCGGGTGGCAGGACCTCGCAGTCCAGATGCAGCGCGACGCCGCCGCTGCCAGGGACTCGCCCAGCAACGGCAAGTACGCCCCCGGCTCGGATCCCCACCTGAAGCCCAGCACCACACCCATCGACCCGACGAAGGTGATCTAGATATGGCTGAACCGTACGACGACGACGCCGAAATGCACGCCGAGTGGCTCGAGCAGGCGCGAGCTTTCCGCGTGGCGGAGTGGCGCAAGCGCATCCCGCTGTCGATGCGGGCCAAGGGCGAGTTGCACGTTGAGGTGGCCGCGTGGGTGGCGGGCCTGGTGCATGACCGGTCCGCAGCGAACTTGCTGCTGGTCGGTCCGGTCGGGACGGGAAAGACCTGGTCGTGTTGGCACGCCGCCACGGTCGCGCTCGAGGCCGGCTGGCCCGGGGCTCCGGACTTCTACGGGGCGTACGAGTGGCGGCAGCTCACCACCCCGCCTGTCAACGAGCCGGACCTGCGTGACGCCGCCCGGTCGGACCTGCTCATCCTCGACGACCCGGGCGCGATGCGGCTGGGCGCATGGGAGCTCGAACACCTGTACGGCGTGATCGACTACCGGTGGAACCACAGGCTCCCCACCGTGATCACGTCGAACGTGCCCGACCTGCGCGGCATGCTTGGCGAGCGCATCGCCTCCCGACTGGCCGCGAACGTCGCGGTTGTTGTCCTGGACGGCCCGGACCGCCGCCGGGAGGGCGAGTGAGCGTCGAGACCTTCGTCGATGGGTGGACGCCGAGCCCCGCGGTCACCGCCGCCGAGCAGGCTCTGGTTGGTGCGGTGATTCAGAACCGCGAGAACGTTGAGGCCGCCGCCGACATCGTCCGCCCCCAGGACTTCCACAGTCCGCGGCACAGCGTGGTCTTCGCTGCCGCCGTGGAGCTCGCCGAGCACGGCAAGCCCGTGGATCCTGCGGCCGTCCTGAATGCCATCGCGGCTTCGGGGGACTTGGCCAGGATCGGCTCCAACGCTGGGCCTGCTGTGGCCGAGCTGATCGAACACGCCTGTGTGGGCCCTGCTGTGCCGTACCACGCTCGCCTGGTGAAGGCCGACTCCAACCGGCGTGCGCTGCTTGAGGCCGGCCAGCGGATCCAGCAGCTCGCCTCAAGACCTGGGTACGACGATGAGACTGACCCGGACATCGCGCGCAAGATCCTTGAGGACTCCCTGTCCGCGGCGACCGATCGCCCGCTGCTGACTGCCGCTGAACTGGTCGGTCCCGTTATGGACGACCTGGCAGACAAGAGCGCCGAGCAGACCGGCATTAAGACCGGCTATGCGGACCTCGACGACATCCTGCCGGGCATGCGGCCAGGCCAGCTCATCGTGGTGGGTGCGAGGCCCGGAATCGGCAAGACGACGATCGGACTCGACATCGCCCGCCACGTCGCCGTGCGACTCGGAGAACACGCGCTGTTCGTCAGCCTCGAAATGTCCCACACCGAGGTCATGCACCGGCTCATCGCCGCCGAGTCCCGCGTCGACCTTCACCGCATGCAGACCCGCGACCTGTCCGAGGACGACTACGTTCGCATGGCCAAGGGCGTGCCCCGCATCGCGGAAGGGCACTTGGCGATCGACGACACACCCGCCCTGGGCCTGTCGCACATCCGCGCCCGACTCCGCGGCATGGCGCGCACCGCCCCCGCCCGACTGGTGGTCGTCGACTACTTGCAGCTCATGGCCACCGGGAAGGCCGAGAACCGGCAGCAGCAGGTGGCTGACCTGTCCCGGGGGCTGAAGCTGATCGCTCGAGAATTCGAGGTGCCAGTGATGGTCCTCGCACAGCTCAACCGCGGCTCCGAGCACCGGCAGGACAAGCGCCCGCAGATGTCGGACCTGCGCGAGTCCGGCGCCGTGGAGCAGGACGCGGACGTCGTCCTGCTGCTGCACCGGGAGGCCGCGGCCAACCCAGAGTCCAAGCACGCCGGCACGGTCGAGGTCATCGTCGCCAAGCAGCGCCAGGGCCGTACGGGCTCGGTGACGCTCGGCTGGCAGGGCCACTACGGGCGTTGCGTCAACCACGTCCAGCCGTGGAGCCCCACCACCGCGCTGGAGGGCCGATGACCATCAAGGCGATCGACACCACGTACAAGGGCTGCCGGTTCAGGTCCCGCCTCGAGGCCAGATGGGCAGTCTTCTTCGACACGCTCGGCATCCGCTGGCAGTACGAGCCACAGGGCTACCTGGTCGGCGAGAAGCGGCGCCCGTACTTGCCGGACTTCTACCTGACCGAGCTGCGTTGGTGGGTGGAGGTCAAAGGCCCGCTCGAGCGGCTGGACGTCCCGCTGCTGCTCGACGCCGTCGACCCGGTGTACGGGTTAGGCCGCGAGGACCCGTTCTGCATGACGAACATGCTCGTGCTGGGCGACATACCCACGGGCGAGGTGCCGTCCGGGCATCTGTCGATCCGCCGCTCCCGCGCCATCGGAACCCCACTCCGCGGCCAGAACGCCATCGTCGGCGCCGGATGCGGCGGCCACTGCACCTTCACCGGACCGCTGTTCGGCTACCACTTCTTCGCCCCCGCGTGCGGCATCCTCCCTGACGTCGATGACGACGGCTTCCGCCACATGCTGTGCAAGGCCGGCGCCCTCCTGGTCCCAGCCTGCCGGTCGTCGACCGCGCAGCCCGCGGGCGACATCACCGAGCCGATCCCGCTGGCCGGCGCACCGTATGCCGAGTACCTCGAGCACGCCTATGTGGCTGCCCGTTCCGCCCGTTTCGAGCACGGGGAGCGCGGGTGACTCGTCTCTCCGTCCCCGACCCGGGGGAAGAGCCGGCCCCCGGACCTATCCCGAACACGACCACAGAGGAGACCCGCAATGACTGAAACCACGACGACCGAGACCCGCGTCGACTGCGCCAACCCGGGGCACTTCCGCCCGACGCCCGCCGTGGCGCGCATCTCGTGGCCGGACAACCGGTTCAACACCACCACGGCATGCGTGGGGGACCTTCAGACCAACGTGCGCACGTCGATCGACGAGGGCCGCGCGGTGCTGGTTGAGCCGCTCCGCGAGCACGACGCCGACCCGTACCGCACGTACGACGTGACGCGGCAGATCAAGGAGATCTCGAACCTGCACCGTCGCGCCTACTCGGAGCCGGTGAAGGCGATCCTGCTGGAGGCTCCCGATCACCCGGCCTTCGACGAGCTGCCGGAAACGCTGGAGGAGCGGCAGAAGCTTCCCGCCCGGTTCCACACCCCGCACTGGATGGGCGACTGCACCCCGACCGTGTGGGTGTGCAACGTCTGCTGGGACGAGGGCGCCGCCACCCTGTGGCCGTGCGCTACCGCTGCGAAGAACGGCGGCGAGGTGTTCGCGCGATGAGCGACACGAAGACGCTCGTGACGCCGCTAGAGGCATCGATCGCGTTCCTGCGGGAGCGGATCGACCAGGCCCGGGACGAGATGGCGACGAACCCGTACTGGGAGGGCGGCACTTTCCAGCAGGGCATCGACAACGCGTGCGGAGGAGCGGCCGGACAGTTGGCGGCCGTGTTCTCGCCCGAGTTGGCGGATCTGGTCGTGGATCTGCTGGAGGAGTTGCAGCGGCAGCAGGACATGCCGCCCTGCTCGGACCCGACCGGGGTGTGCAACTCGTGTGAGTGGCGTCCCGACTTCGTGATCGCGGACGCTCTGGCGGCGGTCGTGAACGGGTCCGCGTCGTGAGCCGCCTGTCCGAGTCCGCCGCCTGGCGTAAGAGCACCTTCTGCAACGGAGCCTCCGCCTGTGTGGAGGTGGCCCCACTCGCTGACGGCATGGTCGGGGTGCGCGACTCGAAGCTCGGCGATGCCTCACCGGTCCTCGTCGCCACGGCGGCCGAGTGGGAGATGTTCCTCGCTGCCGCGAAGGCCGACACGGGTTGCTGTGTCCTGACGGACCGGATCCGGTTGGACCACTGCGGGGACGGCTGCTGGCTGCTGAGCACTGCGGACGCGTGGCCGACCGCGTTGGAGTTCGACGACGGGGAGGTTCGAGCGTTCCTCGCGGGGGTCCGTGAGGGGCGGTTCGACTACCCGGCACCGCGAGAGGCGGGGGACGGGTCGGGCGTGGATGGCGACAGCCGGGGCCCTGTGGGGCCGTACGCGGCTCAAGAGTCGTCTCCGGTCTCCCAGTAAGACCCCGACCCCAAAAGGGGGCTCTCCGTGGATTCTGGGGCTCCGAGCTGTCCCAAGATCCAAACACCAGTGCCCATTTCGATCATGAAATGACTTATCAAGATCGCAATTCGAGGGGAAGTCCGAACGATGCGAGACATCCAAGAGCCGCCCGTGAAGGTCTGGCTGGTCTGGTCGAACGAGCACGGCGCCTGGTGGAAGCCGAACAGGCGGGGCTACACGGCCGACGTGTGGGAGGCGGGCCGCTACGCCGAGGCGGAGGCTGCCGAGGTGTGCCGAAAGGCGGCGTACGGATGGCGCGGCGGCTCACCCCCGCCCGAGGTGATGGTCTCCGCCCCGGAGAATGACCAGGCCACATTCACTCCGGACGACCTGCGGCACATGCCCGAGCGGATGTGGTCGCGGGCAGAGGAAGCCACCAAGGAAGCAATCGCCAAGCGCCGGGCTGCCGAGCAGGACGGCGAGGTGGCCGCCCGATGACCCGCCCAGCGATCGAGAAGACCGTCCGGGACTTCCCGTTCTTGGACTACGGCATCGGCGTGGTGGACCCGTCCGCCGACCTGCCCGCCGAGTGGGTGTCCGAACTCGCCAAAGCCATCGGCGACGCCCTCACCGCGGAGCAACTCCAAGGTGTCCCGACGGCCGCCTCAACCCTGTTCGCCTTGGTCCGGGACGTGGACGTGTCCGGCGTCTCCGGGACCGGCGTCGTCGCTGACGGCGTGATCTGGCCGGACGGCTCGGTGTCCGTGCGGTGGCGGGGCGAGCATCCGTCGATCGTGTTCTGGCGGTCGGTCGAGTCCGTGAAGGTGATCCACGGGCACAACGGGGCCACCAGGATCGTGCTGACCTCCTCCGCACGGGAGCGGCTCGGCCGGATCGCCGAAGCTCACAGCAAGGACACAGGACCGCACGGGACGACGTCCGGGCAGTGTAGCGAGTGCGGATGGGCTCACCCCTGCCCGACGTTCGTGTGGGCGACGACCGAACGGGATGGCAGCGCTACATGGGATCCACGCGACGACGAGCCTGAGGGGGAGTCCCGGTGAACGGCTACTCGCCGGCGGGCTGCTTGCGGGGGCCGCGAGAGAGCGGCTCCACGCCCCTGGCTCTCAACTCCTTGCGGATGGTGACAGCGGTCGAGAAGGAGCGCGGGGCGATGGAGTCTGCGGTGTCCAACTCGGCCTTCACCTGCTCGGCGCACAGGTCGAAGAACTCCTTCTTGGCCTTGTCGGCTGCGGCTTGCAGCTTCAGGTAGCGCTTGCTGGCTGCGGCGATCGGGTCGGTAGGGCTCATGCGAAAGATAGTACCGAAAGCGGCTTGCGAAACCTAGCGTCGTAGTCCATAGTCGTAAGTAGATTGCGAAACCAAAGATCGAAACATGGCTGCGAAACTCCCCAACGTAGGAGACGTGATGACGCTCATGGTCACCAGTACCAAGCCCGCCTACTCCGCTCTCATCTACTCGTTCTTCGGCGTCGAGCTGGCCCACCCCGGCCTGCTCAACCTCGACTGGGACGAGGACCGCACCGACGTCCACGGAGTCACTGCCGCCACCTACACCAACGTCCACCCCGTGACCAGCGAGATGCTCCCCAGCCCTGTGACCGGCCTGTCCTGCAACTGCGGCGTGACCACCGGCCTACACGACACCGTTGAGGAGGCGTTCGCCGAACTGGTCGAGCACGTCCCCTCCACGGTCGTCGCTACGGTCCCCGCCCAGCGCGGCATGTCCGGCTACCGGGTGCACGCCCTGCGCGAGGGAGCCCCGCTCCCCGGCGGGCACCGGATCACCCACGTCGAGGACTACGGCTCCGACACCCACCTGAACATCGTTAGCAGCGACGGACGCGAGCGCTGCATCCACCGCCACACCCAGATCCGCGTGCTGGACTCCGGCGTCGTGCAGGTCGTCACCCCCGACTACGCCGGATGGGCCGCCGACTAGGACTGACGCTGCGCCCGGCCGCCCGACACGATTCGGGCGGCTCGCGGAACGCCAGTCCACCCGACGAGGAGGCTCCCTTGGACGACGACTACCCGGACTACCACTCCGGCTGTGAGGACTGCTTCTGCTGCCCCAGCGGCTGCGCCTCAGGTAACTGCCCGACCGACAGCGTGGGCCGTTCGACCTGCCCTTGCACGTGCGACTGACCTCAGGGCCCCGGGAGACCGGGGCCACCCCCTCTCCCTGAACCCCGATCTTGATAGCCCCTCCCCGACGTAGGAGACCCGACGCTCATGGCCACCGATTCCGAAGCCGCCGCTGAAGCCCGAGCGATCCTCCGCGAGGACGCGCCGCGATCTGCGCCCGAGCAGGCCGCTATTGACGCCCTGGACCAGTACCGGTGGGTAATGGTGCACGCCTACGACTACAGCCTGGGCGTGATCCGGCTGCTGTCCAACGCCGGGCTCCTGCGCGACCTCGCCCATGAGAAGCAGGAAGAGGCGAACCTCATCTCCAACGCCCGGCTGATCGAGCGCGACCGCAAGAGGGACGCCCGCCGCATCACTGCCCTGGACACGGCGATCCAGCAGGCGTGCGACCGGCTCTCCACTGGCGACGATCCGGGCGAGGTGGCCGCGTGGCTGAAGGACGTCCGCGCTCGCCTCACCTGACCGCCCCCGGGAGATCTCCCCTCCCGGGGCTCCACTCTCAAGCCCCTCGACGTAGGAGACCGACATGAGCCTCATGGGCAATCACGGATACGACGAGACCGCCGACCTGGGCGAAATCCAGGGAGCGCAAGACGACGCCGAGTACTTCGCACGCACCGTGGACGAGGCCCGGTCGCTCACGCCCGACGAGCGGGCGGAGCGTCTGCTGGAGTCGGCGCGACAGGATCGCGCCCACGAGCGTGCCCTGGCCGACCGGTTCGGCTGGCGCTGACCACCCTCAACCCCCTCGACGACCAGGAGCCCAGCGTGGACGCACCGACCTACTACCGGCACCGCAACGAGGACACCTTCCTGCCTGAGATCGTGGTCCGCTCCTGGGTGCCTGGCGAGGGCGATCGGTGGGGGTTCACTGTGACCGACGTTGACGCCGCGTTCGAGTCGTGGGTCACCGTGCATGTCCACACCGGTCAGGCTGCCGCCTACACCGCGTTCCAGGCGTTCTTCGAGGCGTTCGCCGAGCGGCGGCCCGGCACGCTGGAGGCGGTCGCCGCCCTCCTGGACGAGCTGGGTGTGGTCGACGACACCGCCGGCCACGAGCGTCGCCGAGCGCTGGCCAACACCGCGTGGCGGGCTGAGGACGACTCGTGGCCGTACCTCTGACCTTTGGGCCTCGGCACTTCCCTGCTGAGCCATCCACCTACCCCTGAACGGAGAACCGACATGAGCGAGCAGGACCTCCCCACGTTCGAGCAGATGCGCCGCAACGCCCACCGTCTCCTGGGTGACGCCCAGGACGAGCTCCGCTCCGACTGGGCTTCCGGCACCGGACCTACCGACGCGCAGGCAGACGCTGCCGCTGAGGCACGCAAGTACATCGCCAAGGCGAAGGCTGCACTGGACCGCGCTGCCCGCTGACCGCGCACACCCGCTTCCCCGCCCCTACCTGACAGGAGACCGACCGATGAGCGACGAGCACCAGGGCTGCCGAGTGTGCGAGCGCACCGATGTGGGCCTGAAGAAGGACGGGACGCTGCGCCAGCATGTCCACGCCGCCTACAAGGGAAGTGGCTTCCTGCGCCCAGGCGGCAGTCGCTGCGATGGCGTAGGCCACCCGCCGAAGGGCGTTCTGGGCCACTACGCCCGGCGAGTGATCGCCAACCTGCTCCCGTTCTTCTCCGACCTCAAGGAGCCGTACGTGGCCGAGGTCATCGGCGAGGCGGTCCAGAAGCACCACACCAGCCCCAATGAAGCCTTCGAAGCGATCCTCGACACGTCGGCGAACTGGCGACTGAAGTCTGACGGACGCGACACCGGGCGAGTGAAGTTGGCCTGTTACCGGTTCAACGAGTCCGACGCTGACCGAACCCTGACAGAGAAGATCAACGCCGCGCTTGCAGAGATCCGCTACCGCTGACCGTCCGCCCTGCCTCCCGGTACGGCCGGGACAGGGCGCTACCAAGACCAAAGATCATCAACGACAAGAGGAGACCCAATGCCCCGCATCCTCTGGAGGAACGCCCCATACAGCAGCGTGAACGGCTACGTGGGCGGCATGTGCCTGTTCACCATCGATTGGAAGATCCGCCGCGAAGACCCCAATCACACGCTCAGGACGAAGCTTCCCGGCCTCGACACGCAGGCGTTGCAGGACGACGACGCCAACGTCCTGAAGCGCCGCGCCGAGCAGGTGCTTGAGGAGTTCGTTCACAAGCTTGGGGCGGTCTTCCCGGACTCCTCTACCGAGGAGGACTGACCCATGGCCATCGAGATCGACGACGACGCGGGCCGCATGTCCTCTGACGAGTGCGACACGGTAGCGGTTCGCCGGCCTGACGGCGGGTGGACGATAACCGGTCGGCGGGGCGTGTACTCCCGAAACCAGGCGATCACCGCGATGGTGCTCGCCGAACGCCGGGCTGCGGGAGCGACCGACGAGGACGTGTTCGTGCAGGGCTGGGAAGCCGAACTCGTGATGCCCTCGCACGGCTTTGAGACGCGACCGGAGGAGTCCAAGTGACAGCACCACAGCCGACCGACTGGCCGTACGACGCTGACCAGCATGACCCGCTGACGAAGCTCCGCATCCCGGTGACGTCCGCCTACCCTCACTGGCGGTACACGGCGTGCTTCGACCGCGAATCCGAGGACCGGCCCACCGACACCGAAGCCCGGATGCTGGCATCGTTCATCGAGGAGTACCGCGAACACTGGTTCAACAAGACCTACAAGGCGAAACTGTCGGAGCGCCCCTTCGATACCGACGCCGTGACGTGGGTCTTCCACAAGTGGGCGGGTGACGACTGGTCGTACCGGGTCGTCACCTGGGAGCGCGGACCGTTCTGGGTGCCGGTGGCCCCGCGCTTGCGTGGCGGCCAGTACGGATACCCGAAGGTGCCGGGTCCGATGACGCTGGTGCAGGTGATGGATCGCATCCACACGATCGTGGACGAGCCGATGAAGCACTGGACGGAGTGGAAAGCCGCCCACCCTGAGATCTTCGGCGAGGTGGCCGATGCCTGAGGGTGCAGACTTCCTGCGTGTCCCGCTGGCCGACGGGGGCGAGCGGGTCCGACTGGACAGGCTGACCGACGGCCGTGTCGCCTGCTGTGTGTGCTTCAAGTTCTGCCGCCACCACGAGCTGGAGCCGGTGGCCGGCGAGCCCGGCAAGGTGTGGGACGTGTGCCGCGAGTGCGCCCATGGCGGGGGTGTGGTCCATGCCTGACATCCCTCAGGAAGCTCTACAAGCCGCCACCGTGTGGCTCAAGGGCCAGTACGAGCGGACGTTCACAGGCGGTTGCCCACCTCTGGCCGACTTCGAGGACGACGCCCGCGATTTCCTGGAGGCCGCCGCTTCCATCCTCGCCGCCCACGCCCGCCATCAGGCCCTCCAGGACGCTGCCGCAGGCCGTGTGACCCTGGAGGAGTGGGCGACCGTTCAAGGCGTCACCGTCCCGCAGCGGATCGAAGACCTCCAGAGCAAAGAGTCGTTCACGCCCGAGGAGGTGGAGGCGTTCTTCGCGGTGCTCGACGAGCCGTCGTGCTGCGACCAGGTACGGCGAGAGACCGCCCAACAGATCGCCCGCGAGATCCTCCGCCAGAAACCATCCGGCAACACATCCCTGACCTGGGAGAGCGGGTTACGTCGAGGAGCGCGTATCGCCCGCCAGATAGGAGAAGCGCGTGACTCCCGTTGAGGTGATTCACACCGTCCTGTGTATGAACGCCAAGGACATGTGGCCTGACTGGAAGCAGCCGGGCGGACCCGTGGTCGTCCAGGTAGAGGCTGCCGCGATCTCCGAGAGGATCATCGACGCCTTCGCCTCACAGGGCATGGTCGTCGTCTCTGCTGAAGACCTCCGCACCTACTTGGATCGCGGCAAGAACCTCCCCGCTGAAGTCGCAGCGATGAACCGCCTCCGTGCTGCCCTACCCGAAAGGACCACCGATGCCTGACAACGTGACCGTCGTCGTAGACGAGGCAGAGGGCAGCCCGTTCGACCGGATCCGCCGCATAGCCGTGGGTGCCGCTGACGGCTGGACGCTCGGACGCAACGGCCCCTACCGGAATCCAGGGATGACCGGGTCCGACCTCGCACGCGGTCAGGTCCGCGCGGTCCTGCTTCACCTCCTGGAACTCGGCGTCATCCGCATCGACGAGCAGCGGCTCAACGAGATGCGCATGTACAAGCCTTGGAGGGATGAAGATCATGCCTGACGACCTCCGCCACCGCTGCGACAACTGCGAAGGCATCGACCCCGACTCGTGTCTGATGCGAGACCCCAAGGACGACCTCCGCCAGCGCTACGCCGAAGCGATCCTCGCCCGGCTCCGCCAGACCGCCGGCCCCACCCCGTCCGATGATGACCTCGCCGACGCTGTGTTGGCCGTACGGGATAAGGATCTGGAGAGTCTCCGCGCCCTCCTCGCCCGCGTCCGCGACCAGGCTGAGCAGTGGGCGGCAACACCCCCAGGCCGGGACATCGCCACCTACTCCGGCGTAGGCCGAGAACTCCTCAAGGCCCTCGCCGCTCTCAACGACACCGAGGGGCCCGAGCGTGACGGCTGAGAAGGTCATCGAACTCAAACTCCGGCTCACCGAGGAAAAGCTGGGGCGGGAACGGCAGCGCATCGCCCAGGTCCGCGCTGTCTGCTACAAGGCGATGGCCGAGAAGGACGCTCCCGGCATGTGGCTGGTGGCCCAACAAGTCCTCGCCGTACTCGACGACACCGCAGGGGAGGATAGACCTCATGTCGAACCCTGACGGCGTGCTGGACGCCATCGACGCCTGCCTTGACGACTACGCGCTGTCCGAGGACGCGATGCGGTGGGCGCCTGACGAGCCGGTCCCTGCGTCGATGCCGGTTCCTTCGGTGGAGATGTTGACGGCCTTCTCCGCCTTCGCTGAAGGGCTTGCGCGGACGGCGACAGCGCTGGCAGAGGGCATCGGCAACAGCCTCGCTCCGGCCCTGAAAGGCATGCAGACGGCGTTCCACAAGCAGGCCCGCCATGGGGACCGCAAGCACTACCGCCACTGCCCCACTTGTAACCCGGCAGGGTTCGCCAAACCACTACCGATCAACGGGCACGAGTACCATCGCCGCCAGCGCAGGAGAAACCGGCGGTGAACCTCCTCAACCTCGACGCCCCACCGCTGCCGCCGATGCTCTGTCTCGGCGGCAGCGGACGCCTCCTGTGGGACCCGAAGTCCCGCGCTCTCGGGTACGGGCCGGACTGCGCCGAGAAGCTAGGGATCATCCACCCGTCCTCGCCACGCTTCTCCCGGCGGGACGGAGGAGACTGTCCGGGCCAAGTCGACCTGTTGGAGGAGACGCCTTGACGAACCCCACCCCCGGGCTTCCGCTCCACCAGCGGGCCGAGTACGAGCGAGCCCGCCGTGGCCTCACCAAGGAACAACTCGCGAAGAAGACCGGCCTGAGCCGCGTCACCTACGACCGGATCGCCACCCAAGCCAACCCGCCCTACGCCGACACCGTGCGCAAGCTGTGCGAAGCCCTGGGCATTCCTCTGGCTGAAGGACTCCGCCTCGCCGGCGTCGCCCCCGACGCTGCGGCATCACAGCCGACCGTGGAGGCACTGCTGGTGGCCGAGCTCAGCCGCCGCCTCCCCGACGTCGACCAGGACACGCTCGCCCGCGTACTGGAACACACTGCGGACATCCTGCAAGGCGCTGCGGTCGTTCTCGCGGAGACTCCCGAAGGGACAGCACCATGAGCGACGACGCCTTCTGGGCACTGGTCAACGTCGGCGTGCTGGCCTTAAACCTGGTCGGCTACGGGGTGGCGCTTTTGCTCAACGAGAGAGCCAACCGCTGCCAGGCTCGCAGGCTGGAGAATCCGCAGGTGACCAAGATGCGACCTGCGGATTCGTAGCACTAATCTGGACCTTGAACGCGAAAGCGGCCCTCCGCCGTTACCCGGAGAGCCGCCTCGACCCCACTGCCCCTCGCCGACCTCTTGAGCATCAGGTCTTCCCGCAAGAGTACGACCCTCGGGGGAAGGTCAGCACCGTGCCCATCAGTCCTGAATCTTGCTGTGGTCCCTGCAACAACGCGGCTCGGAAAACCATCGCAGCCTACGAGCAGGCCCTCGAAACCCACGTCGTCGAAGTGGACGAGTGGATCGCCGGCGGCCAGCATGGCGCCTGCCCGCCCGCCCCTGAAGAGCCGAGCGTCGATCCCACGCCAGGCGAACCCATCTTCTGCGGACGCTGCAAGGGCCTCATCCGCGCAGCCCTGCTCGATCTCGACGTTCTCGCCTCCGAACTCGCGGCCCGCTCGGACGGGCACCGCGGCAGCATCCAAGAAGGGCGCGTGAGCGGCTCCAGAGGCTCCGCGAGCCCGTCGCCTACCGCCGACGCTCTGGACAAGCTGTACGGCTTCCTCGCGGACGTGGAAGACGAATGGCGGGGCGCCTGCGGGTACGCCCCACGGATCAACCGCACCCACCGCGGCGCCCACCCCCGATCCCGCACGATCGGCTGGCTGTCAGAGCACCTGAACAACCTGCTCGCCGACGAGGACCACATCAAGTCCGGGTTGGACATTCTCCGCTGGGAGACCGTCCTTCGCGCCCTCGCCAAAGAGGAGCCTGTGGGGAGCGTGTCGCCGATCCGCTGCCCTCGATGCGCCACCCTCCGCCAGGTTGTACGCGAGCAGGAGCACCACTGGGCGTGCAGGTCATGCGGCAGGCTCATCCCCGACTGGGAGGAGCGGGAGCTACGGGACAAGCAGGGACGCGAGTTGGAGCACCGAGAGAACGATCTAGTGTCTGGGGCGGTGTGACATGGGAAACTGGACGGACTGTGATTTCCTCTCCTCCCCGTCCGACCGTGGCCGGACATGTGATCCAACGCTCCGACGGCAGCGCCCAAATCGTCCCGTTCTTCCTCCCGCTCGACGTGGCCAAGGAGTCGATGACCATGACCGTTCAGGAATGGCTCGGACTCGAGGGCGACGAGGAGGTCGTGAATGGATGACCTGATCACCTTCCTGAAGGCGCGGCTCGACGAGATCGACCCCAACGACTTCCATGACAGAACGGAATGCGACCTCGGGAAGCTCCAGGTCTTCGGTGATTGCTCCTGCAAGGTCCCTGACCAGGTGCGCCGCTCTGTCGAAGCGGGCCGGAGGCTGGTGGACGAGTACGCTGAAGCGCTCCGCATCCAGGATGGGTTCCGGGAGACAGGCTGGGAAGAAGGGCGCCGGGAGGCGTTGGAGTTGGCCTGCCGCTTGCGCGCCCAGGACTACGCCGACCGTGAAGGTTTCGAAGAGAGGTGGAAGCTTTGATCACCAGAACCGTGAAGGCCGATGCCGCCGACCCCAAACTCGGCATGACTCTTGATGAACTTGCCGCCTACGTGGACGAAGCCCGCAACGCCGAAGTCCCCGGCGGGGCACACCTCCACGTGCGGGTGAACATGCGAGGCGGCATCAAGACCGTAGAGACCAAGCCGTAACCAGGGGCCCGAAACTGTCGGCACGTCATGGCACAATTCCCAGGCGTGTCCAACTTGCGTATCCTGCGAAAATCCTGCGACACTAAGCGTTGATCGTGGTGATTTACGCCCTGAGTCGGCAAGACGCTCGGGGCGTTTTCGCATGTTAGGGGGCACACGCATGCGGGAGTACGCTCAACCGATCACCCTGAAAGCCGCCGCCGAGCATTTCGGACGCTCCTGGACGAGCGTGCGTGACTGGCCGGCCCGCTACAACGCCCGCCGTCTCACAACCCCCCAGGTCCTCGGCAGTCGGCGCGTCTACTACGACCTCGTAGACCTGTCCACGATCGACGCCCACCTGCACATGGGTAAGCGCGTACCGAAGACGCCCGAACTCCGCGACGAGTACCGGGAACGTCTCCGCGCCACCGCCGCATAAAACTTCGTAGACGCTCTCCTCGGTGCTGGGGGAGAGCCGGGCTCTGCTCCCGCGTCCGCCCCCGTGGATGCCCTGCCCAGTGGAGCCCCCCGGGTGGCGGCCTGTCGCTTTGTTCCTTGCGGTTCGAGGGGTTCCGCAGGACTGCCGGGCCAGGCCGCCACCCCCAACGACTCCGGGCGGATGGTTTCAGCCGCACGCCGCACGCTTGCCGTCCGCCCGGCCCCACCTCGAATAGCCGTTCGACTCCCTGGGTAGGCTCGCCCACGTGCAAGACCCTCCCGTGGTACGCCTACCAGGCCACCCAGCGAAAGCCGGCTACCTCCTGGAATGGCGGAAGACGGCCCACGGCGAGTGGGAAGCCCTCGTCGAGTACGTGATCGACGTGCCCGGCTTCAGAGGCAGCCTCGAACCCCACACGTCGTGGATGAGAGCCCACGAGGTAGAGCCGGTCAAGGGTGAGGACTACAGCAACGTGCCACGCACCAGAACCTGACCGGTCCAGAGGAGGCACATCATGACAACAGCCTCCAACGAACCACCGCGTGATAGCCGATGCTGTGATGGGCCCTACTGCCACGGCAAGAAGCGGGACGGGTCGGGAACCTACTGCCACCGCCCGCGCGGCTGGGGTACTCCACATGCCGGTTCGGGCGCGTGCAAGCTTCACGGGGGCTGCTCGGAGACGCACGTTGTGGCCGCTCGGATGGAGCAGGCCAGGCGCGCTGTGTCCACGTACGGGCTGGCTCGCGAGGTGGATCCGGCGGTGGCGCTGCTGGAGGAGGTTCACCGGACGGCCGGCCACGTCGCCTGGTTGCAGCAGAAGGTCAGCGAGACCGAGGCCGATGATCTGGTGTGGGGTCTCGTCGAAGAGGTCGACAAGGGTGCCACCGAGTTTGCGGGCATCGACACGACCAAGGCGGCCCGGCCGAGCGTGTGGCTGGAGTTGTACCGGGCTGAGCGTAAGCACTTGACGGACGTGTGCAAGGCGGCGCTTGCGGCGGGTATCGCGGAGCGGCAGGTGCGTCTCGCTGAGCAGCAGGGCGCGCTCATCGTGGGTGTGATCCAGCGCATCCTTGACGATCTGGCGTTGACGGCAGAGCAGCGGTCGCTGGTGCCGAGCGTGGTCCCTAGACACCTCCGCTCGGTGTCGTAACAGCGAGTGACGCGGGCGGGTTGGTTGTCGGTTGCCCGCCGGTGGGCGAGGTTGACCGGGATCAAGGAGAGTGCAGGTCGGCGCAATACGGTGCTGATCACTGTGTGTAAGGGACGGCGAGCGCCGTACAGGTCCAGGTGGAGGTGACATGGCCATCGTCGAGCAATACCTCGCCCCCGAGGAAGCCGCTTTCCGCACCGGCCTCGCTTTCCCGCAGATGGTCCGCGTCGAAGGCACCAACCAGCCGGTCACCGGCCTCGCCTTCGACGGCGCCGGCACCACATCCGAGTACGCGTTCTGGAAGTTCAGCCCCTTCAAATACGGCTCCGGCAACCTCAGCGTAGACGTCATCTGGTACGCCGCCTCCGGAACATCCGGAACCGTCGACTGGGCTGCCGGAGTCGCCTGCATCACCCCGAACACCGACACCGAGGATGTCCAATCCGCAGGGTTCGGGTCATCGCCCCTCGCCACGGGCACACACCTCGGCACCACTGCCCGCCGCTTGCACAAAACGACGATCACGATCACGGACACCGACAGCATGGCGGCCGGTGACGAGTGCTGGCTCCGTCTGGCCCGCAACCCGTCCACCGACAGCATCACCGCCGACGTGATTGTCACCTCCGTGCGGCTCTCCTACTCCGACACGTAGGAGGCCCTCGTGGCGGTCCGCTTCGACGCCTCTGGCGAGGCATACACTCGGGCGATCAGCCTCGGCGCGACCACGCAATTCAGCATCTCCTGCTGGTTGAAGATCAGCGTCGACCGCAACGCCCTCAGCTCCATCTGGAGCCTCGACAACGGGTTCGCCTCCGGTTACGCCCTCCTCCAGACGGACACCGACGGCACCACTCTGCTGTACAGCGACGGCAGCGCGAACCGCACCCTCGGTTCGCTCACCGTCGGCACGTGGTGCTATGTCGGCATCGCCGTCAACGGCGCGAACGGCACGGCTGTCCTGCAGCGCACCAGCGACGCCACGGCCACGGCAACCACCTGGTCGAACGGTCAGGCGTCCACGAACGCCGACACGCTGCGCATCTGCGCCAGCGTCTTCTCGGGCCAGTTCCTCAACGGCTGCGTCGCAGCGTTCAAGATCTGGACGGGCGCCACCCTGTCTCAGGCGGAGCTCGAGGCCGAGATCTGGGCGTACGTGCCCCGGCGGACCGCGAACGTTAAAAGCTGGTATCCGCTCCTGGCCGCCGAAACGGTCGACTTCAGCGGCAACGCCCAAACCTTGTCGGGCGGCTCGGGCACGACCACCGAGGACGGGCCGCCGATCTCGTGGCGGTCACGCACCCGTACGGTCATCGTCCCGCCTGCGGCAGCGTCCGTCACGGGAGATCTTGCGGCGACTCTTCCGCCGCTGACCGCCAGCGCCACCGGCACGGTCGAAGTCGCCGGCCAACTCGCCGCCGCACTCCCGCCCATCGGAGCCAGCCTCACCGCGGTCGTCGACACCACCGCCGTGCTGGCCGCCACCCTCCCGCCGCTCACCGCAACGCTGAGCGGCGACGTGTCCGTCAACCTCCTCGACGCGACCCTGCCGCCTCTCACGGCATCCCTCACCGCCGACGTCACTGTCGACGGCACCCTCAACGCCCAGCTCCCGGCTCTCACCACCGCCATCGCCGGCGAGGTCGAGATCCCGCCCAACGACATCACCGTCACCTCCAGCGGGCCGGTTCGCGGCTGGGCGGCCGGCTCCCCGGGCGACGACTGGGCCACCGGCGACTCCGCCCGAGCCTGGGCATCGTCCTCAGCCGCCCGCTCGTGGAATGCCGACGGCGCTGCCCGCGCCTGGTCTGCACTGCCGCCCACCAGCTGACGGGAGGTCGCGGCGTGGCTGTCCTGAAGATCCCCAGCATCAGCGTCGAGTACGTCAAAGTCCCGGTCCTCGGCGGCCCGGCCAACCTGGTCACGCTGGATGTCGACATGGCCATCGTGCCCGACGGCCAGGACCCGGCCGGAGGCGACTGGAAAGCAGCCGACTGGATCGGCACCAGCGCCGCGATCCTCATCGGCCCGGCCACGCTTCTGCCGCTGACCAAGGGCACTACGTACGGCATCTGGGTCAAGATCACATCGTCGCCCGAGATCCCCGTCCTCGGCCCCTACCCGCTCCACATCACCTGAGGAGGGCCGGATGGCCACCCGCATCCCTACCGCGAGCCGCAACGCCGCCTGCGACGCGATCGTGGACAAGATCGACGTCGGCTCGACCAACCCGCAAGGCAGGCTGCGCATCTACTCCGGCAGCCAGCCTGCGAGCGCGAACGACGCCGCCTCCGGCACACTGCTGGCCGAGGTGAACCTCGCGAACCCGGCATTCTCAGCCGCATCCACCGGTGTGGCGACGCTGCTCGGCACCCCGCTGTCCACCACTGGCGTCGCGGCGGGTACGGCCGGGTGGTTCCGCATCATCGACCGCAACGAGGCCACCGTCGTGGACGGCTCGGCTGGCACCAGCGGCACGGAGCTGATCTTGAACACGGCCACGATCAGCATCGGGGTGTCCGTCCAGATCACTTCCGGCACCGTCACCATGCCCGCGGGCTGACATCCACAAACAGCAAGGGGAACGCATGGTTGCGGGGCTGCAAGTCACCCAAGCCGAGATCAACGCCGTATCCGGCACCATCGCACGCAGCGTCTTCGCCGCGCTCAGCGACGTGCAGGAGTTCAAAGCGTGGCTGGACTCGGTGTCCGTCACCGACCTGGAGGCGCTCGGATTCTCCACCGCCGACGCCAACACGCTGAAGTCAGCTTTCGCAGACCTCGCCGACCTCGCCGGCGTCTTCCAGAGTGGCGCGGCGGCGCGGACGCTGCCGTACGACTACCGCACCTTCGCCAAGAGGCTGATCGGAGTGGGGGTCTACTAGTGTGGCCACCCCCACGATCATCGAGGTCCTCTCAGACGCCGACAGCGGCGCCACCGCTTCCGTAACCACAGGCGCCGGCACCCAGGCCGGCGATCTCCTGGTCGCCGCGTTCGGGAACAACTACTTCGACGGCGCCGGCATGACCGCCCCGACCGGCACGGCGGGTACCTGGGTGGAGGAGGCGTACGGCGACGCCGGGACGAACACCGCTCACCTGCGCCTCTACACGCGTGAGGTGACCTCTGGCGGCGCGCAGACGGTCACGGTCAGCCCGGTCTCCAGCGAAGAGGTCTACCTCTTCGTGTACGTGCTGCGCGACTGGTCGGCTGTCGACGACGCTCAGTCCAACGCGTCGGCGTCGCAGACCACCAGCCCGGTCGCGCCGTCCGCGACGGCGGTCGGCGCCGATGACCTGCTGCTGTGCTTCTGGCAGACGGGCGCCCCGCACGGCGGCCCGACCTTCACGGCCGCGCCGAGCGGCATGACGAACCTGCTCCAGGTCGCCGACTCAGTCGGCCCCTTCAGCAGGCTCGGCACCGCCCGCCAGGTCCTGGCCGCCTCCGGCGCGACCGGCACCCGCACCGCTACCATCAGCGCCGCCTCGCAGTACGCGTCGGCGTCCATCGTCATCGCCGGCGCGGGCGGCGGCGAAACGATTTCCGGTGACGTCACCGCCGGACTTCCAGCCATCGCCGCCGACGCTGCAGGTGCTGCCACAGTCGAAGGCTCATCGACGGGTACGCTGCCCGCCCTGGCCGCTGGCGCGTCGGGGACCGTCACGGTAGTCGGGACGCCTGCCCCCACTCTGCCGTCTCTCGCCGCGGTGTTCGACGGCGCCGCGGCCGTCGAGGGCAGCATCACCGCAGGCCTGCCGCCGATCCAAGCGTCGCTTGCCGGCGCAGCCGCCGGCGGCGAGCTGGCCGCCACTCTGCCCGGCATCGCCGCCACAGCAAGCGGCACCGCCTACGCTGAAGGCGCGCTCGCCGCGGCCCTCCCGACGCTCGCTGGTGACCTGGCAGGCGCGGCCCAGGTCGACGGATCGATCGACGGGACGCTCCCCGGGCTGGTCGCTGACCTGGCTGCCGCGGCGCTCGTTGCGGGCACGGCAGACGGAACATTTCCACCGCTGGCGGCAGGCTTGTCGGCGGACGTCGAGGTGGCCAGCACCTTCGCCACCACCCTGCCCGCCCTCACTGCTGCCCTGTCGGGAACATCGCAGGCGGACGGCGGAACCCTCTCCGGCGTCCTCCCCTCGCTCACTGCGAGCCTTGCCGGGACGGCAGAGGTCGAGGGCGACACCGTGGCCACCCTGCCACCGCTGTCCGCCGCTCTACAGGGTGCCGCCACGGTCATCGGGACTGCGCAGGGCACCCTGCCCTCGCTCTCCGCGAACCTCACCGGATCGGCGCTCGCCGCTGGCGACATCGCGGCCCTCCTGCCGCCACTCAGCGCTGCGGTACAGGGCGACGCCACAGCGGCCGGCCAGGTACAGGCCTCACTGCCCACGCTTGCGGCCCTGCTGAGCGGCACGGTCACCGAGCAGCCCAGCGGGACCCTGGCGGGCTCTCTACCCGTCTTGGCGGCCGCGTTCAGCGGAACCTCGGACGCGGTTGACGACGTGCTCGGCGTCCTGTCGGTCGGCCCGCCACGGCTCGCCTGGGCGCACGGTCCAGCCGTACTGCGATGGCCCGCAGGGACCGTTGGCATGACCTGGCCCGTCGGCACACCAGACCTGGGGGGAGGCGAGTAGTGCCCTACATGCCCGCCTCATCGCGCGAGACGATCCGCGTGCCTTTCGGGCCTGACGCGGTCGGCATGCCCGTGGAGATCGCCATCGTCCTGGAGAGCCTCGACGAGCCGGCCGATGCCGACTACAAGCCCGCGACCTGGGACGGCGTCAACGCGGCGCTGCTCATCGGCGCGGGGACGAACCTCGTCTTGGCGGCGGGCGAGTACGTAGTGTGGACGCGCCTCACTGCGGGAGATGAGCGGCCGGTGCGCCGGTCGGGTGTGCTGACGGTCGGCACGCCGTGACCGTGATCAGCCCGTGGGAGGTTGCCGCCCGCCACTTCCTTCCGCGCACCAGACGTTGGGCCACGCCGGGCGAGATGGCCCAGGTCCTCGACCCGACGACCGTCCAGACACCCGCCCTCGACGTCATCGACCGCGAACTCGTCGCCCTGGCCGACGGCGACATCGACAGGTTGATGGTGTTCATGAGCCCCCAAGAGGGCAAGTCGGTGCGGGTCAGCCACCGGTTCGTCGAATGGCTCCTCGTCGAAAACCCCGACCTGCGCGTCGCCATCGTGAGCTACGCCGACGAGATGGCCCGCCGGTGGGGATCTGACATCAAGCTCGACTGCCAGACCTTCAACGGCGACGACGACACCGTAGACCTCGGCCTCCGTCTCCGAGCCGACAGCCGGGCCGCCGGCCGGTGGCAGATCGAGGGCCGCAAAGGCGGGGTGTACTGCGTCGGCGTTGCCGGCGCGCTGACCGGCAAGGCCGTCGATGTGCTCGTGATCGACGACCCGTTGAAAGACTTAGAGCAGGCTCAGTCGGCCGCCTACAGGGAGCGGGCGTGGCGGTTCTGGCAGGCGGTCGCCGTTCCCCGCCTGGGGCCCGGCTCCAAGGTGGTGCTCGTCCAGACGCGCTGGCATCAACTAGACCTCGGTGGGCGTCTCCTAGAACAGGATCCCGACCGGTGGCGCGTCGTCTCCATCCCCGCTGTGGCCGAGTCGGACGACGACCCGCTCGGCCGCCGCCCAGGCGAGCCGATGCAGTCCGCCCGCGGCGAGCGCGACTGGGCGAAGATCCGGGCGGACGTCGGCGAGTACGTGTGGGCCAGTCTCTACCAGCAGCGACCCGCACCGGCGGACGGCGGCCTGTTCAAACGGGCTGGCCTGCGGCACTGGACCAAGGGCGCCGATCAGCGTCTCCTCCTGGATGGCCGACTCGTGGACCTCCGCGACTGCTGGAAATTCCTCACCGTCGACCTCGCCGCGTCCATGCGGACGAGCGCCGACTACACCGTAGCCGCCGTGTGGGCGATCAGCGTCGACGGCGACCTGGTGATGCTCGACGGCATCCGAGAACGGATGGACCCGTCCGGGCACTGGCCCGCCGTGCGAGCCCTGCGTGAGCGCTGGTCCGCGGACGTCGTCTTCGTCGAGTCGCGCATGTTCGGCACCACGCTCGTGTACGAGGCGGGCCGGGCGGGCGTGCCGGTGCAAGAGCTGCACGCCGACACTGACAAGCTCACGCGAGCATTGCCAGCCACCGCGCGAGCCGACTCCGGTCGGCTCTGGTTCCCGCCCGCGGATCGTTTCCCGGCCTGGTCTGACTGGCAGGACGAGTTGCTCGCCTTCCCGAATGCGGCACATGACGACGTTGTCGACGTGGTCGCCTATGCCGCCCGAGTGGCCGGGGCGCACTGGCTGCCGTCGGGGACTGCCGACCAGGTGGACGCCCGCCGCGCCGCCCGGCACGACGACGGTCCGATCGGGCAGGCGTACGCGGCGGCGACCGGGGCGAGCGCAGGCGTGGACCTGATGAGCATGAACTACTGAACGGGGACGAGATGGCGGTCCTGCCGGTCACGCTCACCGTGGGTGACACAGCGTACGAACTCGGCACCGTCGAGACGCTCGACGCCGACGACGCCCAGCGGGAGGAGATGTCGCGGTTCCTGCGCGCGGTGGCTGACAACCTGGACGACGGCTACAGCCTTCGCGAGGTGCCGTCCTGATGTGCGTGTGCCCTGGTGACTGCGAGGGCGGCCCCGAGTGCCTCGACGATGAAGGCGGCCCGCTGGATCCGCCGCAAGCGGGCGAGGCGGACGAATTCAAGAAGGGGGTACCTGTCGATGGCGACTAGCGCCCCCACTCGCGACCTCGGCTACCTCGACGCGTCGTTCGGGTTGTGGCTGGGCGAGTGGCTGGAGACCATCCCCGACCTGATCTGGCCCAACAGCGTTCAGACGTACGCCCGCATGCGGCACGATCCGCAGCTCACCGCCGTCCTCGCCGCTTATACGCTCCCGATCAGGCGGGCGGCGTGGGCCGTTGACTCGGCCGGATGTCGCGACGAGGTCGTCCAGACGGTCGCCGACGACCTTGGCCTCCCGATCCTCGGGGCCGACGCCGAGCCCGGCCCAGCGCGACGGCGCGGAGTCCGCTGGGCCGACCACCTCCGGCTGGCACTGCAGTCGCTCACCTACGGGTTCATGCCGTTCGAGCGCCGCTACGAAATCCGCGACGGCCGGGCCCGTCTGGTGAATCTCGGGGAGAGGCTCCCGCACACGATCGGAGAGATCAAACTGCGGCGCGACGGCACCATTGCATCCGTCCATCAGGACCTGGTGCCCGCGTCGCAACCGATCCCCGCCGACCGGCTCGTCTGGTACGTGCGGGAGCGGGAGGGCGCCAACTGGGCAGGCCGCTCCATCCTGCGCTCCTCATACGGTGCTTGGCTGCTCAAGCACGAGGTGTGGAGAGTTCACGCCACGAGCATCAGGCGTTTCGGCATGGGCGTCCCCAACGTCGAAGCTCCCGCTGGTGCGACGCCCGGTCAGGTGGCTGAGGCTCAGCGTTTGGCGTCGGCGATGCGGGTGGGCGACCAGTCCGGGGTGGGCTTGCCCAACGGGTTCAAGCTGAACATCACCGGCATGACCGGGTCGGCTCCCGACGCCATGGGCTTCATCCACTACCTCGACCAGCAGATGTCCCGCAGCGCCCTCGCCGGACTCATGGACCTCGGGGACACCAGCAACGGATCCCGCGCGCTGGGAGAGTCCTTCCTCGACCTTTTCCTCTTGTCATTGCAGGCGGTGGCCGACGAGATCGCCGACACCGCCACCTCGGGCCAGCCTGGCATCCCCGGCATCGTCACACAGCTGGTGGACTACAACTGGGGCGAGGACGAGCCCGCCCCGAGGATCGTCGTTCAGGACGTCGGCTCTCGCCAGGAAGTGACTGCGGAAGCGCTCGAGCAGCTCATGCGGTCGGGCGCGATCAGCCCGGACCCGGAGCTTGAAGCGTACGTCCGGAAAGCCTGGAGACTGCCCGAGCGGGACACGGACGAGCCGCCACCAGCCCGGCCCGACCCGCCAGCGGGGAACGCCCAGACGGCATCTCAGCCCCGCCGACGCAGAACCTCCCGGACGAGGCAGCCTCGGGCCGCGACAGCCGAGGAGGGCGTCACACGGCAGCTCACCCTGGACGAATCCTCCGCGGGCATCGACCCGTCCGCGATCCAGGACGCCTGGCAGTCCGCCCTCGACCAACTCCTCACGCAGTGGGAGAGCGACGTCGCCGAAGCGTGGCGGCGCGACCTCGCCGATCAGATCGAGCGAGCCCTGGAGGACGGCGACCTTGAGGCGCTGGCCACGCTGACCCTCGATAGCGCCGTTGCTGCTTCGATCCTCACCGCCGCCATGGTGGCCCTCGCGACCGCCGCAGGCGTCCAAGCGGCAGCGGAGGCAGACTCGCAGGGCGTTCAGGTAGAGCCGCCTCCCGTGGAGGAGGATGCTCTCGCCGCGGTCGCAGCGGTTGTTGCCGTTCTGCTGGCCGCCTGGCTGGCCGCCGCTGCCGCCCGGGAGGCGCTGCGGCTGGCCGTGCCCGGAGCGACCGCCGCCGCGGTGGCCGCCGCCGTGCTGCTGTACCTCGCCGACCTGTCCGACCGGCACCTGAAAGACCAACTCGGAGCCGCGCTCTCCCAAGCACAAGCCAACGGGCGGTTCGCTGTGTTCCACGCGGCGCCGCCAGCCCGCTTCATCGCGAGCGAAGTCATGGACCTCAGCACGTGTCCCCCATGTGCGGAGATCGACGGCCACGAGTTCGACAACCTCGCCGAAGCCGAAGCCGCGTACGGGACCGGCTCCTACATCGACTGCCAGGGCGGGGTGAGGTGCCGCGGCACCGTGTACGCCCTGTGGACCTGAGGAGACGCGATGGACGACCTTGCGGTGCCAGCCGCGCCGCCGCTGGCCACGGTGCATGGCGTCGAACTCGTCCAGGCTGGCCAGTGGGACATCAGCTCCGGCAGGGTCACGTTCACCCGCGACGACCTCGCCTCCGCGGTCGCCGCGCTCGACTGCCCAGCCGTACGCCGGCCGGTCCTCAAACTCGGGCACGCCGAACCGGACCCGGACGAGCACGGCATGCGGTGGGACGGCGAACCCGCAGTCGGATGGATCAGCGACATGCACCTGGCCGACTCCGGGAACACGATCGTCGGCGACTACACGGGCATGCCCGGCTGGCTCGGCGACGTCCTCCCGTCCGCCTACCCCGACCGGTCGATCGAGGGGTATTTCGACTGGCGGTGCCAGCTCGGCCACACCCACCCGTTCGTGATCACAGCGGTGGCGCTGCTCGGTGTCGTCCCGCCAGGCGTCGGCACGCTCAAGTCGCTGCAGGACGTGGCCGCCCTCTACCAGGTGGCCGCGAGCCCCGACCAGCCGTCCGGCCTGCCGGTGGCCGTCACCATCCACGCCAGCAAAGGAGCAGGCATGCCCAACCCGTCGCCGCCGCAGGTGGCCGCCGGAGTCTCCAGCGAGGACGTGCGGCGCACCTACTACGAGCACGCCCCATGGCAGGAGTGGATCTGCGAGATCCAACTCTCCCCCCTGCAGTTGATCGTCGTAGACGATACGAGCGGCACCTACTACCGGGTGCCCGTCGAGGTCACCGGCGAAGACACGTTCACGTTCGGCGACAAGACCGCGGTCAGGGTCCGCTACGAGGACGTGCCCGCCGAACCGGTGGCCGCGTCCGCGCCGATCGTGTACGCCTCCCGCGCCGAATCCCGGCCCACACCCGTGCAGGCAGCAGTGTCGGACACGCCGTGGAGCGACTACAGCCAGGCCGACTACGACATCGACCAGTGGCATCGCGCCTGCCTCATCCACACCCACGACGGCGACCCGCAGTCGAAGAGCGACTGCAAACTGCCGGTGCTGGAGCCGGACGGCACCCTCAACCGCAACGCCGTCCACGCCGCAGCGGCCCGCATCAACCAAGTGGACGCCCCAGCAGACGACATACAGAAAGCCGCCCGGAAGCTGGTGGCCCTCTACCGCGGCGACCTCGACGAGGACCCGCCCGAGTCGCTGCTGGAACTCGCAGGCGAAACCGCCGCAACCGCCGCGCCTGTCGCGGCCTCCCAAACTCCCCCGGTCGAGCCGGCCGCGGGGCCCACCCCACCAACCGAAGGAGCGACTATGGCTCTGGACGAGGGCCTGCGTGAGCGGCTCGGCATCGACGCCGACGCCGACGACGAGGCCATCCTCGCAGCCGTTGACGACCTGCTCGACAAGGCGACCGCGCCGCCGCTCGAGCCCACCCCGCAGGCGGAGCCTGTCGCCGCGGCGCTGCCGCCTGGCACCGTCGCCGTGGACGAGGCAGTCCTCGCCGACCTGCGCGAGAAGGCCGAGCAGGGCGTTGCCGCCCGTGCCCGCCAGCTCATCGAGGACCGCGACCGCGCCATTGAAGACGCCATCCAGGCAGGTAAGACGCTGCCCGCGCGCCGCGACCACTGGAAGCAGGCGTGGGCAGCCGACGCTGAGGGCACCAGGCAGGCGCTCGCGTCTCTCCCGGCCGGGCTGGTCCCGCTCGAGGACTTGGGCGAGCCTGGCGGCGAGCCCGCCGACACCGACTCCGAGTTCGACAGCCTCTTCTCCCGGAAGGCGGTCTAGGTCATGGCCGACTACACGCCCGTCTACTACGGCGGCACCGAGCCGTTCAGCATGACCGCGTCCGCGACCATCACCGGCGGCCAGGTCGTCATCGCCTCAGGCGTCGGCACCGTCGCCCCGTCCGCGGGCGCTTCCGGCGCGTTCGTGGGAGTCGCCGCCCACGACGCCGCCTCGGGAGCCCGCGTCACCGTGTGGCCGATCTCCGGCGTCGTCCACGAAACCACCACGCCGGCCGGGGTTACCGCTGGCGCTGCGCTCGCCTCCTCCACCGGGGGTGGCGTCGACTCTGGCACGCTCGGCACGCTCGCCGCGGCAGGCCACCTGATTGGCACCGCCATCAGCACTGCGGCGCTGGGCGCAAAGGTCCGCTGGGTCGGCCGCTGATGTCGCTCTTGCCTGTCAGTCCGCTCGACGCAGCGACAACAACAGGACCCGTCACCGCACTTGGCGGCGGCGGCACTCCGGCAGTGACCGCCTGGATCGCAAGCAAGCAACTCAGCTGACGTCTCCCGAAAGGAGATCAGGACATGCCTGGCACCTACCCGGCGCCGCCGCCCACCCTTTCGGGCGACCTGCTCACCATCAACCGCCTCCTGCAGCAGCCGACCGCCATCCGGCGCCGCCTGCGCACCTTCACCGATCTGCGTTTCGTCTCCGACCAGATCCTCACCCAGCGCTTCCGCTCCTCCGGCGGCGCAGTGCTGTACGAGGTCAGCGAACCCATCGTCAACGCCCGGCCGGTCGAGTCCGTGTCCGCGGGCAGCTCCTACCCGAAGGACGTGCCCGGCACCGGCACCGCCGCCGTGGCAGCGGTCCAGAAGTGGGGCCAGGCGGTCGACCTGACCGACGAGGAGATCAAACGGTCGGTGTTCGCGGGTGACGCGCTGGACCGCGCCCTCCGCAAGGTCATCAACTCAGTAATCAAGCAGGTGGACAGCATCACCATGTCCGCGATCGGGTCGGCTATCACCGCGTCCGGCAACGCCACCGCCGCCTGGTCCAACGCCACGACGGCGACGATCCTGCGCGACATCGAGCTCGCCAAGGCGGCAATCATCGACCTGAACCAGGGCTACATGCCCGACACCATCCTGCTCTCGTCCACCAAGTACGCCTACATGGCGTCCGACCCGAACATCGCCAACCTGCGGCGGCGGGAGACGACCGACAACCCGGTCTACACAGGAAAGATCGACGTCATCGACGATCTCACCGTCGTAGTCGCCCCAGTGTCATCGCTGCCGTCCGACGACGTGTGGGTGCTCGACTCGACCCAGCTCGGCGGCATGGCAGACGAAGCCGACGTCGACCCCGGCTACACGGTCGGCGACATGGCCGTCCAGGTCGGCACCAGCCGGCTGGAAAGCCGGGACGCGTGGGAGTTGCGGGGACGCCGCCTGACCGTGTCGGTCGTGCAGGAGCCCGGCGCAGGCCGCAAAATCGCCAACACGTCGTGAGGTGGGTGACATGACCCGATACGAGGTGACGGCGTCGTGCGTCGCCCACATCCCCGTCATGACACCCGGCGGCCTGGTGCTCGACATGTTCTACAAGGGCGCGATACTGCCTGACGGCGTACCGGCGGAGCGTCTCAACCACCTGGTGGTGGCGGGAATGATCCGCGCAGTGGACGAGCCGGGGGCGCCCGCCCGGGAGCAGGCCAGCGACGACGGCGCCCCGCCGTCGGTGAACGCCCGCTCCTCCAAGGGCGACCTCGTCGAGTACGGCGTCAGCCAGGGCGGCGACCGCACCGAACTGGAGAGCATGACGCGGGAGCAGCTCCTCGACCGGTACGTCCGCAAGCCCGAGTAGAGACGTGGTCCCGGCCCGCCGGTCTTCCCCGTAACCGCGCGGGCCGGGGCCACTCCACAACCGCATAGGAGGGGATCGTGGCCGAACCCTGGACGCCGAGCCTCGAGCAGGTGGCCGACCACATCCCCACCCGCACCCGCGACCCCAACTCGCCAGGCGACACGAGCCTGCTCGGCACCTTCACAGGCGTGACCGAACCGACTGACGAGCAAGCCCGCCGCCACATCGCCGCGGCCGTCGCCGAGGTCCTGGCCGCCGTCGGCGGCACTGTCCCAGCCACCCCGACTTTCCTCGGGCATCTGGCGTCAGAGGCGGCGGCGCTGCGGGCGGCGGCCGACATCGAGCTGGCGTACCCGAACCGGAACGCCGACGCGGACCGGTTCGCCCAGCTGGACCAACGCGCCAAGGACGCGCTACAGCGGCTCATCGACGCCATCAACGACCAAGGCTCTGGGCCCGAAGGCTCCCTGCTGCCGGTCTGGTCGATGCCTGAACCCGTCTGGTACGGCGACTACCCGTTGTAGGAGGTGCCGTGGCCGACGTCACCATCATCTGGAACGAACCCGAACTCTGGCGCGTCCTCCGCTCCTACGAGGGCCCGGTCGGGCTGCACATCGCCAAGCTGGCCCGCCGGTGCACGCGTACCGCCAAGCGGCTGGCCAACGTTTCCCCGGCCGGCGACATCGAGGCGGGGCGGCCGCCGGGCTACATGCGGTCGAAGATCCGGTGGGACCGGGGCAGGGACGTGATCGGCGTGTACGCCGACATCTCCAGCCCGGCCCGCACCGCCCGCGATAACGCCCCGTACGGCCTGTTCATGGAGGTCGGCACTCGGCCGCACATCATCCGGTCGAAGCGGCCGGACGGCTGGTTGCGGTTCATGGTCGACGGCCGGATCGTCTTCGCCAAGGTGGTCCACCACCCCGGCACCCGCCCGTACGCCTACCTGCGCCGTGCCCTGGCCAGCCTGCGAGGAGCCTGATGGCGCGCGTCGCCGCGACCACGGCAGTGCTGGCGTGGATCAACAGCCACCCCACCCTCAAGCAGCCCGGCAAGCTCGATCTCGGCGCCTTCGACACGCAGACCCGCTCACCCTCCCGCGGCGCCTACCTGTGGCTCACCCGCATCGACGGCGCCGACGCTCTCGTGGCCGAGGACGCGATCGACGAGGCGCGGATGGCAGGCGTGGTCTTCTCGGCGACAAGAACGGCGGCCGAGAACGCCGCCGTCGCCTACTGCAACGCCCTCGCCGCTGTCTCCGGCGCGCACACGCCGATGGGCGACGCCACGTGCCTGGTCGTGGACGGCATCACGGGCCCGCAACTGATCGACGACCAGGCAGGCGCGCGCGGCGAACTCGTCGCCTACCAAGTCGACGCCACCTTCTACCTGCGCTGACCTGCCCTCTCCTCTTCCCCGCCGTGACTCGACCTGGAGGTTTCCGATGGCGGCTCTCACCCTGCAGACGCTGGTGCCTGGCGGCTCAGCGTCGACCCTTGTGGCCGCTGCCGGCGGCGGCGACACCTGCCCGGCCGGAGACGGCATCTTCCTCGAAGTCCTCAACAGCGACGCCTCCTCGAAAACCGTCACGCTCGTCACACCGGGCACGACCGTCGAAGGGCTGGCGATCTCTGACCGGCAGGTCACCATCCCGGCCGGCGAACGCTGGAAGATCCCCGTCGGCCGCGTGTACGCCGGCGCGGACGGCCAGTGCTCCATCACCTACAGCGCGGTCACATCCGTGACCGTCGGCGTGTTCAAGGCGTCCTGATGGCTGCCCGTCCGAGCAGGCAGCCCGTCGCCGTGACCGCCGATCGAGAGCAGCCCCGCCCGCCCTACTACGTCGCGGTCGAGCCGCTGTTCATCGGTGGCCAGTTCGGTCGCGCCTTCAACGTCGGCGATCTGGTGCCGGCGGACCACGTCGACACGTACGGCTGGGCCGACAAGGTTCGGCTGCCCGAAGGCGTCGAGACGCCTGATCAGAGCAACGACGAGCCTGACACCGCAGACAGCGGCCAGGCCACCAGCAAGGAAGGTGAAGCCTGATGGCTCGTGGAAACCCCGCCAACCTGGCGCTCGGCCCGGGATCGCTGTACATCGCGGTGCTCGGCACACCGGAGCCCGCCGATCTGTCGACGCCGTGGGCGACGGTGTCGGCGAACTGGCTGCAGCTCGGCTACACGGACGAAGGCTCGACGTTCAACTACAGCGTGGACTCGGAGAATGTCGAGGTCGCAGAGGAGTTGGACCCGGTCGCGGTCGCCCTCACCTCCCGCGAGCTGTCGCTGGCGTTCGCGCTGGCCGAGATCACCGCGAAGAACCTGCAGCGCGCCCTCAACGGCGGCACCATCGTGTCCGGCGCTGGCACCGTCATCTTCGAGCCGCCAGATCTTGGCGAGGAAGTTCGGGTGATGCTCGGCTGGGAGTCGGAGGATCACACCGAGCGGTGGGTGTACCGCAAGTGCTTGCAGGTCGGCAACATGGAGATGAGCAGGGCGAAGGGTGCCGCTAAGGCGACGATCTCGTGCGAGTTCCGGCTGGAGCGGCCCGCCGCGGCGAAGTCCTTCAAGGCGATCATGACGACGGCGAGGGCCGCCTGATGCGCTCCTACACATCCGAGGGACGGCAGGCTGGCGGCGACCGCCCAAAGTTCGAGATCGACGGTGTCGAGTTCCATGGCGAGGGCGAGATCTCGCTCATGGACATCAGTGAGTTCGCCCGGCTCGCTGCTGCAGGATTCGACTCCGGGAGCCCCGAGGGCATCGGCATCCTCGCGGACATCTACCGCAGCCTGCTGGGCGACAGCGAGTTCGCCCGGTTCCGGCGGCACTGCCGCGACCATGGCACCAAGGGCAAAGTCCTCGTCGAGATCCTCGGCGGCCTGATCGCGGAGGCGAGCGACCGCCCTACCAGCAGGCCCTCGGACTTGCCCGATGGGCCGCCGGTCGATGGGGGTACTGCTCGGGTCGTTTCCTTGCAGCGGGGCACCGTCGAGGAGAAGCCAGTGGAGGAGAAGCCGCCGGTGGTCTCCTACGGCTGAGCGATCTCCCGCTCGCCGACCAACTCGACGTCATCCACGCACTGTGGATCGAGTGGCGCGAGCAGACCCTCCAGACCACGGCGCTGCTCACGCTCGCAGGCGGGCTGGAGAACGTTGAGCCGGACGCTCACAGGGCGTTCGACGACCTGTACGGCCAGCCCCACCCGCCTGCCCGGCCGCCTAGGCAGGACCCCGAAGAGCGCATGCGGATCGTTGCCGCGCTTGCCGCCGCCAAATAGCCAACCCATCTCACAGAGACCCGGCAGGGGGTGCGATGGCTGGCACCCCGCTCGCCGAGGCTTTTGTCAGGGTCAGGGCGCTGACCGACAAGTTCAAGGACGACATCCGCGACGGCCTCAAGGGCGCGGGTGACGACTTCGGCCGCCAGTTCTCCCGCGAAGTCTCCGCCAGCCTGCGCGGCGAACGGGACGCCTTCGAGACCGAAGGCGAGCAGATCGGCGACGCGTCCGGGACCGCCGCCGGCCGCGAGTTCGCCGACCGGATGAAGGACAACGGGGTCCGGTTCGGGGACGACGCCTCCCCGTTCGTCGCCGTCGGCCGGAAGCTCGGAGCTCAGGTCGGCGACGCCGCCGGCAAGGAGTTCGCCAAGGCCATGGGCAAGCAGGCCGGGGAGGGCTTCTCCCAGGCGCTCGACCCGATCAGGCGGTTCGAGCTCCAGCTGGCGCAGGCGGAGCTGGCCGCGCGGCGGGCTGGGCTGGCGTCGGCCGAGGCCGGGGAGCGGGCCGAGGCCGCGAGCAAGCGGGCGGCGGAGGCCGCTGCCCAGGTAGCGAAGGGCGAGGGCGACAAGGAGGAAGCGACCCGGCTGGCCGCGGCGGCGGCGAGGGAGCAGGAGAAGGCCGAGATCGCCGCAACGAACGCGGCCCTGGCCAAGGTGACCGTGTCCCAGCGGGCCGCGCAGGTGTCGCAGGCGTACGCCACAGCGCAGGCGGACGCGAGCCGGGAGACCGACCGGCTGGGCGACGGGGTGCGCAGGCTCAACCCGGACCTGGACCGGTCTGGGTCGTCGATGTCCGGCCTGCTCGGCGTCGCGAAGAGTCTCAGCGGGGCGTTCGCTGGTGTCGCGGCGTCATTGGCCAAGGTCGGGGCAGGCGCCGCCGCGTTCTCGGCCCTGGGCGCCGGGGCGGCATCAGCGGCCGGGTACACGATCGAACTGGCCGCCGCTCTGGCGCCGCTGTCGGGGCTGCTGGCCGGACTGCCCGGCATCGCGCTCACGGGCGCCGCCGCGTTCTCGGTGTGGAAGCTAGCCACCTCCGGGCTGGGCAAAGCCTTCAAGGAGGCGCTGGCCGGCGACTTCGAGGCCTTCTCCGAGGCGATCGTCGACATGAGCGACGCTGGCAAGGCATTCGCTCTGGAGTTCTGGAAGGTCGCCGGGTCCCTGCGCGAGTTTCAGTCGCAGGTCCAGGGCGACTTCCTGGCCGAGTTGTCGGGCCGATTGAACGATTGGGCGTCGGCGGCACTGACTCTGCAGCCAGCCGTGTCCGGCTTGGCCCGTGAGTTCGGCGGCCTCGTCAGGGCTGCGCTGGATTTCGCGACGAGCGGCCCGTCGCTGGCCTCGTTCAACAGCATCCTGGGCGGCACCCGTGACCTGGTGGCCGCTATCCGGGGTGCGCTGGATCCGCTGCTACGCGGGTTCGTGGATCTGGGCGTGGTCGGCAACCAGTGGCTGGCTGGTTTCTCTGGCTCGCTGCGCGATGTGCTGACGACTTTCGGCCAGTGGATGTCCGAGGTCTCCCGGTCGGGGCAGGCGCTCGCGTGGTTGAACGATGCGGCTGGGGTGCTGCGACAGCTGGGCACGCTCGTCAAGGACGTGTGGCAGACGTTCACCGGCCTGCTGGACGCCGCCGCGGCGGCGGGCGGGAACGCGCTCGGCGTGCTCGGCTCGCTGGCCGGCGCGATGAACGAGTGGGTCAATTCGGCCAAGGGCCAGGAGGTCCTGGTCGAGATCTTTCGGGCGTTGCAGGACATCGGGCGCGCTCTGCTGCCTGTGATCACGTCGCTGGCTGGGGCGGTCGCCGAGATAGCGCCGCATGCGGCCAAGGTCGCGACCGCCTTGGGTCCGGTGCTGGCCGACGCCATCGGGGTGCTCGGCACTGGGATCGCCGCGCTCGGTCCCGGCCTGGTCAAGATGGTCGAATCCTTCGGCCGCATGGTCGCGGCGATCGGTCCGCTTGAGCCGCTCGGCCGGGCGGTCGGCGACATCTTCGCCGCGTTGGGCGAAGCCTTGGCGTTGATCGTCCCCGAGGTGGCGAAGATCGCACTCGCGCTCGCGCCCGCCCTGGCCACCGCTATCCGCGCCCTGGCGCCCGCGCTGGCCGCGCTGGGCCCTGGGCTGGTGGCCGTAGCTGAGTACTTGGGGGACGCGTTCGCGAACCCCGCGTTCGTGGACGGGCTGCTCGCCATCGGCAAGGGCCTCGCCGATGTACTGGTCGCGGCGGCTCCGCTGCTGCCGTTGATCGCCCAGCTTGCCGGGATCCTGGGCCAGGTCCTGGGCGGTGCGCTGACCAATCTGGGCACGGCTCTGCGGCCGATCATCGAGGCCCTGGGCGCAGCGCTGCGACCTGCGTTGGACTCGATCTCGAACGCACTGAACCTGCTGATCCCGCTGATGCCGCCGATCTACCAGGCGTTCGGCGAGATCGGCGCCGCACTGATCACGCAGCTGCTGCCGCCGATCCTCGACCTGATCCCTGCCCTGGTCAACGCGCTGATCCCGGCCATGGCCGAGTTCGCCCGCCAGCTGCAGCCGCTGATCCCGCTGCTGGCCGATCTCGCGGTCCAGCTGATTCAGCAGGTGCTGCCCGCGATCCTGCCGATCCTGCCCCAGCTCACCGAGCTGAGCTTGGCTCTCGCCCGGCTGGGCCTCACCCTGGCGCAGCTGGTCGCGGATGCCGCTCCGTACATCCAGGCGATCATCGCGATCTTCCAGCACCTGTACGACGTGCTCGTCGGGAATTCGATCATCCCCGATTTGATCAACGCCATCCGGGATTGGTGGCAAAAGGGCGTCGACTGGGTCAAGTCGATCGTGAGCTGGTTCGGCGACCTGCCCGGCTTGATGTCCGGCTGGCTGGGGGGTGTCCTCGGGGTGGTCCAGCACCACTGGGACAACATCCGCAACGCCATCTCCGACCGGGTCGGCCAGGCCCGAGACACGATCTCCCGCACCCTCGACGACGTCGGCACCCGCTGGTCGCAGGGGTGGAGCAACGTCCAGAACATCGTCCACAACGCCTGGAACAGCATCCGCAACGCCGTGACCGACGGCGCCAACAACGTCCTCAACGTCGTCCGCTCCCTGCCGGGCTGGATCACTGGCGCGCTGGGCGACCTGAGCGGCTTGCTGTACGGGTCAGGGGCGAGCCTCCTGCAAGGGCTGATCAACGGCATGTGGTCGATGTTCAACTCGGTCTGGAACACCGCCGTCGACATCCTCAACCGGATCAGGTCGCTGTTCCCGTTCTCGCCCGCCAAAGAGGGACCGTTCTCCGGGAAGGGGTGGACGCTCTACTCCGGCCAGTCGCTCATCTCCGGCTTCGCCGAGGGCGTGCGCCAGCAGGAGGGCGAGCTCACGTCCGCCATGGATCAGGTGATGCGGGCGGGCGCGGCAGCGCTGGCCCCCGCGTTGCCGACGCTGGCGGGCCCGTCGGTGGCCCCTGAGTTTTCCGGGGCGTTCGGCGCGCCGGTGACTGGCGGCGGCGTTGCGGCTGCGGCTCCCCGCGTGATCAACGTGGAGAACATCACCCTCCAGGGCGTCCTCGACCCGACGAACCCCGTCTCGTACAGGCGGATGGTGGAGCGGCTGCGTGAAGCGATCCGGGAGCTCGAGCGGGAGGTGTACGCGAGTGGCTGACCTCCAACTCGGCCGCCTGGTTCTGCGGGAGACGCAGCGTTTCACCGAGTCCGCCTACCAGGGGTGGAGCATGCACATCGAGGGCGTCGAGGTGTGCCCGATGCTGACCCGCGAGGAGACGTGGGACCGCTTCGACGGCGTCCTCGGCGGTCAGGGTGGGCTGGTCGCGGCGCTGTGGGAGGAGAAGTCGGAGCGGAACGGCTACTACACGATCTCCAGCGCGTCGGGCGAGGTGCGGGATCGGAAGCCGCAGAACATCACCGAGATCGCGTGGAAGGTCTCGCTGCAGCGGCACGGCCCGGACACTGACGTCGACCTGGAATCGCGGCTGTCCGGCGCGGTGCGGGCCAACGATTTCTCGTTGACCGGCGAGAGGTGGAGCGCGCCGAGCATCGGCCACTACGCGTACTTCACGGGTGCCACGATCCCGTCGGTGCTGACCCGCGCCTCGACGGACGGCACCATCACGGTGTACCGCGGCGTGCCGGCCGGGGTGTCGCCGCGGTGGGGCTGCCGGGTGGAGGACTATCTGCGCGGCCGGGTGCGGGTGCTCAACGCCGGGTTCGAGCGGGTGGGTGCGGCGCATCCGCTGCGCACGGATCAGTGGGAGATGTCGAACGGTCTCGTCCGGGTTCGGCCGTTGACCAGCGGCGGCAGCATCGAGGTGGCCAGCTTCACGTCCGGCGCGTGGCGGCCGAAAGCCTGGTGGATCGACATCGGTGGTACGCAGGTCACGGACTGGGATTCGGCCAGCGTGCTGCAGAACGACCTCGAACGGTGCACGGTCAGGCTGGCTGTCCGCCGGTCTCCGGTCGGCCGTGCCTACCTGGACCTCACGCTCCGGCGGGGCAGCCGGTTCGTCGAGGGGTACTTGCAGCGTGGTGACAGCGGCAACCTGAGCGTCTACCTGGCCACGTCGGAGACGTGCACGGACAGTACCTCGTACGTGGTGCGCAGCACGAACGACAGCGACGGCAACCGCGTCATAGCCGGCAGCGCCCGCGACTTCGACCCCCACGCGAATGGCGGGCTGACCCGGACGAGCAACACGGCCATGGACTTCTGGCTCGGCGTCGTCGCCAGCGGCTCTGGCGCAGTGTCTGGCGACGCTGCCACTGACCTGCGCAACCAATATGTCGGCGCCTTGCCGGAAACCGTAGCGGCCGTCAGGAGGTAACAGGTGCCGGTCAATGAGAAGCTCATGGAGCTCGGCAGTTGGACGCTGACGCTGGTCGAGGAGACGCCCAAGACGATCCTCGACCAGTTGGCGTACTTCGGGCACATAGCCTTCGTGCCGGGCAGGCTGGAGCCCTCCCAGTACGGCGACCAGCTCCTCACCATGGCCCGCTACGTCGGCGTGCTCACCGGCCGCGACGTCGACCACATCCGCAAAACCATCGACGGCCAGGGCATGGCGCTGTGGCTGTCCGATGGCGACGACAAGGGCGACCTGCTCGAAACCCCAGTGCAGATCACCGGGCAGACGTTCGCCAACGCCATCCGGGCCATCCTCGGCAGCGGCACCGCCGTCGTCGAGGGCACCCTGTACAGCGGCATCGCAGGCGTGTACACCGGCCGCCACGTGTACCAGTCGCGCCGCAAGGCGATCAACTTCATCGCGACAACGATGGGCGGCGAGTGGCGCGTCAACGGCGACGGCACGCTCGACGCCGGCCCGGCCACGTCGCTGTACAGCGCAACCCCGGACACCGTCATCGTGCGCCGCCGGCCGAACCGGCACACGGACGGCGATGACCTGAACCTCCACGGGCTGCGCGGCGACATGGGTGTGGCCACTGACGTGGACGACTGGACGACCCGGCTTGTGCTCCTCGCCGAGGGTGAGGGCGACGCCATCGCGACGGCGGCGGCCGACAATCCAGCGAACCCGTACAAGGATTTGCGCGGCCAGCCGGTCAAGCGGGTGCGGGTGATCAGCGAGTCGACGACGGCGCCGGGGAATGCGCAGGCGCGGGCGAACTACCAGCTGGCGAAGTTCATCAGCCCGCGCACCAGCATGCGGTTGACCACGGACGACTACGACGTTGTCGGGGCTTTCGCTGTCGGTGACTGGGCGTGGGTTTACGCGCCTGACGAGGGCCTGGTGGACCCTGGCGTTGAGATCACGTTCAGGGGCGAACGGATCAACCCGATCAAGCTGCGGATGGTGGGCGCGAGCTGGCCGATCCGGCGCGGGATGACGGTCGCGTACCGGAACAAGGATGGCGGCTGGCTGGATCTCACTCCGTACGTGGATTGGGAGGGCGGGGAGACGACGGTCACGGTCGGGGATCTGCTCAGGGCTCTGTCTGAGAGTGGTGTGGAGCCGGTCGGGCCCAGGCCGATCCCGGACAGCACGATCCCGGGAGTTGTCTCGTGGGATTTGCCGTTCGAGACCGGTGTCTACGTGGGGTCGGACGGCTCGACACGGGCGAAGATGCTGGTCAAGTGGCTGTTGCCGCTCAACGTCGACGGCTCGACGATCCTCGATGGCGATCATTATGAGGTGCAGTTCGCACCGTCCCCGGCCGGTACTGAGTGGCAGACCGCGTACGCGCCGTGGGGTTCGCTCCAGACGATGATCGTGGATCTGACGCCTGGGATCGACTACGACTTCAGGATCCGGGCGGTCGACTCCAGCAACAACCAGGGCGCGTGGTCGACCGTGCAGACGGAGCAAACGAATGCGGACACGATCGCGCCGTCGACGCCTGCGCCGCCCACGGTGGCGGGGTCGCGGTTGGCGATTCAGATCACGCACACGCTGGGCAAGGCGTCGGGCGGCACCTACAACCTTGAACTCGACTTGGACCACTTCGAGGTGCACGTCGGATCGTCCAGCGGGTTCACGCCGGACAACACCACACTCCGGGGCAAGGTGCTGGCCAACGCTGGAATGATCCACGCGAACATTCCCGCCGTGGGGACGGTTGACGTTGAGGAGACGACCACACGCTACGTCAAAGTGATCGCGGTGGATATCGCGGGCAACGCGAGCAGTCCGTCTACCGCTGCGACCGCGACCGCTCTGCTGATCGATGACGCGCACATCACGGACCTCACCGTGTCCAAGGTGACGGCGGGCACCATCTCGGCGAACTGGCTGATCGGCGCGTCCATCCGCACCGCTTCCAGCGGCCAGAGAGTGGAGCTCAACGCCACCGGACTGCACGGCTTCAACGGCGCAGGCACCGAGTTGGTGACGCTTTCGAACACCGGCAGCTTCATCCTGAAGAGCGCGGGGTCGGGCGCACGGACCGAGTTGGATGCGACCAACGGCTTCCGGGCGTTTAACTCGGGCGGTGTTCAGACGGTGGCCCTGACGACGAGCGGCACATTCACGCTCCAGACCGGTACGTCGGGTGCAAGGACCGTATTCGATGCCAACGGCTTCGCTGCCTATAACTCCAGCAGCCAGCCGACGGTGGATATCGACGCGGGGACTGGCGACGTCACACTCGTAGGCCAGATCGCGACGGGCTTCTCGGGCAAGCGCATGATCTTCAACCCCACCGGGGCGAGTTTCCCGGAGATCCGGTTCACACCCACGACTGGAACACAGGTCGCGAAGATCGTAGCCACCAGCGACACGACCACCGACTACATCGGCGTGACGATGGAATCCGGGGTGACGTCAGGCCTGTACTCCAAACTGTCGCTGTGGCCAAACACAGCGCGACTCGACCACATCAGGACCTCGGACAACTTCGGTGGCGCCTTCGTCGCTCAAGACGGCGGTGCCACGATCCAGTTCTACACGTCGGGTTCGCTGCTTGAGCGCTCGGTCATCCTCAACAACGCAGGGGTGCACATCTTCAGCTCCTCTGGGGTGGTCAACGTCAACGGCTCGTCGTACAAGAGTTTCGTGATCGACCACCCCATCGACTCCGACCGGTATCTGGTGCACGCCTGCACCGAGAGCCCGGCCCCAGGTGTCGAGTACTGGGGCGAGGTCGAGCTTGACGCCGACGGCCGGGCGATCGTGGAGTTGCCCGGCTACTTCGAGGCACTCACCCGCCCTGACGGCCGGTACGTGTCCGTCAACACCTGCTCGGACGAGATCCGCAACGCGTCCGCCACATACCCGACTGACGGCCGTTTCACCATCCACGGAGGCCCGGGGCTGCGTGTCGCATGGCTGGTGAAAGCTATCCGCTCTGACGCCGGAGACATGCTCGTTGAACCCCGCCGCGACGAGGTGACCGTTCGCGGCGATGGCCCGTACCGCTACTACACCCGCAGGGAGACCCGCGCATGACCGACCAGCCGACGTCCGTACCGTTCGAGCCCTACGCTCAGGCGCTGTCCGCCCAGCGCAACCAGGCGCTCGACCAGGTAGCCCAACTGCAGGCCATCATTCACGAACTCAGGACGGACAACGACCGGCTCACCGCCGAGAACGGGAAGCTTCGCGCTGACAGCGACGATGGGCCGTTCAGTTCCTGATCAGCGATGCTTGGTGATCATCGTGCGCTTGCGGCGACGGTTCCACACCCACGGCCACGCCATCCCGCACGTACAGGCCATCCACATGACATCGCCGAACGTCCACGCAGGCTTCGACACCGACCTGCCGACGTTCCGCACCTCTAACGGCTTGTCACGCCCCATGCGCGCCTCCTGATCACTCGGCTGGGGTGAAGGGGACGCTTTAAGCATCCCTCTGGTTGACGCTCAACGCCTGTCCACATCCGGACACGATCGTGCCGCCCGTTGTCGAGGATGCCGGACGGGCGGCACCCCAACCCTCAGCGAGGGGAGCGCATGAAACGATTCGTCCCCATCGTTGAGCATCCGTTCGAACTGCTGATCGGACTGCTGTTCCTACTCAACGGGCTCGCCCTCACGCTCGGGGCCGGGCCGCCGGCCAGCCTCAACGCCACCCTGCCGGCCGCCCTGGTGTGGGCGTGGGGTGCGGTTCAGTTCTTCGCCGGCGGCCTCATCGTCGTTGGCATCGTCATCCGCTACCTGAAGCCCGCCCTGCTCGTCGTCGGGTTCCGTCTCGAACGCGCTGGATTGTGGCCGCTCGCCGCCGCAGCCGCCGTGTACGGGGTGGTCGCGGTCAGCTATGCCGGGGCTCGCGCCCTCTACCCGGTCAGCGTGCTCGTCGCAGTCGCTGCCGCCTGCATCGCTAGGGCCGTGGCCGTAGGCCGCTTGGAGAAAACCATCCTCAGACACACACAAGGAGGTCCGATTGGCGATGAGTGAGTGGCTCACTCCCACAGTCGTTGGGCTGCTCGCGAGCGCCATCGGAGCCATGGTCACCATCCTTGTCCGGGCCCGCGTGGACCTGCGCAAAGCCCGTTTGGATGAGGAACGGCAGCCGGTCGAGCTGGAGAACGTGTTCATCGGCGGCGCCGAGAAGGCCGTCCAAGCGTTGCAGGTGGCCTTGGACAGAGCAGAGGCGTCGATCGGCCGGCTCGAACAGGCGCTGACCGAGCGCGACGAGAAGCTCCAGGAGCGCGATCGCAGGATCGCGGAGTTGGAGTTGCAAGTCACCCGGACGTTGGCGCGGGTGGCGTTGGTGCAGGAGCAGTGCGAGCAGTTGAAGGACCGGTTGGCTGCGCTGCGGATTGATCCGCGTGAGGGGGAAACGCTGTGATCGCCAAGAACGAAGCGGAACTCACCGCGGAGAGCGTGGACGTCCACGAGTGGGGCCCCACCGAGGGCGACGAGGAGACGGTCCTGGCCGGCCTGTACGGGGCTGCTGACGAGGACGGCATCTACCGGGGCGAGGGGGCCGCGTGACCGCTGAAAGCATGCTCGCCGCGGCGCGGAGAAGCCTGGGCTTGTCGGGCCGCCCGAACTACATCACGCAGGACTACGCCAGGCGGCACGGCGCCGAGTTCCTGTCCGCTCCCTGGTGTGCGATGGCGGTCACGTACTGGGCGCGCGAGTCCGGCAACGCTGCCGCTGTCCTGCCGGACGGGGACAGAGCGTACACGGTGTGGTTCGCCGAAGACGGCAAGGACCTGGGGCGCTGGTACCCGGGCACCGCCACCGCGATCAGGGAGCACGCGGAGCCTGGCGCGATCGTGTTTTTCGACTGGGACGGCACCAACACCATCTCGAAGATCGACCACGTCGGCGTCATCGAGAAGAACCTGGGCGACGGCAGGGTCCAAACGATCGAGGGCAACACCGGCGACGCCTGCAAGCGCAGGGTGCGCGCGGCGGCCGTCATCGCCGGCTTCTGGAACCCGCCCTACAAGACCAGCGTGCCGACCTCGACTACGGAGCAGATCGTGAAGGACCTCCCGCTGCTGGGCCTTGGGTTCGACAACTGGGACGTGAAGACCGTCCGCGGTTGCCTGAACGCCCGCGGATACGTCCCTCCCGCCGCCTACGCGGCCGTTGAGGGTGGCATGGAGGGCTGGTTGAAGTCCACCATGTTCGACGTGGAGCTCGTGGAACTCGTGCGTGTCTTCCAGCTCGCTAAGGGTCTCGACGATGACGGCTGGGTCGGCCCCTTGACCTGGCGGGCGCTGCTGCGGGTGTCGTAGCCGTGGACGGCCTGTTCATGCGCGGCTGGCTGCTCCACCAGGAGCGCCTGCCGGTTTTCTCCCGGGCGTGGGACGACTGGAATAGTCCGGAAGACGCCCTCTACGACGAGTTCGCCGCCGTCGATGACGACGGTCTACGTGAGCACGCCAAGACGTCTGTAGCCGTTGCCTGGGCTGATGGCCTGGTGCCCGGCTGGTACGACGAAACCAACTGATTGACGACTGAGAGGCGGCTTCCCGAGCACGGTTCTCAGTCCCTGGGGCGGTCCTGCCAGATGCGGGACCGCCCTTCGTGTTTCCCAAATCAAGGAGCATCCTCGAAATGCGTCTCAACAAGAGCGCGATCCTTCTCGCTGCGGTGGTCATCGCTGCGAGCCTGCCTGCTGGTCCGGCGTCGGCGTCCACCGCCACCGCTGACGTCCCCGGCGACGTCCTTAAGATCGTCGAGGTCGGCACTGACGCCATGGGCGCGGACTCCTACGCCAATCGCAATCGCGAGTTCGTGCGGTTCCAGAACGTGTCCGGCGTCCCGGTCGACGTCGCTGGCGTCCTGGTCGAGGACAACTGGGCGCACGCCAAGACGGTGGCGGGTGACGCCCACACCTGCAACACGTACAAGATCGTGGACCTGCCGTCCAACGCCGGCACCATGGTCGCGGCTGGTGAGTACGTGACCGTGTTCAACGGGACCAGGTGGGGCGGCAACCGCAAGGTCGGCAGCGAGTACCAGCTGTTCGCGAACTCCGACACCGACTGCGGGACGTTCGGCCAGTTCTTCAACAACGACGCCGACACCGCGTGGGTGACCAAGGCCAACGGTACCGACGTGTACTCCAGCAAGTCGTGGGACTGGAACGGCGGATACGTCGTCAAGCCTTAGGAGGCTGGCATGGCTACTTCCCCAACTCTGCTCGGGCGCGAACCGGCAGTCATTCTCGGGTTCGTGAGCGCCGCGCTGCAGATGCTGACGGCCTTCGTGATCCCGCTCACCTCGGAGCAGACCGGCGCCATCAACGCGATCGCCGCCGCGGCGATCGGCGTGTGGACGGCGTTCGTCACCCGGGCCGCTGATGGAGGCTCGTCGATCCAGTCGGCGATCCTGGGGTTCGCTCAGGCCGCTATTACGGTGGCGCTGGTGTTCGGCCTGGCTCTGTCGGGTGAGCAGACGGCGGCCATCATGGCGTTCGTCGCGATGGGCGTGTCCATGTTCGTGCGTCAGGTCTCTTCGCCGAAGAGTCAGGCGGTCTGACATGAGCGACGTACCGAAGGGCTTCCACGCGAAGAACGGCTGGTACTTCCGCCGCGAGGACGACGGCTCCGTCCACATCGCCGCCCCCGACAGCATGGGGCCGGGCGCGAGCCAGGTCGTGACTTTGGACGCGAACACGTGGGCGTCCGTTGTCGCCTCCGTGAGCGCCACTGGGGAGACTGGCGACACATTTTCCCAGGCCCTGGTGTTCCATGCTGGTGAGGCGGAGCCGAAGACTGTCGGACCGGTCGGCTAGCCTCGACGCAGGAGGAAACTCCGATCCAGCCGTAGACCCCGCCGCCCCTGTGCGGGGTCTACGTGCGTGCAGGACATGCTTAGGGCCCGGCCTCGGGATGCATCCCCAGGCCGGGAATCCTTTTGAGTGCCGGGTCGCCTGTTCTGGCGGGCCAGTGCCACCCCCCCCGGGTGTGCGTACGAGAGAGCCCCGCTCGGTCCTTCGGGATCGGGCGGGGCTCTTCGTGTTGTACGGCTACAGACGCTCTCGCCCGCGCTCAACCATCTGCTGGGCTGCGGCGCGGCTCTTGCCGATGAGGTCGGCTATCGCCTGGTAGCTCATCCGCCCGTTCCGGCGTCCGGTGCCGTCGCCGACATTCATGCGGGCCACGATCTCCTCGCGGATCTCGGTCAGCCGCTTCACGACGCCCTCGTAGAGCGCCTGCTCGGCGGTCAGTCTGCTGTAGCGGTCTGCGGGGTCCTCGGTGATCTCGTCCAGGTCTGCGAGGATCGTGGACACGATCGCTTCCACGTCGGTGGGTTCGGCCTCGTATCCGAGGGTTGAACTGGTGGTGTCTCGGTTGCTCATCGTCGCCCCTTGATCTTTTCCCAGAGTCGTTGCGCTGCGGTGTTGATGTGGTCGAAGTAGCGGCCGAGCAGGTAGCTGCAGGCGGACGCTATGGCGAGGGCGAGCAGGAAGGAGAACAGGTCTGACATGTTCGCATCCTGCGGTCAGTGCTGGTCGAGGCCGTACGCCTCGATGACGTCGGCGGGCAGGTTGTCCTCAACAATCCGGCTGAAGTCCCAGTAGGCGACGGCGTTGACGTAGTCGTCGTCGCTGTGGATGACGTCCCACATGTCGAGCCCGCACGCTTCGAAGATGTCTTCGAGGGAGACGCCGGGGATCTCTTCCAACTCGGCGAGTTCGGCAGCGGCGCGACGATGAACCCCAGTGAGGGAGAGCGTGTAGTCGGGGAGGACGACGAGCGGGGCGCCGTGCCAGCCGCGTTGGCGCATGTCGGCGGCGAGGGCGTTGAGGTGGTCTTCGTCGCGGATCTCGTGGAGCGGCGCGTATCCCTTGGTGTCGATGACTTCGACGTTGAGGGGGTTGAGTACCGTCGCTGTCTGCATAGCTCGACTATGCATTGCATAGTGAGCCTATTCAATAGGGTTGGGTGGGAAAACGTAGAGCCCCTGCTCCTCTGGTCCTACGGGGCCGAGGAGCGAGGGCTCTGTTCGTTGTTGTGGCCTGGCTTTTTGCCATGCTCGGCAATAAGGCTCAGGCCGCAGTGCCGTTCTCTCGCCCGGCCAGGATGGCGTTCACGATCGCCTTCGGATGCTTTCCGCTGGAGAGCATCCCGTCCATCATCGACGACTCGAATGGGTCTAGATCGGCCACGTGATCACAGACGTAGTCGTAGCAGTCCTCTTCGTCGTCGAAGTCATACTTGCGCCCCGATGCGCCAGCATCGGGCCGATCGTGTCGATCGGAATGGTGATTACCTGAGTAGGTAGATGCGTAGGTGTCATGCGTTGGTGAGGTCGTGTGAGACGACCACCAGTGGTCCGCTGAGACGACCAGGGGTGGTTCGCTCAGTTGACCACCTGGTCCGCTCATTTGACCACCCCCCTTGGCGATCCTGCCCGCGACGCCGAGCAGCACAGCAGTCTGTCGGGCGATCGGGGACAAGGAATGAAGGGCGGGCATCTTGCCGGACTTCGCGTCGAGCATCGGCACATGGTCCAGCGACCTAGGGAGGCACAGCTGGTACTCGTCGGCGTGACCGCTCGCGGACCCTTGGCCGCTTGACCTGCGCCACAGGAAGCCGAGATAGCGCATCGTCCCCAGCGCGTCGATGACGGTAGACCTCGAATGGCCGGTCATCGCCGAGAGGCGCTTGATGCCGGGGAACATTTGGAGGCCACGCTTGTTGGCGAAGGACGCGATGGATAGGCCGACGTTCTTCGCGGAGGGCTGCACGATGACGTACCGCCACTTCCGTATCCAGTCGTAGGAGTACTTGACGCCGAATAACGCCGACGCCGGGGGTTCTGGATGGGTCTCAGGCAAGACCGCTCTCCTGGTCGCTCGTAGGGCCCGAGAGACCAAAGCCATCCGCCATGAGGGGTCCACATCGCCCAGCATTCTTGTACGATGTAGATGACTGAAGCAGGTTCTGATCTCTCGGAACTTCACAACGAGACCCCGGTTCCCGCCGGGGTCTTGTCGTTTCTAAGCCTACTCCGGACCGAACACGTGTGCGGTGAAAGCGACAGCCCTCGCCTGGTGTGGCGAGGGCTGCTTTGCGTTGCGACCTACTTGCAGTTGGTCCAGTCGCCCGCGCTTCCCCACGAGCAGGTGTCGATGCGCTTCAGGTCGGATGCCCGGTAGATGCCCGCGGTGTCGCCGGTGTTGTTCCACACGTACTGCTTGCGGTTCCAGAACACGCTGCTGCTGCCGTCGTTGCCTGAGCCGGTCCGGACGGTGACGGTCTTGCCGGGCTTGAGGAGGAAGGGCACGAACCGGTACTTGTAGCCGGTCTTGTCTCGCAGCACCCAGCCCTCCAACTGGATGGCCTTCTTCGTCGTGTTGAGCAGGACGACGTACTCGGCGTTCAGGCTGCTGTTGGAGCGGGTGTCCTTGCCGGGCGAGTCGTAGTACACCTTCGTGAACATGACCGCCGGGTTCGCGGCCTGCGCCGGCGCGGCGAGGCAGGCGAGGGCGAGCGTCCCGGCAGCGGCGGGAGCGAGACGACGGAGCATCCGGTCTCCTGTGGGTCGGGGGATGGAACGTGACAACAACTGTGACGTCAGGGATTGCAGCGGGGTTGACGTTCGCTTGCGTCCACATCCGGCCAACCCCCGGGGGTGCTTCCCGGGTCGCTCAGGTGTTCGGTCTAGGATGCCCGCGAACCACAGCGCCACCCACGGGGGAGAACCATGGCCGACACCACGCCGCCACCTGCTGAAGCGATCGAAGCGCAGAAGGCATTCGATGCCGCCGTAGCGGAATGCCAGCGCATCTCGGACTCGCTGCCGTCCAGCGTCGCCATAGCCGCCGGCGAGGTGACCGTGACAGACGAGCAGAAGACAGAGCTTGAGGCGGCTCGTACCGCCCGCATGGACGCGCTGAAGGCCCTGCTGGCGGTGAAGCGCTGGGAGGGGGACGGCGGCCCCAAAGAGGCGGAAGCAGCCCTCAGGAAAGCGGCACGGGACGGCTAGGCCGGGAAATCGACGACCTCACACAGGTCGGCGAGATCGACGTATGCGGCGAGTCGCTCTGTGGTTGCGCAGTAGGCGACGAAGTATTTGATGCCGTTCGCGACCTTGGAGACGCGGTAGAGCGGGGCGGCGTCGAGCACGATGACCTCGACGATGATGCCCTCGGGGCCGCGCCAGCACTGCATGTCCGCACATTACGCAAAACGGACAAAAAGTCATAGTCTGGGCATGTGGGGGTCGGCTGGGGAAGCTGGATGCCGCACTCCACGAAAACGCCCCGACCGCGCTGAAGGCGGCCGGGGCGTCGCGTTGTACGGCTACAGCCCGGTGTACGAAGACGCCCTGAACAGGGCATCGAATCCGGGACCCCGCCGTGCGTCGAGCCATGCCGATAGCGACGCAACGGACCCGCTGATCATCGCTTTGGCGATGAGGTCATGCAGTTCGTCCGCTTCCCGGCCACCGACCTCCGCAAGGAACGTCTGGTACCTGCCGTTCACGCCCCGGTTGTAGGACCCCATTGCCGAAAGGAAGCCTTCCATCGTGACCCTCCGTCCGGGGTCCTCCCGCTCGGCGGGGAGGCGAGCCAGGTCGTCCTCGGTCAGTTGGCCGGTGACGTCGAGGAACGCGAAGCGATCCATCCCGTCAGGCTCGGCCAGCCCAACACGCAGAGCGGCGAGGCGAGCGATCGACGATGCCTCGCGATCGGTGGCCCCCTCCATGACGATGCCCAAATTGCGGGTGCTGCTCGCCCCGTGAGGGTCGGGCGCCGAGTAGGTGCGGCCAGCGGCGTCGCGCCGGTTGATGCCGTACCTGGTGCGGACGACCTTGCCGCCCTGCATCTGGTACTCGCGATAGGAGCCGTAGTGGAGGCAGTCGTGCGCGTAGGCGCGCAGCAGGTCCAACGCCGCCAGAGCCGAGGACTCCGTAGCGGTGCGGGACAGGTCGCCGTACCGGGTGACCACCGCTCCCATCTGCAGATGGCGGTAGCCCTGGTCGGGGTGGTGGAACCCGCCGAAACAGCCGGTGCGGCTGGACCGGACCCCCACCCACACGCGGTCGATCGGCAGCAGCTGCCGTAGCCCCAGTTCCTCATACCGGGCCGCCATCACGGAGAAGCCGACGTGGAAGACCTCCCAGCCGCCAGGGAGCCGATCAAGTACCCACGGCAACAGCGAGAACGTCACATCGGGGTGGGAGCTGTGCAGCGCGGCGGTCGCCCGGCAGGCGACCAGCTGCTCCAGCAGCTCCGCCTGGTCGGCCGGGCTACCGGCGAGGTGCTCGTTTGGGGTCAGGCAGGATGAGCGGCCTTGCCCCAGCGTCAGGTGGTGGTGCGCTCGATCAGGAGCCGGTGTGACTCCTGTATCCCATCGGGAAGGTGATGCGGCGAGAACCATTTCGCCTCCAGGATTTCGACACTCGCGATGGTGAGTGTGCCGCCGGCGAGTTCGGCCTCGTAGGCCGCCTCAACCCGCAGCTTGTATCCGCTCTTGAGGTGCAGGAGGCGGCCCACCTTGACGTGCAGGCCGGTCTCTTCGCGCACTTCGCGGATGATCGTGTCCTCGAATGTCTCGGACTTGTTGGCGTATCCGGTCGGGCAGCCCCACTGCCGGTCGGGGGGCCACATGCGGTGCCGCAGGAGGAGCACGCGGCCTTCGCTGTCGCGGACGATGCCGGTCACGCCGACCATGAATTTGGCGTGCCACAGCCACAGGAGCCGCCATTGGAGCGGGCCGCGGATGAGCCGCCACACGCGGGTGAGGAGATGGGTCACGATGCTCCCTTCGGAGGGTCATCCGCGGCACCGCCTTGAGGGTTTGGGCCGCGGATCTGGCCGGTCGCACATTGCCATGTCCGCGGGCGCTTCGGTGATGATTCGACGGTGTCAGGCGTGGCTATGGCGGGTCATTGCGTGAGTGGGTGCCGCTCATTGAGGGGCCGGGGTCAATCACAGCGGTATGGGCGGAACGGTAAGTGCGGCTGCCGCTACGGTTCATCCACCGGTGTCCGCGACCCGTGGAGGCGCCCTGTGGGGCAGATCACCAGGTCAAGACGTGCGCAGATTCAGCGCGAGGCGACAGCCATCCGCATGCGCGGCCAGCGTGCCGGGCATGCGACCGAGCGGATCGTGACCGAGTTGCGGGACGCGCTGCCGGAAGTGTCCGCCCTGGAGGCGTGGCGGCTGGCGCTCGGCTGGTCCCGCGCCCAGGCCGTCGACCAGGTGGCCAAGGTGTACATCGGCGAGGGGCTCCACCCGCCCGGTTTGTCGGAGGCGATGCTGTGCCGCTACGAGCACGGCCAGGAACGGCCTGGCGTCGAGTACGCCGGCATGCTGGCTGGCGTCTACGGCACCACACGGCAGATGCTCGGGCTGGCGCCGCGGTGCGTGTGCGGGGAGGGCCGCCGCGAAACGCTCCAGCATGCCAAAGCTATTACGGACAGCTATGGAGCGGATACAGTGAGTGGTGGGAGTCATGACGACGAGGGGACCGATCCGATGCGGCGTCGCACACTACTCACTGCGGCCGGGCTGAGCATCCCACTATCGCTCCTCCAGCGTTTCGACGACGCCTTGGCAGTGCCCGCGCTGCCGGACCGCCCTGTCGAGCCGGCGCAGATCGCACGGATGCTACGAGCGGCGCGCCGCCAGTTCGACACCAGCGACCTGGCCGCCCTCATGGCCACCTTGCCCAGCCTGCTCGCATCGGCGCAGGAGACAGCCGAGCGAGCTCGCACCCCCGCGGGATGGGCGATGGTCGCGGCAAGCTACAACCTGGCCACGGAGAGCCTCAACAAGATCGGAAACAGAACCTCTGCTCGGATCACGGCGGACCGTTCGATGCTCTACGCGGACCGATCCGAAGACCCGGTGGCTAAGGCCGCCTCGGCGCGAGCTTTGGGCATGATGCTGCGCAAGCACGGGCGTCCCGATCTGGCCACCGCCGTCATGACGAAGGGCATCGACCAGTTGAGGCCAACCGGGTTGCCCACGACCGCCCATGCCGGCATGTACCTGCGGCTCCTGTGTGCGAGGGCATACACCTACGCCTGGGCCGAGGACCGGGAGCGCGCGCTGGAGGGGATCGCCGAAGCCGAGCATGCCGCCGCCCGGATACCAGCCATGAAACCGACCGCGGAGCCATTTGCCGCGCTCTACCGCGCCGACATCCACCTCGCCCTCGGCGATGCTGGCACGGCACTGCACGCCGCACGGGACCTGCGGGATCACATGTTTCCGACGCCCGAGCGGCGTGGGCGACTCCACACCGACCTTGCCAGGGCCTGGTTTCAGCGGGGCAGGCCCGAGCAAACCGCAGCCGAACTGTTGATGGCGTGCCAGCACGCACCAGCGGAGGTGCGCGATAGACCGTCCATCCGGGCGATCGCAGTCGAGCTGGTGGACCGTCACCCACGGGTCGCTGGTGTGCGCCGACTCGCCACGGCGATCAGCCGGCCAGGGAGAGTGGGATAGGTCGACGCCCACGAGAACGCCCCGGCCTCTCCAGAGACCGGGGCGCCGGATATGAGACCCCCGGTTCGTGGGGAAGCGGGACCGGGGCTCTCGCGTGTGCCGCTCAGGCGTGGGCCGACGTTCGCTCGCGGCGGCCTCGCGCGGCGGCGTGCGGGTGGACGGGGATGACCCTCACCTTGTCGCCCCGGCGAGCCTCGTACGCCTCGCCAGGGGACGCCTGCGTGGAGTACAGGATCGGCGGCCGTAGCTTCGTCCCGGTGTCGCAGACTTCGGTGATGATCGGCCACTGGCCGCCCACCTGCGGCGGCTCGGACGGCTCCATGTAGAGCATGGCACGCAGCCGGAACCGGTTGCCGCCGTTGTGCCGCATCTCCAACTCGGCGGCGGTCATGGTGATCGTTCGCTCGCTGTCGGTCATCGGGTTCTCCGGCCCTCATCGAGCGCCAGGTCGTAGAGCCGATCTATCTCGTCCTCGCCCAGCTTGTCGTACACGTCGTCGATGCCGTTCTTGAACAGTCCTGCGGCGTGGTCGCACGCTGCGGCCTTGTCGAGTGCCTTCAGCTCGGGGTTGTCGAGGTATCGAGCCGGGTAGTGCTCGCGAGCGTAGGCGCTGCCTTCCTCGTACACCTTGACCAGGTGCAGAAGTGCGGCCCCCTTGTCTAGGTCGGACAGGCCGTCCCATGCGGGTAGGTTGCCGCTCATCATGCGCCCTCGTTCCACTGCTCGACGACCCAGCGGGGGATGATCCCCATGCCGCCGCAGAAGTCGCAGCCGTCGCCGTCGCACCCGGTGCAGGTGGCCGGGTTGTCGTCCCCCCAGTGCGTACCGCCCGGGATCATGGTGGTACCTCCTATCGGTCATCTTCTGTTGCTTCGCGGACGCTGATCCGTACACGCGCCTTCTCGGCGGACCGGCGTCATGGCGGGTAGCCGTGCCGTTCAAGAGCGTCCTCCACGTAGTCGACCTCTGCCCGGGTGCACCCCTTCAGTGCCTGGTAGTACCGGTCCCGGTTCGCCTCGAAGTCGTCGCCGTCGGGGTCGCCCCCGTACCACTCCATGCCGAGCTTGAGCAGTTTGTGCACATGGTCGCGCCGCATCGGCGGCGGGTCGGGGCTGCTTGTCTTCTTGTTGCTGAACCAGCCCATGACAGGTCTCCCTTCTCGGTGTGGTGGAGCTGACCGCTCCGGGCACCCGCCCAGCCCAGGGGAAGCGGCTGGGCGAGCACCCGCAACGCTCAGCTACTTGAGGAGCACGCTGCCGACGCCGTTGCACACCTCGCACTTCTTGATGAGGGGGACGAGGTGGTCTCGGCCCGTGCCGTTGCATGAACCGCACTTGACGACCGTGCCCTGGGGCTGCTCGTCGTTGTTGTTCTGCTTGTCGCCCATCGGGATCTCCTCGGTGTGTGGGAGCTGGCTGCTCCGGGCACCCGCCACGCCTCCCAAGTCGTGGCGAGCACCCCCAACAGCCGCTCCGCATCAACGGAGGCAGTTCGGGTAGCGGGCATCCAGCGGGCACTTCTCTCGCTGCGCCGCGCTGGCCTTGACCGGTGTCAACGGGGCGTCGCTGAAAGGCGTGATCAGCAGGCCGTTGGAGGTGTGGCCGGACACCACCCCGACGAGACGGGGCTTCTTCGCCTTCCGGGGCTGGTCCTTGGTTTCGGTGACCTTGAAAAGGTGCCCGCGCGCAGCATCGGCGTCTACGCCTCCGCTCATGGCGAGCCCGATCCCGGCAGCGACCGCCACGGTCAGGTAGCCGATCGTCGCCAGCAGGTTCTTGCCTTGACCTTTCACTGCTGCTCCTGCGTTGATGAGGTTGGGGTCGTCGTAGCGATCACGGCCTCTGCAGGCGCGATGGGGTCGTGCTCTGCCACGGGGGTCGCGACCGTGCTGGGGGTGCGCCACACGGTCTCTCGCCCAGCACGGCGTGCGATCAGGAAGATGGCGCCGACGGCGAGCGCCGCGCAGCAGGCCATCGCGACGAAAGCGGTCGGCACGCTCGACAGCGAGAGCCACACGCACAACGCCAGGCCGCCGAGCGCGAACACGCCGCCGGCCAGCTTTGTCAGGAAGCGCATGTCGTCTCCTCCCGGGGTTAGCGGTGTCTGAGGGTGCCCTTGCCGGTGCACCACGGGCAGTTGCGGGACTCGAGCACCTTGCCCTTGGTCGTCGCGAAGTTGGTCACGACGACCTTGCCGCCGACGCACTTGGGGCAGCCCACCTTCGGGCGCTTGGTGAAGGGGAGTCTCATGTCTGTTTCTCCGATCGGAAGTAACGGAATCTTGACGAAGCGGACGCTCCGGGCCACGCCCAACCCCGGGGAAGGGGAGGGGCCGGGCGTGTACCCGCAACAGCCGCGTCAGGCCGCGACGGATGCCTTCGCCGCAGACTTCAGGCCCGCGGACGGAGCGAACCGGACGCTCCACGACTCGGCGATGCGGATCGGCTGACCGGTCTGCGGATGGCGGCCGTCCCGGGCCGGCTTGAAGGTGCGCTTGAACGTGCCGAACCCCTGCAGCGACACCTCGCCGCCGGAGGCGAGCGTGTCCTGGATGGTGTTGGTGATGGCGTCGACCATCTCGGCGGCGACCGTCTTCGGCTGGCCGGTCTTGGAAGCGACGACGGCAACCAACTGACTCTTGTTCATGATCTGTTTCCTTCGTGATGTGGGAGCGGGATGCTCCGGACACCCCTCCCGAAGATCGGGAAAGAGGTCTCCGCAGCCACCGCTTCGCGGGGCGAGGCACCTAACTTCGGTTAGTGATCGATGATCTTCCGCTGTTGACGCTCATTGCGTCTCTGACCTGGCGAAAGTTAGGCGGATTAGGTGGGGTGAGGGCAGTTAGCAAGAGGGTCGCTCGACGCATCCGGAGCACGTTTCGAGGACAGGGCGGGCCTCACTCACCCAGTCGTTGAGTAGCCAGCGCCTCCCGCAGATCCTCCGGCTCCACCCGCGGCACGTTGCCGGTATTCGTCACCCTGACTCCGTGCTTGTTCACCAAGATGTCGCGCAGCCGGGCGCCTGTGAGGCCCTGGTAGGGCATCCAGGCGGGTGCCAGGTCGCGCAGCAGGCTGGCCGCGTCCGACAGTCGGGTGCGCTGGCGGACAACCTCCACCATGTCCTCCAGCAGGTCCCGAACCTGCATGGAGGAGGCGGACGCTGCGGCGATGCCGGCCTTCTCTCGCAGTCCGAGGGCACGCTCGACCACAGGCGTCACCATGTCGACGCCCTTCTCCTGATCAAAGGGGACGAAGAAGCTTCGCAGCAGGCCCGGCTCCGACTGGAAGCCGCGGGCCATACAGGTGCCGATGTCGCCGAGATCGCCCTTCGTCTTCGGCTTCAGCCCAACGGCCGAGATGCCCATCTTGTAGCTGCCGGTGCCCAAGATGGCGTCGTTGGAACGCTGGTCGCCGATCGCGAAGCACGCCTTGTTCAAGACGACGGCCATGACGGCGCGCGGCAGGGAGGCGTCTGACGGTTCCGGCGTGGCGAACTTGAGCGTCACGCCGTACTTGCGGGCCGCCATGATGGTCTTCTTGGTGATGTCGATGGCTTCTTCGCCCATCTTGTCGTGCATGAACAGCGCCTGGCACTCGTCGATGACGGCGACGCGGGGGCGTAGGCACTCTTCCTTGAGGGCGAGTTCCCGAGTTACCTTGCGCGCCTTGTGGTCCTTCAACGCCTCACCGCGCTCCTCGAGGCCGTTGTAAATCCCGCGCAGGTTGTCGAAGCACGCCTCGACGACGTCAAGGCCCTGACCTGTGGCGAGCGTGCGCAGCCGTGGCTCCATGGGGTCGTAGTCCGAGTTGTTGGCCATGACGTGGACGTCGATCTCCACGATCGGGTCAAGCATTGCCCCCAGGAGAGTGGTGATGATCATGGAGGACTTGCCGCTGCCCATCACCCCGGCGTAGGCGTAGTTGGTCTCGAACAACAGGGCGATCACGACGTTGCCGCGGATGTCGACCGCCACCGGCACGCCCTCGAAGTAGTCGGCGGTGCCCTTGGTGAGCAGCGGCCAAGCCGGTACCGGACCGGTCAGCGCCCCCTGGTCAGCCACCCACAGGTCCAGCACGCCAGGCTTGGGCTCAGTTGGCCACACCTCGACGGGATAGCGCACGAGGTTGTGGGCGAGGACCTTCTTCTTTTGCACGATCATCTCGACTGTCACACCGGCCGGGAGTTCGAGTTGGGTGCGGTAGCCCTCGCCGTCGCGGGCAGTGCCCAATACGAACCGCGGTCTCCACCCCGCCTTGAGCGCCTTGTTGAGTTGCGAAATGCTCATGTGACGCAGGGCGTGCAGGATGGCGCTCTCGTCGGGGAGCACGTTCCGGGCCTCGCCAGGCTTGTCCGGGTCGACGAGCCAGGTAGGCAATTCGGTGTTGCGACGGCCTGCGCGGTGGCCCGCCCAGATGAGCAGGAAGGGCAGCGCGGCCACGAACACCGACCAGGCGAACGCCAACGCCCCGAACATCCAGCGGAGCACACCGCCGAGCCACCCCCACGGGTCCGTCCACTCGCCGGCGCCCGTCATCCACACGACCGTCGAGACGATGACCAGCAGCACCGGTACGGCCAGGAGGCAGCCGCCAGACAGGATCGCCATCTTCAGCGCGAGCAGGGGCAGCTTCATGAGCCGCTCGTAGCGGTCGTTCTTGGCCTCTCGCCGCTTGTCGAGCCAGAACGCCAGCGCTTCCCGGTCGCCTGTCGCCTTCGAGATGCGGATCTGCTCGCGGATGGTCCCGTTGGTGAGCCCGTCGTACATGCGGACCAACCAGGAGTGCCAGCCCGCGAGGACGAGCGCTCCGTGTCGTCCGGCCGCCCGGGCGCGCTTCTGCGTCTTAGGTGAAGGCCGGAGTACCGTGACCTTCTCGACGACCACGGACGGCAGCCTGCTGGAGCGTTCGGGCACGTCGGAGACGATCTCGCCCTCGTAGACGACTCCCTCGACTTCGCCGGCTTCGTCTTGCAGGGCCAGCTCCATGTGCTCGTCGTTCTCGTCGGTCAGGGGCAGGTCGGGGGCGTCGTCGCCATGCTTGACGAGACGCAGGTGGTCGGAGCGGGCGTTCTCGGTCAAAGCGAGACCTCCTGCCAGGTGGAGACCCGGTAGACGCGGATAGCGCGACCGTCCATCGCGGTGGCCGTGGCCAGCCCGACGGACGCCCAAGCGGTGGCGAACGAGACGAGGTAGAGAGCGAATCGGAGGGCGCTCCAGCAGGTGTAGAGCGGGAAGACGATGCTGACCGCGGCGATCCACATGAAGGGGTGCCACCACTGCATGCGGCGCGGGGTTCGGGGCGACTCGGGCGGGTCAACGATCGACGCCTGCACCAAAGCGAAGACGGCGAGGAACACGACAGTGGCCGCGACGATCGGGCTCATGACTGGCCACCTCTACGGGCTCTTTCGACGCGTCGGGCCATGCGGTAGCCGAAGGAGACGCTGACGCTCAGGAGCGCGATGACGAACGCGGCAGCGAGGGGCAGCACCGTTCCGAGCACGGCCGTGAGCAGGCCGATGGCGATGAGGTAGGCGGCTGCTTCGAGAAGGTCGACGATGACGCCCACGACGATCCAAGCGACAGCGCGTCCGATGTTGCGGGTCATGACGGGTCTCCAGAGGGGGTGGAATTGTCGCCGCGAGAGGCACGAATTTCGGCCAGTCGCTCTCTGCCTTTGGCGATGCGGGCTTCGGCCCAGTTGCGGCTGCGGCGCGGGTACTCCTTGGTCAGGTCCTGCCAGGTCGGCTCGGGGCCTTGAAGGGCACGCTGAACCCACCACTGTTCGGCTTCCGGGTTGATTCGGTCGAACGTGCGCCGAGCTGGCCTTTTGCGCGGCTTCTGCTGCCTTTCGCCTTGCCCTTCGTCCTGCCCTTCATCGGGCAGCGAGGCGTGAACGGCGGTCTGGCCAGGCATCACGAGAGGGCGGGGCGAAGGCCCGCTCCCGTTGATGCCTCTCGTGACCGCCGCAGGCGCGAAGCCGGGGGCAGGCGGGAGTGCATGGAACAGGTCAAGACGGCTGCCGCCCCTCATCTCGCCTGAGTTGGCGCCGATCACGTGCCCGGTGATGCTCTTCACCTGCACGTCAAAGGCAGGTGCAGGGGCAACGGGAAGGTCGGGCTCTTCACCGATCAGGCTGGCTATCGCGAGCCGGGCTGACAGCGGTGAGTCGAAGTTGAGGGTGGCGAACTTGTCGACCTGAGCGGACACCTGTGTACCGCGCAGGATCTCCTCGGCTCGCGCAGGGTCAGAGAAGTCAGCACGGGACAGGGCGACCCGGGCCCGCCACCGGATCACAGCGCGGAAGACAGGCCAGGCGGTGCGCAGCCGGTACAGCCACGCCGCGGCCGTCACGTCACGCACCCGCATGGTGGCTTCGTCGGCGGTGACGGTCGTGTCCGCGGCCAACTCGAGGAGGACGCGAATCCGCTCAACTGGGTGCAGCCACTGGATTGCCGACAGTCGCCGCTCGGGATTGGCGGCCTGGTTACGGGTCTCGGCCTGGGCGAGCTCGAACAAGACACCCGCGATGACCGGGATGCACGCCCACGCCACCACGGCGACAGTCGTGTCGGGGGCGTGGGAGGCGTTGAACCAGGCCGAGAGAGCGACCAGACCCCACACGGCCAGGCGCGGCACCAGCGTGGACGCGGCGCGGGCGGCCCGTTTGGTGACGAGCACCATACAGAACGCCGCAGCCCCGTCCAGGGCGAAGAACAGCAGGTACGGCCACGGCCCGTCCAGCTTCATGGTGTCCTGAGCGAAGCCGATGAGGCCGCGCATCGAGATGCCGGCGGCGACCGCCCAGAAGAAGTACAGCAGCACGTAGAGGGCGGCGCTGGTGGCGACCTTCTTGGCGGCGCCCTTGCGCTCGTCGGTGGCGCTCGCAACAGCCAGTCGGGCGAGCGCTTTGACACCCCGCACGAGGAGGAAGACCGCGGCTATGGCGATGACGCCACCGACGATCCACAGCACCCATGGGGGCGGCAGGTAGTCGGTGATCTGGTCGGTGTTCACTTCGTGCTCCCGGTGTCGTCGCTCTCGTTCGGCTCAGCGCGTGCGTCTTCTGTGGGCCCCTCCACGACCTCGTCGCACGGGGAGGGCTGCCCCATGGCTGCGAGGGCGTCCTGCCAGTCGTTCAGCCGGGCGAGGTCCTCAGCGAGGCCGTCCTCGGGCGGCTGGTCGTTCGGGGGCTTCATGTCGAGGTCCGTTCAACAGGGGGTTGTCGTTGTGAGCCCCCGTCCGCGGGGACAACCTGGGTAGTGGATGTGTGCCACGCCCAGCCGCGGACGGGGGGATTGGGAGGCCCGGCTGCCGCAGGACCGCGCTCCGTACGGCAGCCGGGCCGGTTCATCAGGCACCTGCCGCGATGATCAGGGAGGTGAAGAACAGCCAGCCCACATGCCACGACTGGTCGAGCGCGTACGCTCCGGTCCCGCACGGCGCGGCCTCGGGCAGCCCGAGCGTGTAGTAGTCGCCCTTGCCGAGACGTTCAGCGAGCGCCTTCAGGGTGTACCGCCGGTCAGCCCAGTAGTGGGTGGCGGCGTCGAGCAGCAGGCCGGCGAAGAGCGTCCACCAGGTGAGCGGCAGACCCGTGACGAAGACGAGCATGAAGAGGGCGGCCAGTTTGGTCAGGGCCAGCGTGAACACGTGCCACAGGCACGCTCGCTGGCCTGCCTTGGTCGGCTCGCCTTTCACGCACGCCTGCCGGTGGGTTTGAACCCAGTGGTCCCCCACGTGGTGGGCGGCGTACAGGGTGGCGAACACTGCGGGGAACGTGATGACGGCGGCGTAGTTGATGGAGGTCATACCGCTACCTCCGCCAGCCAGCGGTCCAGCTCTTTAGCGGCCAGCCGCTTCTCGCCGCCGAGCGGCACCATTCGGTATGTGGCGTCCACGAACGCCTCCAGCGGGGCGCGCTCGGTGCAGAACGCGACGCCGTCGGCCGTGAGCGGCAGCCTGATCGTGATGTAGTCGGAGTCCACGATGTGCGGCTCGACCCGCACCTGCCCTTCGCCGGCCGGGGCTTCCAGGCCGTCGATGAGCAGGGCGCGGCTGAAGGTGATGACGACGGAGATCGCGTCGTCGCGGGAGTCCGGGTCGACGCGCAACTGGTCGTTGGTGACCGCATCGACATCGTGGAGCGGGAGCACGATCTCGACCGCGAACGGGTCGTCACGCCGGAAGATGATGCTCGCGGCGTGCGGCTGGTCACCGTCCCGGGTCACGGCCCACAGGATCAGGGGGCGGCGCAGGGTCATGTTCATCGCGCCGCCTTCGCGCAGGAGGGGTTGGTGCAGGCGAGGATGTCGATCGCAAACGTCGGTGGGGCGGGTATCCAGCCGCGCCGCTTGGGCTGGTGGCTCATGAGGTTGTAGACCTCGTCGGTCGCGGCCTGGATCTCGTCAGAGGTGCGGGTCGTCATCGCGGGCCGCCTTCCGGCTGAGGCATGGCCCGGCACTTCTCGGCGTGCGTCTGAGCCCACTCGCACGCCTTGGGGGTGGAGAACTGGCCGCCCTCGTCGAACTCCTGAACCTGGCGATTCTCGGAGGAGCTGTAGAGCCAGCGATTCCAGTCAAAGAGATGCTTCCCGCCGCACCCCAAGCAGGTGGCGACAGTCTCGGTTGGGTCGTCGCGGTCGTAGTAGCCGGAGCGCTCGGCCACATCGACGGTGGCGCCACCGACTGTGAGGTAGCGGGCGATGACGCCCTCAGGCCACTCGGCGTTGGTCTCGGTGCGGGTCTTCACCGGGACACCGCCTGACGGCGAGCACGGGCAGCGGCGAGGCTGTACACGTTCGAAGTGGGCGCCGAGGGCTCGCGCACCGGGAGGGGGGCCCCGGCAACGTTGAGGAGCATGTCAGCGGCCTTCGCGAGGGAGGCGGCCATGTCGGAGACCTCGACCGCAGTAGCCGCCATGGACGCGGCCTGCTCGTACCAGTCTTGAGCCGTACGGGCCGCGATGTCCGGGGAGAGGGCGGTGTTGCCGAGCGCCGTGTGTGTCATCATTGGCGGCAGTCCTTCCGTTTGACTGGCGGGTGGGACATGCGGGCGGCCCGGATCTTGGCAGTGAGGGGCCGCCCTTTGCATGTCCAGGGGGAATGCGCGCATCAGGCCGTAGCCTCCGCGCCGTACTTGGCGAGCCAGGTGGCGGCGTAGTCCTCGAACCTTGCGCCAGACGGCGTAGTGACGAAGCCGTAGATGAAGTCCCGGCGGAGCCGGTAGGAACGGCCGAAGCGATGCGCGGGAATCCGTCCTTCACGGATGCCGACGTGCAGATAGTCCACGCTCATGTCGAGGATCAGCGCGGCTGCTTCGACGGTCATGAACGGCCTCGATCGACAGAGACACGAGACTGCCTGCATCGCCGTCATCGTCTGGCTCGGCTTTATCTCTTCCATACGCGTAAGGATGGTCCATACGCGTACAGTTGGTCAAGGAGCCCGCTGGGAAGGTGAGTGGATTGATACCTAGGACCTGTGCTGAACTGGGTGCACATTGTTGGACCTTGTCAACGAGGAGCCCCCACGTGACCGAAGTAGTTGGCCAGCCCATCTATCAGCGGATCGCTGCCACGCTGCGAGCGCAGATTGACTCGGGCGAACTGGCGGTGGGCGACCCCTTGCCATCCACGCGAAGACTCATGGAGATTCACGATGCTTCGAACAATGTCGTCCGCAACGCGGTGGATCTCCTGCGTCAGGAGGGCCTTGTCTTTGGTCAACCTGGCAAGGCCGTCTATGTGCGTGCAACGCCTCAAGGAGTTCATACAGAGCGCGCAACGCTAGAGGTCGTGGCGATCGAGGTTGCCGAGCTCCGCCAGGAAGTCGGACGGCTGGCCGACCTTCAGCCATCCGAGGTGATCACGAAGATCGAAGAACTTCGATCCGAGGTGGGCAAGCTCCAAGCAGACCTCCGCCACTTGTACGACCGACTGGGCCAGCCGTACCCACACGGCAAGAACGACATGAAGCCGAGACGCCGCAACCCAGGCGCATAGCCACCCCACGAGGAGCCGGTGACCGAAATGGGAAGGGTCGTCAACCTACGAACGCGGTCCGGACATCCGCCGGACTTCGCCACGCTGGCACGCCGCCGGCTGATCGCCGCCCGACGAGCGCTCGATGTGTCGGCCGCGGAATTTGCGACCATGTTGACGCCGCTCGTCGGATGGCCAGTCAGCGGCGAAGCTGTTGACGCCTGGGAAACCGACTCGGTTCCGCCAGGAGACGTGATCGTCGCTGTTGGCACCGTCACCCCGGCCGAACTGTCGGACGGCGGGGATCGATACATCGGGGGCGTCCTGAGCTCGATACCTCCCAGCTTCGAGGCCGAGGCGCTCTGCGGTTTCTGGGTCACCAGCTTCCGATTCGGTCCTGGGCCGACGCGAAAGGCGCACGTTGACATCGCCAAGATCTCGCTGGAATCTGATCGCCTGATGAAGATCTCCAACCATCCGCCGACGCCGCGCAGCGAGGGCCGTGCATCTCCCTTCCGTAACGAGCTCGAAGCCCAGTTGGTCAACCGTCACCTTGTCGGTCATTGGAAGAACAGCAACGACACCCGGTACTTCGGGATGTTCCAGCTGGCCGTCCTTCCTGGTGAGACCGTCATGGCTGGCTACTACTCCGGCTTCGGCAGCGACATCGAGGTCTCCACGGGCCCCTGGAAATGGGTCCGCCTCGGTGAAGATTCAATCGCCGAGGCGGATCTGTCCCAGATAAGGCTGCGTGATCCAGGTAGCCTCGGCGCGCTTCTTGAAGATCACACGCAGTACGACGCGCCACTCACGCTGGCTGACATCGAAGAGGAGCCCTAATGGAACTGACCAAGCAGGACGTCCGCGAAGTCCTTGATGTTTATATCCGGGCATGGGAGGGGCAGGACCCAGACCTCATCATCACGATCTTCACCGAAGATGCCACGTACCACGAGCGGGTCTTGGAGGCACCGATCCCTAACCGCGAGGCAATCCGGGAGTACTGGGAAAGCAAGGTCGTCGCGTCACAGGCGAATATCAAATGCGAGCTGCTCAACCTCTACCTGGACGGGAGTACCGCAATCGCCGAATGGGAAGCCGAGTTCGACGACGTGGCCCAGCGGGTCCGCAAGCGGATGCGCGAGATCGCCGTCCTCGACTTCGAGGGACGACAGATCGCCGCTTTGCGCGAGTACTGGTCATCAGAGAAAATCGGCGACCTGGTTGACGGCTCTCCCTGTTGAGGATGTGCCTGGCTGCTGCGTTCCCCAACCAAAGAAGTGAGTTCGGACCTCGCTAGTCAACGATCGGGTTCTGTCTCTCTAGAGAAACCCAAGAGTCCCCAGATCATTGTCTATCCGGCATGCAGGATTCCTACATATCGTCCAGTTGACTGATCCATATCTCCTGCTCGTGGCGAGGGCGTGGCATGGGACTCTGGACGTGGTGGACTGAAGAACGCTTCGAGAAGTGGTTTCAAGCCCGGTTCGACCGGTGGATCGACGAACGGTTCGGCACTGAACTTGACCAGCGACTGCAGGCGCGCGACGTTGCGGCGGGCAGCAAGTTCCAGGACAGGTTCGGCCCGCTGTTCGATGCCCGCTTCGAAGCGGCGTTTAATGATCGGATCAAGACGTGGCAGGACAGCGGGCTTCCAGGCTTCGACGCCTGGGTGGAGAACTTCTTCGACACGCTATTCACCGTCTACGCCAACACTTGGGGAGATGGCACCGGGTTCCAAGAACGCTTCGACCGGCGCTTCGATGAGCGCTTCCATGCCCTCTTCGAGGAGCGCCTCAACCAGGCCGTGACGGCTCGGGTCGCGAACGAGATCAACACCCAGATCGATAGGCGCATCGAAGCGTGGCTCGTGGCGACCCGCCAAGACCTCGTCGATGCCGCTCCGATCGCCGCTGATGAGACGGCGGACTCCTCCCCCGAGACGTCTGTCGGGCCTGCTGAGGAGACCGCGACTGCTACGGCTGCTCAGCTCGCCCGATATCTAGCCAAGGGTCCACTACAGCCGCAGCGAATCCGCGCGATCCTGAAAGGCAAGGAGATACCCGGGCAGAGGCCGCACACCTACCCGTTGGGCGAAGCTGCTGCCGCCTTGCTTTTGCGCAAGGGACGTCTGGCAAAGGCGCCGGAGCAGGACAACAACAGGCGGCAAAGCGAACCTGACTCATGATCGGTAGTCGTTGTGGGGCGTGGCTGTTCTCGTGCTAAATGGATACACGCCTCTGTGGCCTTGAAGGCGGGGAATGGCGGCATGTGTGCCTGACTCCTCAAGAGGCGGGCCGTCTACGAGACCTGCTCAGGCCGCAGATCTTCCAACGTGACGATCAGTTGCTTCGCGAGCGCGTACTCCAGGTCATGGAACGCGTCCAACGGCAGCTCGCGCGTAGTCCCCGCCCTGACGAGGTTGCGGCCGGCAGGCTTGAAGATGTCCGCGACCACTCCGTACGGTTCGGCCGCCGTGGCGGTGTAGACCTGAGAGAACTCTCGCAGCCGTGGGCAGAGGTTCCGAGCGATCGGGATGCATGCCCGGCAGGTCGGCGGAGTGTGAGTGAACGGCTCGCCTAGCCCGTTTGCGCCTGGCGACTCGTTCATCACCCACCAGATCAAGCCAGCGCTATCCCTCGCAGGCTGCCCGCACACCTGACACAACAGACGGAGCATGCAACGGCGTTGCCGACCGGTGTTGACCAGCTTCCACTCGGGTCGCCCGGCCCTGGTCAGGCCGTGCCGATGCCACAGTGCTCCGAACAGTCGATCGTGCTCAGTGACATCGGCGTAGGACAGGCGTATCCCGTCCGTGGCCTCAGGAGATGGAGCCAGGGTGAGCTGGTAGCGGATGTCTTCCCCGTCGTAGGCGGTCACGTAAGGGACGACCTTCACGGCAGGTCTCCCGTTCGGAACGGCACCTCGCTGAGGTCGTCGCCGGGACCGGATTCCCACGTCCACACCTTGACCCTGTTGCGTGCGGCTTCCTGGATCAGCGCGGTCTCGGTGGTGGCCCAGAGCTCTTGCACGCAGCCGTAGTCGAGGGCGGCCTGAGGTAGCTCCTGGTAGAGGCGGGCGTGGTAGCCCTCTTCATCCGCCCACGTGTCGTAATGCAGTAGTTCGCGGGGTTGGGCAGGCTGGTCGCCATCCGTAGGCTGTTCCAAGGGTCGCACCTCCGACGTGCGATCAATGGGCCCGCCAGCGTTCCCGCGCTGGGGGGCCCGTTCAATTTCTGGCCACAGTCTGCCACGTCAAGGTGTCTTAAACCATCCCCACATGTATTACAGGACGTCTAGGTGTACCTATGTTTGCCCAGGTACATCCCGCCATGGTGATCGTGTGCATCCGAGTCGATCAAAGTGGCGGCACGCCTTCAGTGTCATCTGCGAGCGGATCCGCACGGGCGAACTGCAGCCCGGCGACCGGGTGCCAACCGTGCACGAACTCATGGGCGAGTTCGGGATGAGCAACACCGTGGCCCAGAAGGTTCATAAGGCATTGCGCGAGGCCGGCCTGGTGGAGACGGAACCCGGAACCGGGAGCTATGTGTTGCCCGGTGCGGCCGAGAAGTTGCAGGGCGAGGACAGCCCGTCAGCGAGCTGACCGCGAGCCTTACGTGTGGTGCGAAGCTGCCAGAAGGGGCTGCAGGGGCGCACGTGCGGTGAGACGCTGGCTTGATCGCGCCAACAGGCAACGAGTCGAAAACATTTTCGATCTAGGTCTTTTGGTGAGGTCTGTCCACATACACACTGATATGGGAATCGCGATGCAATTCCGAGCGCTGAACAGGGTAAGAGCTACGGTGAGCACATGAGGGGAGTCGGCATGGCGCACGTCCAAGACGTAGCCGCATACATCCTCAGCAAGCTCGGCTCGATGACGGCGATGAAGCTGCAGAAGCTTTGTTACTACGCCTACGGGTACCACCTCGCCTGGGAGGAGCGGCGTCTGTTCCCCGAGCGCTTCGAGGCGTGGGCAAACGGGCCGGTCTCCAAAGATCTCTACGGCAAGCACCGAGGCCGCTTCCAGCTCAACCCGGGCGACATCACAGGCGACCTGAGCGCGCTGGACGAAGGCGAGCAAGAGTCGATCGATCTCGTCCTGGCGTCCTACGGGCAGTTCGGCGCCAACCAGCTCTCGCAGATGACACACCAGGAAAAGCCCTGGGTATGTGCACGCCTTCGTGCAGGCGTAGCACCCATGCAGCGCAGTGACGAGCCGCTGCTGGACTCGGAGATCTTCGAGTTCTTCGACGCCATGCTCGCGGCCCGCGCCAATGGCGAAGAGGGCTAAGCAGAAACCCGTCCCGGCTACCGCCTACGAGTCCAAGGGTGTTCCTGTACTCCCTGGCTCCATCGCGCCCGGGGCGGGCAAGAGCATCCCAAAACGGCTGCTAGGTGTCGCTGCGGCGGGGCTGGAGGCCGATCTTCATCATCCCCTGTGGCGGTTGTCGCTGCTCGATACAGAGCACAACGGGGCATGGGCGTGGGCCGGCGTCGACCGGGACACGCTGATCCGCATCATTGATTTCCTCGCGGAAATGGAACGGCTGAGCTGGAAAGAGATCCGCAGCCAGATGACCGGCAACAATCGTCGACGCGGTGCCAAGCACAAGCTCATCCCTGTGGAGCACCTGGTGTCTGCGGCACAGACGCGCCTCCGTGAACTGGAGCTAGACGAGTTCGACGCGGTGTTCCGGTTCCGGCTGAGTGGTCCCGAGCGGCTGTGGGGTGTGATCTCGGACGAGAGTCCGCGGGTGTTCTACCCGATCTGGTGGGATCCTCAGCACAAGATCTGTCCCGGTCGCGATAAGGATTGAGCTCGCGAGCTCTTCTGTCCACGGGTGGGGCGGCGGCGTGGGCCCGACAGCCTTGCGAGGGTTTCCGCCCCCTGGGGATGTTTCCCACGCCGCCGTGTCGTTACCGTTTATCACATTTGTCATGGGCATGCCTAGGCATGCCCGGGTGCGTCTGGGCGGTTCCCGGATGACTGGGGACCACCCAGGATCACTAGCGTTTCTCCATGATCAACTGGGATCCGGCCCCGGAGCGGCCCCTGTGGCTGCAGCTCATGGAGACGTTGCGGCAGCGAATCGTCAGTGGCACCTACGCTCCCCGCACGAAGATCCCAAGCCTGAAGCAGATCACCCAAGAGTTCGAGGTCGGCCTCAACACTGCGAGACATGCGATCGACGACTTGGAGGCTCAAGGGTACGTGCGACCGGTCCCGTCGTTGGGCACGTTCGTGGCGCCTGCTGAGGAGTGGCCGCGTGGCTGACCGCCACTCCTTACTTGATCGTGTGCGCGATGAAGAGCTGCTGGCACAAGACCGCGGCGAGCGCGTCGAGGTCGGGCTGGATGATGTAGCGGTGCACTCCCGCGGCGGCCTGGGCCCGCGTGGGCGGCACGACCCGGGTTGCGCTCCACATGCCGCCGACCCGCTGGGTGATGCGCCAGCGCGGGTAGGTGTGTTCCAGGATGGCGAGTTTGTGCGCAGTGGTGCTGTCGTACGGTTCCGGGCATGGTGACGTCATTGTCATGGAAAGCGGCCCCCCTGGCTGCTTCTGTTGCCGTTGTCCCGTCGTGTTCCCCCGTGACGGGGTCGTCACATAATGCGTCACCGCTCGCGCGTTCGGAAGAGTTAATCGACTGTTTACCTTGACGGTTAATCAGCCGTCACGGATACCCGTCCGTACGGCGGGAGGGGCGTTCGGGCGGAGTGGGAGTGAAGTGGGAGTGGATCACGTTGTCATCGGTTGCCCTGGGTGGACTTCAGTTGCCCTAAAAACCAGCGCTGACCTGCCCGAACGATGTAACCTCACAGGTGGATGATCGGGCAGGACTTCGTTCGCATCGAAGGGGTCAGGGGTTCGAATCCCCTCATCTCCACCAAGGTCAAAGGCCGCTTCCGAGTAATCGGGAGCGGCCTTTTGATCTTCTGAGTGACAAACTGAGTGACATGCTGCTGGACCGCTAGGCGTCCGTGCTGTCGTTGAAGATGCGATCCATGGCCAGGGCGCCGGTTTGGATGACGGGCCGGATCTGGTGTCGATAGACGGTCTCAGTCACTGATGTGCTGGCGTGTCCGCACAGTTTTGCGATCTCGTCTATCGATAGGCCGCCATCATCGGAGAGCAGTGATACGAAGCTGTGTCGTAGCTCACGTGGTGTCCACGCATCGGCGTAGATGCCCTTGATGCCTCTGATGGCGTTGCGGAAGTCGCGCCGTACGTTGTGAGCGTCCAGAGCTGTACCGATGCGACTGGTGAAGACGAGCCCGTGTTCGTTCCAGCGCTGGCTGGCCGCCTTACGTTCGTTGGCTTGTTGGCGTTTTTGCTGCTTGAGTGCTTCCACAGCCCGCGCGGGCAGGGCGAGGGTGCGTCGTGATTTCTTGGTTTTGGTATCACCTCCTGCTCTGACCGACCGCCATACGGCAATGTGCGGGGGGATCGCCGGTTTGCCGAAGGATGCTGGCTTGCCTTTCAGGTCGACGTGGTCCCAACGAAGGTCACGTAGTTCCTCGGTGCGTGCTCCGGTGAGGAGGGAGATCACGATGTAGGGATGCATGCGGTGGTGTTTGGATGCGCTGAGGATGGCAAGGGCTTGCTGAAAGGTCAGTGATCGAGAGGGTCGACCGCCTTGACCCTTGGGGATGGTGCAGAGCTCGACGACGTTGCGCTTCACCTTCTCACGAGCCATGGCGCGTTTGACGATGCGGTTCAGCGCGGAGTAGAGGGCTTGCAGGGTTCGCGTGCTGAGCGTTTGAGCCTTGATCCTGAGCCACTTCTCGACCTCTGTGGCCTTGAGATCCTTGAGCTTGCGTGCACCAAGATCAGGAACGATGTGGACTCGGCACAAGATCGTGTTTGTCTCTATGGTCTGAGGATCACGGCCGGTGAGGCCGTACTCGAGCCAGTCCTCAACGGCCTGCTTGATGGTGTAGCTGCCGGACTCGGTAAGTGTGCCGTCTTCCAGGTCTCGGAGAACTTCCTTGAGTTTGGCCTTGGCTTCGGTCTTGGTGCGTCCTGCGGCTTTGCGGGTTATGCGTCGGCCGGCCGGGGTGTAGCCGATGGTGATTTCGGCGATCCATCGTTGGCGGGTTTCGCTCCAGTACAGTCCGCCGTCGCCGTGTGCGCGTTGTTTGGGCATCAGGCGGCCTGTGCTTCCTGCTCCAGGAGCTTGACGTAGTCCGCGATGGCGTCGGCGGGGACGCGTCGTGCGCGTCCAGCTTTGACGGTGCGGAGGCGTCCGGCGCGGATCTCTTGGTAGAGGTAGCGACGAGACAGGCGGAGAACGACCCCGGTCTCATCGACGTCGTACATGGCTTGGCCCGGGTACACGACGGTCTTGCTGTGGGTTGGCATGCTGGTGCTCCGTTCACAGTCTGAAGGTTGGTCAGGCGGCGAGCGGTGTAGACGAACTGCATGCCTGTTCGTAGGCGAGTTCTTCGCGTCCTGCTCGGGTGTATTCGCGGGCTTGTGCCGCTGCCGTGTTGGCTAGAAGGGCGTCTCCGGTGGTTTTCCACCCGGATCCGGCGTAGGTCAAGTCGCCGATAATGAGCGTGGTTTCGTCGTCAAGCTCTTCTTGACGGTCAAAGGCGTCGGGGGCGTAGTCGTTGCCGACGTCTTGGGCACGCCGGTAGCGGACACGTGCGGCGCGTAGAGCGGCGAAGGTGGTGGAGTAGCGGCGGGCTTTGGTGAAGAAGTGCCCGCCGAAGCCGAGCATGTGTGCCCAGCGGCGTAGACCGTCGTATCCGGCATGCTTGGGGTGGCCGAGGTCCCAGCAGGCGGCGATGAGGCGTTCGGTGTGGGTGCCGGTGCGGTTGGCGTATTGCTCGATCGAGGTGTGGTCGAGGCGGCGGGAAGCGTGTCCGGTGGTCTCGGTGCCTTTGGTGGCGTACTTGGCGAGGTAGGCGGCGACCATGACGTCGGTGACGGGATTGTCTCCGCGCAGGCTGAGGGGGCGCACGTCGAGCTGGTCGCCCCAGGCGATGGACCAACCACCGGGCCGTTCGTCGTGTCCTTCGGTGGTGTACCGGGTGACGGTGGCGGCGTGCTGGACCGCGTCTTGCAAGTCGTCGACAGTGAGTTCGGACGGTGGGGTGATGACGGCGGTGGGGTCGTCGGGGTCCAGGCCGTCGAGGCGTAGCAGGGCGTGGAAGTGAACGGCTCCGCGTCGTTGGTATTCGGCTGCTTTGCCGTGGGCGATGCGGATGCGAGGCAAGCCGCGGCGGCGGGCGATGCGGTTGAGGTGGCGTTCCATGGTCTGTTTGGTGCGGCGCCAGAGTTCTCCGGCTTGGTTGTTCCAGATGACGTGGTGGTCGTGGTCGTAGCAGTCCAGGCACAGAGGTTGGCCGATGCGCTGGTCGGTGGCCTCGTGGCGGGCGAAGCAGGCTTGCCGGATGCCGTGGGGGCAGGTGTCGATGATGCGGCGGGCGTGGCAGGGTTCTGGCCGGCAGGTGCACCGGGTCTTGTCGGTGCAGGTGTGGGTGCGGACATGCCGGGTGTGGACGGGTCCGAAGGTGGGGGCGGTGAAGGTGGCGAAGACGGCCGGGTGGGTCGAGACGGACTCGGGGACGCCTTTGCCGCCGGTCAGGCCGGAGCGGACGAGGTGGTAGGCGTCACGGCGGTAGGTTTCGGCGCAGGAGGGGCAGACGGTGGTGCGGCGGTTTCCGCAGGCTTTGTAGATGACGCCGTCCGGTAGGGCCGAGGTGGGCAGCGTGGTCAGGATGACGCCGGTGTGCGCCTCGACGGTGTGGACCTGGCCGTGAAGACGGATGGGGGCGGCGCAGCCGGCGGCGGGCCAGATGTGATCGAGCCAGGTGTGGTAGCCGTCTCCGCCGCGTCTGACGGCACTATCGTGTGCGGTTCCGCAAAGGGTCATCGGGCGTCCCCCAGGCCGAGCAGGGAACTGAGGACGACGACGGCCAGAGGTGGTGGCACGGCGTCGGCGATCTGTCGGAATACCGCTGTGCGTGAGCCGGCGAAGGCATAGTCCGGCGGAAAGCCCTGCAAGGTAGCGGCTTCCGCCGAGGTGAGGTGCCGCCAGCCGTCCGGGTCGTCAAGGTTGCCGAGTTTCCAGGAACGGGTCTTCTCCGTAAGTGCCCAGGCGGGACGATCGGCTGAGAACACGTTGCCTCCAGCGCCGGCTGAGCGGTTGCCACGGGTGCGGACGTGCAGCCCGGGTGGGAGGCCGAGCGCGGTCGCCATGGATCGCCAAACGCTCAGTCCTGGTCCGAACAGGTCAGGTCCGCAGGCGTCGGAAGCGTGTGTGGGGTGCGGCGGTCGGGGCCGGCGATGGGTGTGGGCGAGCAGCAGGGCGCGACGTCGGATTTGGGGCAGACCGTGATCGGCGGCGTTGATCAGTCCGGTCCATGCCTGGTATCCCCGTGATCGGAGGATGGCCGCGATCTGGATCAGCAGCGGGAGGGTCGCTGGAACGTTCTCGATGGCGATCCATTGCGGGGATAGCGCGAGGGCGTAGCGCAGTGGTTCGACGATGAGCAGTGAGCGGGGGTCGTGACAGTGTTCGCGCAGTTCGGCACGGGTGTCTGTTCCGGCGGCGAGGTCGTCGAGGGCTTGTCGACAGATAGGAAGGTCGAGCAGGCCGGCGAGTTTGCCCGCTGCGGAGAAGGTTTGGCAGGGCGAGGAGCCGATCAGTCCGGTGGTGCCGGTGAAGCGAACCGGGTCGAGAGCGGCGACGTCGACGCACAGGGTGGCGTGGCCGGCAGCGGTGCGGGTGGCGCAGGCATCGGGGTTGATCTCTATGCCGAGGTCGGCCAGGCCGAGCAGGTTGAGTGCGTGGGTCCAGCCGCCGGGGCCGGCGAACAGGTCGAGGATGGACGGTCTCCCCGGAGCAGCGCGTAGGGGTTCGGTGTTCGCCCCCGTGCCCGGGAAGGCGGTGGGTTGGTGCCCGTTCTTCCCGGGGACGAGAGCCAGCGTCGAAGAGGCCGACGAGCTGGGGGTCATGGGCGGCCCCCGTGGGTGCCGTCGAGGTGGTGGAGCAGGGCGGTGGCCGTGTCGGTGTCTACGCCGAGGTGTTCGGCGAGGACGGCCGGGGTGACGGGATCTTCGCTGCGTTGCCGGTGAGCGAAGACGGCCATGCGAGCGCCCTGGAGGAGTTCGTCAGGGATGGACGGCACAGGTTCGATCGCGGGAGCCTCGATGCGGGGGACTTCGGCCGTGACGGTGGTGATCGTTTGATTGACGGGCTCGTCAGCTGCGGTGATGTGATCGCGGGTTGGTTTGCCGGCGGGTGTGCCGGACAGGGCGAGTTTGGTCAGGGCGAGGAAGGCCAGGGCCGGGACGGCGCTCAGGAGCCAGCCGGTTGGGCTGCGATCGGCGACCGCGAGTTGTGCGGCGATGGACAGCGCGGCGGCGGCGATGAGGACGACCATCGGGTAGACGACGGAGGTTCCGGCGCGCTTGCGTCGGCGGATTTCCAGGCCGGCGGCGGTGGGGGTGAGTTCGGAGATGATGGCGTTGGCCCAGCCGAACCAGTCGCCGGTGCCGGGGGGAACGTGTTGCATGGTCCAGTCGTGGACGTGGGTGAAGGAGGCGAGTCCGGCCATGCCGCCGATGACGAGCAGGATGATGATCTGGGCGGCGGATTCGAGGCGTGCGGCTCGGTTAGATGGTGACTGCATGGTGGTCTTCCTGAACGTCGTGAAGGTAGGGGATGAGGGGTTGGTGGCAGTCGCCGCAGGTAAATGAGGCGCTGGCAAGCAGGCAGGCGGCGATGCTGCTGATGCGGTTGCAGGCGCAAACGGCGGACACGATGTCGATCGAGAACGGCGCTATGTCCGCTGTGGTGGTGTGATCGTCTGCTGGCTGGTTCCAGCCGGTGACGCGGGGTGTGACGCCGCACAGGGGGCAGGAGCGTGATGCTCCGCCCCGGTTTTTGAGTGATCGTTCGAGGTTGCGTCCGCCGTCCCAGATGCGGGCGACAACGAAGTCGATTCCTGCGGCGGTGATGACTTGCATCAGGCGTGCGCCGGTGCCGTTGCGGTGCTGGTGGAGTCGGCGGTTGAGGTCTCCGGGGGTCCAGCCGATGTAATGGCGGGCGTGCTTGTAGGGCCGGTCGAAGTGCAGGAGGTAGACGGTTCCGCTGGCGCTCATGCGGTCTCACCGCCCCAGCGCTGTTGCGCGGCCTGGCGGGTGATGGTTAAGGGACGGGCGATCTCAGTCCAGGAGTAGCCCTGCGCGCGTAGGCCAGTGACGGCCTGGGCGATGGCGTCGTCGAGTTCGTCAATGAGGGCGATGGCGTCGGCGAGTGCTTCGACGTCACCGGAGGCGATGCGGCGGCCATAGGCGCGGATGGCGCGTCGGAGAAAGGCCGCGTACTGGTCGTTCTCGACGACCCGCCGGGCAGGTTCGGGTGTCAACGTTGCCTTGTCGGTGCAGTCGGTTTCGGGCATGGCGGACTGCACGGTGCAGGTAGGCTGCATGAATCCACGTCCTTCGCTTGATGGGTGGAGTCGTGGGATGCAGGGGCCGGGAAGCTGTAGGAGGCGAGTCCGGCCCCTGTGCTTTGTTCAGGCGTTGCGCGTCATCTGGGTGATGAGCTGCCTGGCGATGTACTCGACGCAGGGGCCGCAGTAGGTGCGGACACCCGTCTTGGGGTGGTCGGGGATGAGCCAGCCCGCGATGGTGCGGATGGTGTGGCGGCAGTGGCAGCGGTCACATTCGAAGATCCACCGCCGGAGGTCCGGGGTGCCGTTGCGGCGATACTGTTTGTGGATCACCAGGGGTGTTCCTTCCAGAGGTTGTGACCAGCTCGCCACGAGGTCAGGCGGCGAGTTGGTGTGTGGGTATGGGTGAGCCGTTGCGGCCGGTACGGCGGATAGCGACGGCGTAGTCAGCGATGTGAGCGATGTCGCTGTCGGTGAGGTAGGCGACCTTGATCTTTCGGGGGGTGCCGCCTTCGGCGATGAGGTAGCACACGCCCTGGCTGGTCGGCAGGATCTCGGTGGCGCTGTAGCCGGAACCGGACCAGCCGTCGCCGAGGATGATGTCGCTGGACCCGGTGGAGGTGCAGCGGAACGCGGCCCGGTAGCCGAACAGGTCGCGCATCGACTTGGGAATGATGTCGACGCTGGGCCTCTGGGTGGCGGCCACGACGATGATGCCGGCGGCTCGGCCGCGAGCGACCAGGTCGCGCAGGAGGGCGATGAATTCGCGTTGCTGGCGCTCGTCGCCCACGGTGGCCGAGAAATAGGCGATCTCGTCGATGATGACGACGATGACGTTGACGTCGTCGTACTGTTCGATCTTGCGGCGACGGCGGGCTGTCAACCAGGAGTAGCGGTTGTCCATGACGCGCTGGAGACGGCGCAGGGTGAGGTTGGCTTCGTCGATGTCGGGGCCGACGAACTTGTCGGCGGCCTGGGCGAGCATGCCGAGTTCGACCTGTTTGCCGTCCAGGAGGACGAGCCGGGTGCGGTCGGCCAGGGCGGCGTGGCAGCCGATGCACTGGATGAGGCCGGACTTTCCGCCGCCCGGTTCACCGGCAGCGAGGAGGTTACGGCCGCTGAGCGGCAGGTAGACCGGTCGGCGCATCTCGTCGATCCCGATGAAGATCGGGTCATACATCGACAGCATCGGCCCTATCGGCACCCCCGCACTGTTAGGCGCGATGGTAATAGTCATGATCGTGTGTCTCTTCCTGTGAGAATGGAGAGGCCGTACGGGATGCCCATAGACAGAGCCCGCACGGATCATCAGAACGGTTAGTTACGGAGTAACCACGCCGTAGTAGGTGTCCGAGGCGTGGACCTTGGCCATCCACTCGTCGGTGATGGCGGTGACGCTGTATTCGACCGGCCCGAAGGCGCGCACGGCGGTGTAGTGACCGCCGTCTACCTTGATTTCGGGGGTGACGCCGAGGACGGCGGCCACGCGGTCGACTTCCGCGCGTTTGGCCTCTTCACTGTCACCGATCACGTTGTTGCCGATGACGCTGTAGTGGACATCGATCTTGGAGTTGACGGGCACGTTCGGGTACCTGTCGAGGAAGTCGGCCAGGGCGCGTAGCCCGTCAATGACCTGAGCTGCAGTGACCGACATTTTGACGACGAGGACGTAGTCCGCGAACTGTGCGGGCAGACACGACATGAGATCTTCGATGGACTGGTATTTCGCCTGTGCTTCGTTGGCACGGCCATGGAACGCGTCGTTGCGAGCGCCCTCGTACAGCGAGCCGATTTCGTTGTTGATCTCAGGGATGTTGGGATCCATCGCGAGTTCCTTCAAGGGATCAGAGGCATGGCGATGCCGGGGGACGGCCAGGCCAGGGAAGTGCTCGGCCGCCCCGCCAGTCGGGTGTGATGAGTACGGCGGAAAGCGGCTACGTCAGTCGATGTAGTCGCTGATGTCTTCCGCGCCGCGTGCGGCCGGGACCGTGGCAGCCGCCCGGGAGGGAGCAGGCTTGTTGCCGTTGTCGGTCCGGCCGTTCTTGGTCGTGTTCTTGCTCGTGTCGTTGACGGACGCTTCGGTGACGTCGTCCAGGTCCAGCCCACCGATTGCCGTGTCGAGGACGAGTGTCGGCTGGTTCAGGATGTCGTCCGCCCCGTTGATCTCGTCGGTGAGGGGGGAGACGACGCGTCCGGTGAGGGCGTCGCGGCGGCTGATGTTGATCCGCACGAGAGCGGAGTTGGACTGCGAGGCGCGCTCGGCGGTGACCTTGTCGGCCCAACACGCGGCAGCGATCTGTTCGAGTCGGCTTTCCAGGTGCGACATGGCCAGGCCGGGGCGAAGCCACAGCCAGACCGATTCACCGATCAGCGTGGGGCGTGCCCACAAGACGAACGGCAGTGAGGCGCGGTTGTTGCCGATGATGAATTCGGCGAAGCAAGTCCGCAGGCGGTGCCGGGAGATGACGCACCAGACGACTTTCATGACGTTGCGGCGGACCTTCGGGAACGCGAACGGGACGACGAGGTTGGCGATGACCACTAGGCGCATGGCCAGACTGGTGTGCTGGGCCAGGACCACGAACCCGTAGACGAGGCCGGCGGCGGTGAGGATTTCCGGCAGCCACCAGACGATGACCCGCAGCACGGGCCAGATGGCGATCACGACGGCGATCGGCAGAGCGACCAGGACGCCGCAGACGGCGCCCAGGATGAGAGCGAGGATCGGGTGCCAGTGGTCCGTCAGGACGGTGGCGGCAAGCAGGCCAGCCACGATGGAGACCACCCAGAAGGCGATTTTGGCGTTACGAGTGTAGGACCGGGAGACGTGATCCTCGATCACCGTGACGGTGCCGCGACGGCCGGAGGCTCGCCGGGAGGAGGAACGGCCGTTATTCTTGGCCATGGGTCGACTTCCTTCCCTTGAGGGATGTCGGTTTGTGGTGAGTGCGGCGGGGCCGGATCTGGGGAGATTGGCGGCCCCGCGCGCAGCCCATACATCAGTGGTGGGCTGAAATTGAGCTACTTCTTCTTGCCGACAATGGTCGGATATCCGCATCCACCAGCGTTAAGTGAGTGCTTAACCTTGACGGGCCTGTCGGCCTTGAGGATGCTCGTGGCGATCTTTCCGGTCTGCTTGCAGCCGTCGCACGTGAAGTCCGTGGTCTCAATCCTCTTCATGAGGACCCTCCTGTACTCGGATTACTTGTGGTTGTGGTTGATCGGGCTGGAGCTGGTCGCTCCGCAGCAGCAGGTGTAGACCTGCTGCGTGGGGGTGTCGTTCGCGCCGTCAGGCCATTGGCCCCGGGTAGGCGAACATGACATGCTGGGTCCTCCTTACGAGGACCGGGCACGCTCTTCTCGTGGTTGGGTAGGCGTGCCCGGGAAATTCCTGGTGATCTTTCGGCTGTTTCGGAGTGATCTCCTACTTGCCGAGTCAGGCCGTTGGCCGGCAGTGATGCCCGGAGATGTCTCCGAGTGGCATCACATTGCGGACACTTCAGGTGGACCGTGAGCGTCTGAAGCTAGGTCAGGCGGACTTGACCGCCGAAACCGTCGCCGCCTTGATCTCCGTTGCGCGAAACGCAACGCCGCTGCGTCCGTTGGTCGACCAGGGCAGGGCCTCCAGCTTGGAGAGAGTGACGACCTGTCCCACCTTCACCTCGGGCCGGATACCGGCCGTAGTGACAGCGAGAACCTCGCCACCGTCCTCGTCCAGGACGAACACCTGCGTCGACCACATCGGACGGCCCGTGTCGCGCTCGGTCTTCTGACGACCGTTCTGGTCGGTCTTCTCGACCGACTCCTTCGACACCGTCACCTGCTTGTTGCTCGTGTCCACGTAGAGCTTCATGGAGCCCTTCCCTTCGATGTAGGACCGCACCGCCTCTCGGTGCGCCGTCCCTTAGAGGTAGCTCTATTAAGCAATGATGGTCGGAGCTTGTCAATAGAGCTACCTCTATCATGCCTGGATGGGTTGATTGGACGGATACCGCTACCCTTATTGGGAAGTTGATGAGTGGAGGTATGGACATGGCTGTTGGCTACCGTGAGCTGGCCGAAGTCCTTCGTGGGGGCATCCTGCGGGGCGACTATCCAGCGGGAGAGACCCTGCCTAAGCAGGAGGACATAGCAGCGCAGTACGGGGTGAACATCAAGACTGTCCGTCATGCCGTCGGGCTACTCGAAGCTGAGGGACTCGTCACGGCTGTACGGCGTAGGGGAACTGTGGTCCGTGAGCGTCCGCCCATGAAGCGCTTGGGTGTTGAGCGTTACGCCAAGAGCAAGTGGAAGTTCAGTGGCCTCGTCGCGTTCGCTGCCGACCGGGAGGCATCCGGTCGAAAGTGGAGCCTCACTGACCAGACGCAGAAGGTGCGCATGGTCGAAGCGGACCCCGAGGTTGCCGAGGCGTTCGGCCTACAGGAAGGTGCCCCCGTTTATGAACGTGCGCGGCTCGTCAAAGAAGGGGACTCGCCAACCCACACCTTGACGAGCTACTACCGCCCGGAGGATGTGGAGGGAACGCCACTCGTCGATCCAACGCCGGGGCCTGCCGGCCGAGGAGGTGGGTTTGCTGTTCTAACGCTGCAAGGGCTGGAGCCACACAGCATGGCCGAAACCGTCTATGCGCGCATGCCCACGCCCGACGAGGCGGAGCTGCTCGAACTTCCCTCCGGTGAACCAGTCATGATCCTTCAGCGACGCACCTTCACCAGAGACGGCCAGTTGGTCGAGTTCGCGCGAGGCGTTCATGCTGCGTCCCGCTTCGCGTGGTCCTACACGTTTGAGATCCCTGATTAAGGCAGAGTGGGAGCATGACTAGTAGCGCCTTTGTACCCGACAGCCTCAAAGCTGATGTCGAGACCTTGTGGGACTACCACGACATGCACCATGTCGTTCGTCCGGCTGACGTAGGTATTGGCCTTGGGAGTCATGACCTCGGGGTCGCTACCTTTACCGCCGATCTCTACCACCAGAAGATGTTCCCGCTGATCGTCTTCACAGGCGCCAATGCTCCCACAACAATTAGCAGATTCCCCCGTGGGGAAGCCGTCCATTACAAAGATCACGCTATGGAACTTGGCGTCCCTGGTGACGCCATCCTGGTTGAGCCGCAGGCGACAAATACTGGAGAGAATTTCACCTACACCCGCGACCTCCTGGAGAAGCAAGGGATAGCCGTCACATCAGCGGTCCTTATTTCTCGCCCGTACCAGCAGCGACGCGCCTACGCAACGTGTAAGAAGCTATGGCCTGAGATCGATGTAACCTGTGCATCGCTTCCCCTATCCCTGGACAACTACGTGGTGAGCATCGGCGATACAGATCGCGTGATCAACATGCTGGTTGGCGACACTCAGCGAATCACTGAATACGCCAAGAAGGGCTTTGCCATCGAGCAGCCATACCCGGATGAAGTCGATGCCGCCTTCCAACGCTTGATTGATGCGGGATACACGAGCCGTCTTATCTGACGAAGCTACCAACCTCGCCCGGTCCGCTCTGTGAGAAGTTTCTGTACGTCTTCAAGGCGGCCCCAAGGGGCCGCACGCGCCGCCGACCAGGGGCCTGCCCCACAGGGCAGCCGCTCGGGGACCCCGCCGCCAAGAGGCGCAAGCGCCAGGCGGCACCCCGGCGGTTTCAGCCCCGGCCGGCGGCGCGGACGAGTGGATGGGGCCGCCTTGAGACTGTACAGATCTGATCACAGGGGGCGCACTTCTCAGGCCACGGGGACGAGCTGGTCAGCGCACGCGCTCGCGATCACGAGGCTGGCCTCTGGCCGGGTACGGATGACCGTGGAAACGTCGTGGGCTCTCCCCCCCGCCCCCGCTGCCCGAGGATTCGCGGGCCACCAGAACCTGTCAAGGCAGGCTGTGGCCGTTGGAAGCACAGCGGGCGTGGAACCTCACGGGGCTGACGTACACGCGAAGCCTGCCTTGACAGAACCTGGCGTCCAGTCGCGATCCTTGGTCAGCTAGCGGGGGCGGGGGGAGAGTGGGGCGTGCGACGGGGGAAGGAACGCCCCACTCGTGTCGTCGTGAGTCTGAGTGACAAACTGAGTGACATCGAAGATGCCCGCAGCGACCCAACAATGCACTACAGTGCACACGATCAGGCGGATTGACCAGCCAACACTCAAGGTCCAGCGATCAATATGAATGCTTCGCATCGAAGGGGTCAGGGGTTCGAATCCCCTCATCTCCACCCAGGGCCGTTCTTGAGACGGCTGGACTGAAGTTGACGGGATCCCGTCTGATCGTTGAGATCGGGCGGGATCTTGTCGTTTCAGGGGTTTCCGAATCGGGTTCGTCCTGGTTTGGGAGCCGCGGAGCAGGTGTCTGGGAAGGCCCAGGTGGTGTCAGGCCGCTGGTGGAGGACCGAGATCCGGCCGTTGGGCATGGCGAAGCCGACGGTGAGCTGGGCGCTGCGACAGGGTGGCGGGTTTTGCGGCTTATGGGGCGGGTGGTGGCCTGCTCTGGCCTGCGGGTGGCGTGCCGTCGAAGGGCTCGGCTGGAGTCTGCGGAGTGTCGGCCGGTGTGATCGGCTCGTCTTGGGGCTGGTGGGTGTGGCGCCACTGGTCGAGGAAGTGGTCGTTGGCGACGGTGACGAGCAGCGCGACCAGGATGGTCTGGGCGACGCGGCCGTGGGCGAGCCGGTTCTTCGGATCACCCAGGTCGAGGTCGTGGCCCTTGAGACGGCCGTTCAGCCCCCCGCCATCGCCCTGGCGGTGGAGTACGTCCCTCGCCACGAGGGGCTGAGGTAGGGCAGATCCTGGCGGAACTTGTCGAGGTGGCCGAGGTCGGCGGGGTGCAGGGTGATGGTGTGCTGGTGGCAGATCTTCGGCAGTTCGCCGCTCTTGTGGTCGGGGGTCGGAGGCAAGACGCGGGGTTTGGCCGCGGGGTGGGCGGCGCGTTGCCGGGTGTCGGTGAGGTCGACCGCGGTGGGCCGGCTGGGTTCGCGCTGGTGGAGGCGGTCGAAGCGGGGGCAGGTCAGCGATGGGGAGGTGCCTGCTGCCGGGCACTGGAAGCGGACGGCGCCGTCGGTGTTCGGGCTCTGCTTGAGGCGCAGCAAGTACGGCTCTCGCGCGCTGATGAGCGCGTTGAGTTCGTCCGAGGGTGTGCGGATGGCGGCGTCGTCCAGACCGGTGGTGGCCTGGGCGAGCCGGTCGGGCGTCAGCGGGCAGGCCAGGGAGTCGTCGATGAGCAGGGCGCCGTGGGTGCTGCCCTGCACTCCCGGGATCATCAGTGGCAGGTCTCTTGATAGGTCAATTCTGGAATGTGTTCTTTCCACTCGGCAGGGGAGAGGTCGCCATCCCGGCGGCAGATCGTGGCGACAGCGGCGTCCGGATCGACGGTGATCTCACGCAAGGCCCCGTCGGCGGTCGAGATGAGGAGAGCGGTCCGGTTGAATGCCGCCGCCGATGCCGGCTGAGTGGTGAAGCTGATCGGTGAGGCGATCCGCTGATATGTCCGCCAGTCCCATAACTGGATGCCGAACCGGCCTTCCCTGGGGATGGTGGCAAGTAGTCCGCCCTGCGGGTAAGGGACAAGAGCGTCGATCGATGCCAAGTGTGCCGTTAGCGGCGGGGACAGGCGCCTGCGCAGTGCGGTGTCCCAGAACGTCATACGCCCGTCCATGTCGGCAATCGCGGCCTTGTTTTCGATGAAGAGAATCCTTCCCTCGGCGCGGGCGTCAGAGGAGTGCTGGCGCATCTCTCCGGTGGCCGTATCGACCAGGATTCGCCCCTTGCTGGATCTGCCCACGAGCAACCGGCGCCCGTCGGGCTCGAAGATCAGCTTCTCTGACCCCGCACCGGCGACGGTGCGGATCCATCGTCTGGCTGTCAGGTTCCACAGCTCCAGATCGTCGAAGTCGAGGCCATCGGGCGCCTCTTCGTCATCCGGGTGCGCGCTGAGGGGAACGACCGCGACGGTCCTGCCGTCGGGGGAGAAGGCCATGGACAGGACTCCGACGGCTCTCTGTCTCCGGACGCGCAATGAGCCGATGTTGCGGCCGTTGGTGGCGTCCCACAAGGTCACCACGGGGGACGCGGGGTGGATGAGCGCGAGCGTGCGCCCGTCGGGACTGAACACCGGGGAGTACGCCGTCTTCGCAGGGTCGTTCTCCGGGAGGTCCTCGACGGGGAGCGGGCCGCTGACGGGTTTTCGCGCGGCGACATCCCAGATGCGCACCTCCGGCCTGCCTTTTCGGCGATTCGCCGTCACCAGGAAGCGGCCGTCAGGGCTGAACAGCCGCTTGCCGCTTCCCGGCGCGAGTACCTCAGATGTGTAGGGGGAGATGTCCAGGACATTCACCGTGCCGAACTGGCCGATCACCCGGAGAAGGCGGCCATCCGGCGAGATACGGGGATCGGCTTTCGCGACGTCGGCAAGAACTGAGGAGTCCAACAACAGCATGCCGTTGTCCACCCGCCACAGACTCACCCAGTTCTCGGTCGGCATACCGGTCAGGAACCGGCCGTCGGGGCTGAACCGCACACGTTCCACAGCCGGAAACAGCGGGTCGATGGCCTCCTTGCCCGAGGAGAGGTCGAACAGCCGGATCCCGTCGTTGTTGGTCGAGACGGCCAAGAGCTTCCCGTCTGGACTGAACTCGCCCTCCATGGCGGTTTCCGGTAGCCAGGGGGCCCGGAGCGGTTTGCGCTGCTCAATGTCCCAGAGCTCCACCCTTCGCCCCGAGCTCGACCTGCTGCCAGGGGCCGGTGCGGTGGTCGTCGGTTCCTGGGCCTCCGCCGGGATGACCAGGGCCAGCCGACCGTCCGGACTGATGGCGTTGACCGGTTCGTCGAGCACGCGCGTTCGGTCCGCGATGCTCCAGGCCTCGTTCACCTTGTCGCGGACCCCGAGGAGGAAGCGCCCGTCCGGGCTGAACTCCGCAGGGTCGAGATGGGGGAATGCCACGCCGAGGTCCGTCAGGCCTCTGGCGCCGACGGTCCACAACTGTGCGTTGGTCCCGTCGTTCACCGCCAGCGTACGGCCGTCAGGACTCCATACCACTTCTGTGGCAGGTTGCCCCAGCCATCTGGCGCTGACGACCTCCTTCTTCGTGGCCAGGTCGAGCACGCGCAGGGCGCCCGGCTCGGCCGCCGTACCGGATGTGTAGACGGCCAGCCTGGTGCCGTCCACGCTGAGCCCCTGCACCAGGTCCGTCGCGTCGTACGGAGCGGTGACGACATCCACCAGGGGCAGCGCCATGGAGTCGATAAGCTCGACTCTGGCCTCGGGGACCCGGGCGATCCGCCAGGCCGCGGCGCTCAACCGGCGGGCCAGCTTCGGGTCGCTCATCCGCAGAGCTGACGCGCGCCTGGCGACCAGCCGGGCCGTCGCCTCCGCCAGCTGGTCGTCCGCCAGGCCGGCCTGCCGGATGGCGACTCCCGCCGCGACCATGGAGGCGACCAGCAGGACCACCAGGGCGGCCGAGACGGCGACTCGCCTGCGAGAGGTACGCCGAGCCTGTGCCGCGCTCGCGTCGATGAAGTTCCGCTCCAGCGGCGTGAGGTCGTCGCGGTCGCCAGGCTCGACGAACAGCTTGTCGACGACGGCCAGGCGGGTGCCCCGGTACAGCAGCCCGGCGTCCCGGCCATGCGCCTCCCACGCTTCGGCCGCGTCGGTCAACTGCCGATGTGCGCGCAGGCGATCGCGTCCTTCGTCCACCCATCCACGCAGCCGCGGCCACGACTCGATCAAGGCCTCGTGCGCGATCTCCACGGTGTCCTGGTGCAGCGTGAGCAGCCTGGCCCCGGCCAGCCGTTCGATGACCAGCGCGGTGTCCGCCTCCCCGTACGGGTCCAGCTCAGCCCGGTCAGCGGGACGGCGGGTGTTCTGCGCCTGCTCGCCCGGATGGATCAGCCTGAGCAGCACCCGCCGGGCGATCCTCGCCTGTTCCTGCGACAGGCCGGCATAGAGCTGCTCCGCGGTATGGCTGATCGCGCCATGGACTCTGCCCACGCTCTCGTAGGCGTCCAAGGTCAGCATCTTGCCCGTACGGCGGCGCCAGACCTCCCGCAGCGCGTGCGACATCAGCGGAAGCGCCCCCGGCTCGTCGGCGACGTCGGCGACGATCTCGGCCGTCAGCGCTCGCTCCACCGTCAACCCCTCGGCCATGGCCGGCCGGACGATCGCCTCCCGCAGCTCTTCCTGGTGCATCGGCCCCACCAGCAGGTTGGCCTCACGCAGGGCCGCGGTGAGCTCGCGGTGCTCGGCGCACCGCCCGTAGAAGTCGGCGCGCACCGCTATCACCACTTTCATCCGGCTCCGTGGTTGCCGCGCGCCGAGCAGCAGGTCGATGAACTGCCACCGTTCGCGCTGGTCCCGGCAGAGCGTGAACAACTCCTCGAACTGGTCGACCACGATCAACCTGTCGACGTCGCCCTCGCCCGCAAGGAGCCGATCGGCGTGCCGCATCGGATGCTCGCCTGGCGTGAGGACCAGGCTCCGCCCAGCGGGCCGTACGGCGGGCACGAGCCCGGCACGCAACAGGGACGACTTGCCGCTGCCCGAAGGGCCGAACACCGCGGCGAACCGATGCCGTCGAAGCAACTCGTGCAATTCCTCGACGAGCCGCTCCCGTCCGAAGAAACGACCGGAATCGTCCGTGCCGTAGGGAGCCAGGCCCAAGTACGGCCCGGCGGCGCCGTCGTCGCCCGCCCGCTGGCGGGCCAATTCGTCAGCGACCTGCTGCCAGTGGCGCTCCCATTCGCAGACGTTCCCGCCGCAGGCTTCCACGAAGGCGAGAACGACGGGCAGGGAAGCCAGGCGCTCACCCGCCGCCGCTTGCGACAGCGTGGTGACCGAATAACCCGCACGCTTGGCCATGGCCCGATAAGTGAGTCCGCCCGCCTCCTGGCGCAGTTTGCGTAACTCGCAGGCGAAGCGTTGAACCGGCCCCGCTGCCGGGTCCACCGGACTTTCGCGACGGCCCACCACCGCTACGGGACTCCCTTCGCTGGACGACGAAGACGATTCGAATGCGCTCGCTGATCACATCACCTGATTGCCCCGGCTCGCCAATCGCGTGCGTGGCGAACCTGAATCCTTGTGCGCGCAAGCGTGCCGGTCGATCGGTGTCAGGAGCCGCGGGGGGAGGCACGGAGAGGATCCAGCCGCCCAGAAAAGCATTGTTTTCCTGCCTGATGAGGGGTGCCGAACAATCGTGACGTCACGATCCTGGAGCCACAGGCCTCGGCGGGCAAGTGGTCACGGGACCGCCTGCCGACGGGAGCGGCACACGGACGTGTCACCTCCCCGGCTGCTTGCGGAACGGGACCGGCGAGCGCTGACGATCGCGATCGGGCTCGTGATCCCACCTCCCTTGATCGACCACCCGAGAAAGGACAACCATGCGCGCGAGCTCCAAGACCGCCGCCGTGGTCGCGACCGCACTGACCGTGCTGTCCCTGCCAGCCGCCGTGTCCGCTCAAGCCGCCGTGGCCTCCGCCGCGCCCGGCGGGGCGTACGTCAACGGTGCGACCGGCATGTGCCTGGCCATCGGCCGGGGAGAGGTCAAGGCCGGCAAGCCGGTGATCCAGTGGCCCTGCATCGGGAGTAAGTCGCAGCGCTGGATCCACCGGTCCGACCGCCGGCTTGTGAACGTCAAGACCGGGCTGTGCCTGGCCATCGGGCGCGGCGAGAAGAAGCAGGGGAAGGTCGCGATCCAGTGGCCGTGCACGGACGGCGGACTGGCGCAGGAGTGGGTCTACGACGGTATGCAGCGGCTCCGGAACAGAGCCACGGGCATGTGCCTCGCCATCGGGCACGGCGAGAAGCGCGCGGGCAAGAAGGCGATCCAGTGGCCCTGCGAGCCAACCTCCGAGCAGGCATGGTTCCGGCGCTGACCCTTCCCGCGCACGGCCCGCCCACAGGGGCGGCGGGCCGAAGTCACGGTTGCTTCGCCTGGTTCCCACAACCTCGAACCGACTACGAAAGGTGCACGCATGCATCGTGTCCATGCCCGCCCGCCCGGGCGTGCCGTCACAGCGGTGGCGACCGTACTCATCCTGCTGATCTCACTGATGACGGCGACCTCGTTGATCAATCCGGCGAGAGCTGACGATGCCTCGGACAACCAGTTCGTGGCCGTGCCCCCGACCGTCCTCGCGGACACCCGCGACGGGACCGGAGGCGTCGGCTCGGCCAAGGTCCCGGCCAAGGGCCAGATCACCTTTCAGGTGGCCGGCCAAGCGGGAATCCCGACTTCCGGGGTGTCGGCGGTGGCCCTGAACATCACCGCGGTGGGCGCGGAGAAGTCCGGCTGGTTCACCGTCCATCCATCCGATGCCCCGACCACCGTGTCAACGCTGACCTTCTACCCGGGCGAAAATGTCACGGGCGAGGACTTCACCCGCCTCACCGGCACCGGCATGGTGTCCGTCGTCAACAACAGCGACAGCCCGGTCCACATCGTGGTCGCCGGCCGCGGCTACTTCCTCAGTGCCACCGACACTCAGGCGGGCAACGAGTACTACCCGACCGGCGCCGAGTATCTGTATGACACCCGGCCAGGGCACGTCACCGGGTCCCCCGCCCGCGAAGCCATCCCCATCCCGGGCAACTCGTCGGTGACGATCGACGTCGCCGGACAGCGCAGCATTCCGGCCACCGGCGCCAACGCGGTCGCACTGAACGTCGTGGCGTGGTCCCAGGGCCAGAATGGCTGGTTGAGCCTGCACCCGTCCGATCAGCCGGGCAACAACGTGGCGACGGTGGACTACGTCCCCGACGAGACCAACAGCAGTTTCACCGTGGCCCAGTTGACCGGCAGCGGCAAACTGATCCTCGACAACCGCGGCAGCGGCACCGTACACGTGGCACTGACCCTTCGCGGCTTCTTCATGGCGACGGCGGAAGCGGGCGGAGGGGGTTACGTCACCGTCCCGTCCAAGGTCATCGTCGAGACCATCACCGGCGCCGGCGTCCCGGGCGGAAGCACTCAGCCCCTCGCCCCGGGCCAGTCCGTCACTTTCGACGTCACGCAGGGTATCGACCTGGGCGACAAGGCGATGGCTTCGGCCGCGCTCACCATCCAAGCCCGGCGACCAACGGACAAGGGCTGGCTCACCGTCTATCCATCCGAGGAGGGTGACCCCGACATCTCCAGCGTCAACTACGACCAGGCGGAGAGCACTACCGGATTCGACCTGGTCATGCCCGACTCCGAAGGGCATGTGACCATCACCAACCGCGGTCCGGGCACCACCCACGTCCAGGTCTCACTGCGGGGCTACTTCACCGACCCGCCTGCTGACGACCTGGCCACAGAGGATTTGGCGACGACCTCCGACAACGCCTTCGTCTACGTTTGTGGTGGGGCCAACGAAAGAAGTCCGTGGCTCCACACGACCGACATGCACGGCATCTGGAGAGACCACCCCGGTGGGCGGGGCAGCTTCTGGGTGTCCTGGTGCGGTCGGGGACCGTACACCGTCGAAGTGTCGAGCGACGTGTGGGACGACTATTCGGACGGATACTGCGTGGTGGCCGAAGTGCGCCTCGACGGCAAGAGATGGCAGATGGGCGGTCGGGCGTGCCCGAAGGGCCGCCACGCCAAAGCATCCTTCACCTTCCGCAAGGTATGGGCGGCTCATGTAAGAGTCTGCCGACGCAAAGGAAATCGGGTCTACAACTGCAGCGCCTGGAGATAGGGTCCGCCTGCTCCTGTGATGACTCGCGCATGTCGTTGTGGACCGGCAGCGGGGCCGCCCGAAGAGGGCGGCCCCGAAGCTTGCGCGTCGGAAACGTCTAAATGGCCCCTTAGCGCACCGCGACGTGCCGCGTACAAGACCCATCCGTTGTTGCCGTCGGACACCACTTGATGGGGCGTTCGTTTCGCATTCGGGCAGTAGCAGTGCAGAGCCCACAGAGCAAGGTCATCGGGATCGGACATCTCATCCGCTACGTCATCCATCCGGTCAGTGTCTGGCATCCCCACGATCTTGTCATCACATCGATTCTCGGGAAACGATCAACGCACGTCCGGGAAGCGATCTTCTGATCCCTGCTTCCGTGCCAGGCCAGACCTACTCGTGAACACCCCACCAGGAAGATGCAGGTGAGAAGGGTCTTCGGAGTAATCCGGAGGCCCTTTTCTCATGTCTGGAAGTCGATGGGAGCCAATCGGGGAGCCATCCCAGTCGGATTCTCTACCCGTGGCGGCTGTCGCCGAAGATGGTGTTCATTGTGTGGGCACCTTTGGTGATCACCGGCTTGAGCTGGAACCGGTATACGGCTTCGGTGACGCTGGTGCACGCGTGCCCGACGAGATCGGCGATGGTCTCGATGGGGACGCCCTGGTCACTCATGATGGAGACGAACGAGTGACGTAGTTCACGGGGACTCCAGGCGGTTCCGAGTCCCGCTCGTTTGGTGATCTTGCGGAATGCCCGTCGTACGTTCGAGGCGTTCAACGGGGTGCCGACGCTCGTGCAGAGCGCCAGTTGGTGATCTTGCCAAGCCTCGCCGGCCTTGAGCTTGAGCACGGCTTGGCGGGTGTGGTGTTGCCGGAGCGCCTGCGCCGCGAGCTTGGGCAGTTCGAGCGTGCGGCGTGACTTGCGGGTCTTGGTGTCCCCTCCTTCTCGATCGGCACGCCATCCGTAGATGGCGAACTTCCTGTGCTTGAACCCCACCTCCGTCACCGGATGCCAGGTCTTGAGACTCGGTATCCAGGCGACGACGTGATCCCAGCACAGCGCGTGCCTCCTCGGCGCGGACGCCCGTGGTGAGACTGATCACCACGTAGGCGTGGAGTTCGGAGACCTCGGCGGCCTTGAGCACGGCCTCTGCCTGTTGCCGTGTGAGTGCCTTGCTGGGTCGTCCGTACCGGTGGGTGTGGTGACCAGCGCGGCGACATTCATGAGGACCATGTCGCGTGCCTGAGCTTGCCGGATGGCTCTCTTGGGCGCGCTGTGGATCTCTCGGAGGGTGGTGGTGGCCAGCTTGCCGGAGAGCTGGACGAGCCACTCATCCACGTGATCGGCACGTACGTGCTGGAGTTTGATCTTTCCCAGCCTCGGGATGACGTGCGTCTCGGCGAGGTTCACGGATCGACGCGGATGTCGCGGTTGAGCGTCGGCTTGTAGTGCTCGGCGAAGATCTTCGCGACGAGCTCGCCCCGGCTGGAGACCTCGACCTTCTCGAATATCTGTTTCAGGTAGCCACGGATGGTGTGCGTGGAAAGCCGCAGCATCGCTGCGATGTCGGTAGTGGGCAGGCCGTTGGCGACCAGCCGGACGATTTGCTGTTCCCGTCGGCTGAGCTGGTAGGCCTTCACGATGAGGGCGGCCACTTCGGTGGCCTTGGCCGGTTCGATCACCAGGGCTGTCTTGCCGCTCCCGGCGTTCGTTTCTCGCAGGGCGAAGCCGTGGATCACCACCCAGTAGCCATGCATCAGCAGCCGTGCTCGGGCGTTGCCGCTGTCGCGTCCGGCCGCGATGGCGCGTGCTTTGTTGGCCACCGAGCGTAGCTCGGAGGGCAGGGGGATGATGTCGGGGTTGTCGTTGCGTAACGGCGTGAGCGGCAACTCTCGCAGCCATGCCTCTGCAGGCTCGTTGAGCGTTTCAAGCGCTCCCGTCTGGTCGAATATGAGCAGTCCGGGGGCGTCGGGCATATCCATTGCGAGGCCGGGCCGCAAAAGCGCTGAGCGCCGGAAGGTATGGCCGATCGCGTCGGCGAGGCCGGCGAGCAACTGCTCCTCGCCGGGGGTGAACGGCTGCGCGTCCTCGGCTCGCCACAGGCACGCGTAGCCCCACACATCAACACCGGTCCTGAACACACACCGCAATTCGTCGCCGAGGCCGAGCGAGAGGTTGAGATTGTGGTACCGGGAGCTTCTCCTCGGATGTCCCTCCGTCACGCGATACAAAGTCGCGGCCGGGGACGTCATGCGAGCCAGCGTGCGAAAGTGGTTGACGTCCTCGACGAAGAATTCGCTTTCCCAGTACTTGTCGCACGCTTCACCGGATCCCAGGTTCTCCAGTCGGGAGGGAGAAGTCGCGAGCATCGTCAGCGGGTCGGCCGCCGCCCAGAAGCAAGCGTTGAAGGGAACGATCTCGCGTAGCAGGCCCGAAAGCTTTGCAAGAAATTCGCTGTCGGCGATACCTGTCAAGGTCAACTGCTGAATGCGCTCGTATGCGCGTCGAGCCGACACGGTGCCGAAAGTCAACCCCACCGCCTGAGCATGAACGTCTGTGCGGCAACGCGCAACCCCTCAAATGAGGGAATTTCGTAGCCACCTGACCACCCATCTGCGGGGTGTCGCGACCAGCGAGCCGCCGCGCACTGTGGAGGACGAGAACGGGGGCAAGCACTGGGGGCGCCGGACGTAATCGGGTCTACGGCAGGGCCGCCGGCAGCCTCCACCACGCGCCTGTAATCCGGCAGCGGGGGTGGACGGCGCGGCATGCGAATTCGGCAGAAGGGGGGAAAGACGAGCATGCGCATTTTGGCATCGGCTGCGCGTCGCGTCACGGTCGCTACGGGTTCACTGCGCGGTCATCGGGGTTGCGCGGCTTGACGGCGGGGATTTCGCTTCGAGCCACCGCAGGTCTTTCACTCACCATGAGCCGACCTCACCTCTGTGCACGGTGCGTGACGCGATGGTTTTGCAGGACGGCGATGGCCTTGCACAGATGAGGGGCCTTGCCCGGGCTGCGGCGTAGCTTGCGGAGAGCCGAGGCTGCGGCGCTATCCGGCGTACCGGGCGCGGGCGACACGCAAGGCTTCCACCTCGGGCCGCCTCGCGCGGTTCCGCGGTACTCCCCGCGCCACGCCGTAACCGGTCGGCACGCGGACGCGTACCGAGGTGTCCATGAGCTCGAGACGGCGGCGGCACGAACGATCGTCGGCACGGGCTCACATTTTGCGTATATCGACCGGGCGCGACAGCGCCCGGGGACAGGGGTTCGACATGCAGGATTCATCGGCGCCGTTCGGCCGTCGTGACGTGCTCTTCACGGCGATCGGGCTGGCCGCGTTCGTTGGTCTTGAGCGATCCGGAGTCGCCTCGGCGGCCAGTGTCGCCGAAGTCGTGGGAAGCGCTCGCACCGGCGCGGCATTATTGGGCGGACCGTTTCCGTGGGTGGCGCGCCACGGCCTGACCCCGGAGCAGTACCAGGCCGAGTTCGACCGCCTGGCCAAGGAGGGGTACCGCCTGATCCAGGTGGACGGCTACGAGATGGCCGGCCGACCGGGATACGCGGCCATCTGGGAGCACGCGCCGGGGCCGCCGCAGTTCGCCCGCCATGGCCTGACCGAGCCGGAGTACCGTGCCGAGTACCAGCGGCTCATCAAAGAGGGCTACCGCCTCATCCACGTGGCCGGTTACGAGGTCGGCGGAAAGACGTACTTCGCGGCGATTTGGGAATTCACCGGCGGGCCGGACTTGATCACCTACCACGACATGACCTCGGAGCAGTACCAGGCCGAGTTCGACCGGCAGCTCAAGGGGGGCTACCGCCTCATCCACGTGGACGGCTACGGGATGGGGGGTAAGGCGCACTTCGCCGCGATCTGGGAGAAGGTCTGGGGCGCCAGGGGGCCCGACTGGGAGGCCCGCCACGATCTGACTGCGGAGCGCTACCAGGCCGAGTTCGACCGGCTCACGAAGGATGGGTACCGCCCCGTCCACGTCAGCGGTTACACCGTCGGCGGCGTCGATCTGTACGCGGCGATCTGGGTGCGGGGCGCCGGTCCGGCCTGGTCGGCCCGCCACAACGTGGCGTCGGCGGACTACCAGGCGGTATTCGACCAGCATCAGCGAGACGGCTACCGGCCCGCCCGGGTCAGCGGCTACGGCGCCGGCGCGGGCCGGTACGCGGGGATCTGGCTGAGCGACAAGATCACGGACGGCAACTTCGACGCTGTCCACACGGTCGTCGACCGCCACATGAGGGCCTCCGGGGTGGCCGGCGTGTCACTCGCGATCTCCCGGCGTGGTGCGCTCGTCTTCGCCCGAGGGTACGGGCTGGCCAACCGTGAGACCGGCGAGCGGCTCACCGAACGGCACCTGATGCGCGTCGCCAGCATCTCCAAGCCGATCACCGCAGTCGCGATCATGCAGCTCGTCGAGGCCGGCCGTCTGACGCTCGACCAGCGCGTCTTCGGTGCCGGGGGCATCCTCGGCACCCGGTACGGCAGCAAGCCCTACGGCGCGAGCCTCCAGGCGATCACGGTCCGGCATCTGCTCCAGCACACCGCCGGGGGCTGGACCAACGACGCCAACGACCCCATGTTCGGTAACCCGGCGATGACCCACGATCAACTGATCGGCTGGGTGCTCGACAACCGGCCCCTCCAGTACACGCCCGGCACCACCTACATGTACTCCAACTTCGGCTACTGCCTGCTGGGCAGGATCATCGAACAGGTCACCGGACAGCCGTACGCCGACCTCGTGCGCCAGCGCGTGCTCGCTCCCAGCGGGATCGCCAACATGCACATCGCCGGGAACACTCGTGCCGAGCGGCGACCCGACGAGGTGGTCTACTACGGCACCGGCGACCCGTACAGCATCCCGGTGCGGCGGATGGACTCCCACGGCGGCTGGCTCGCCTCGCCCGTCGATATCGTCCGCTTCGCGCTGCGGGCCGACGGCTTCGCCACCGTCCCCGATCTGCTCAAGCCGGCCACGATCGCAACCATGGTCACGCCGTCGTCGGCCAACTCGGAGTACGCCTGCGGCTGGGCGGTCAACGCCCTGGGCAACCGGTGGCACAACGGCCGCCTGATCCCCTACGGCACGGAGACCATCCTCGTCCGGACGAGCAACGAGTTCTGCTGGGCGGCACTGGCCAACGGCAACGGCATCGACGTCGACGCGATGATGTGGGAGGTGTTCCAGCAGACCGCCGTCTGGCCCTCCCACGACCTGTTCTGAGGTCGCCCCCGCTGCTATCGGACCGCCCGCCCGGATTGATCCCGCCGCTGGCGGCGAAGGGAACACCTCGCCTCGCGCAGTCTCACCGGCGAATCCACCCCCACCTGGCGCGCACCCGGGATCAGGCAGGACGAAACGCCCACATAGTACCCATTGGCCACTGGAGGCCCCTGGGGCTCACATTTCACTACAAACCAGATGATCGTCTTGAAACCCGCAAACAACACAGTGTCGGATGAATGGCAACAAAACGCCTCCAGACTCTCCTCCAGCAAATCTTGGAGGTACGTGTTGGGGTACAGCAGACGCGATTTCCTGTCCGCCGTCGGTGTTTCCGGCGGCGCAGGCGCGCTCTTCGCGACCATGGGCGCGCTCGGTCTCGCGCCGTCCGCCGAGGCGTCCGCGAAGGGGACCTTCGACCCGCCGCAGCAGTCCGACTTCTCGCTCAACGGGCGGTCCGCGAAGAAGGTGGTGATCCTCGGCGCGGGGATAGCCGGCCTCGCCACGGCGTACGAGCTGGGCAAGGCGGGCTACGACTGCACGATCTTGGAGGCGCTCGACCGGGTGGGCGGCCGGAACTGGACCATCCGCGGCGGTGACCGCGTGACCGAGTTGGACGGCTCCACACAGGTCGCGCGGTTCAGGGACGGCGTCTATCTCAACGCGGGCCCGGCCCGGCTGGCGCAGTGGATGGTCACCATGGACTACTGCCGCGAGCTCGGCGTGGACCTGGAGGTCTTCACCAACTCCAACGCCCAGGCCTACATCTACCACCAGAACATGCAGGCCCCGGTCCGCTGGCGTACCGCCAAGGCCGACGTGTACGGGTACGTCTCGGAGCTGCTGTCGCGGGCGACCGACGCGGGGGCGCTGGACGCCGCGCTCACCGCGCAGGACAAAGAGCGGCTGATCGCCTTTCTGTCGAGCTTCGGGGCGGTGGGGGACAAGGCGAGCGGATTCAAGTACACCGGAACCACCCGCCGCGGCCACAGCGTGAACCCGGGCGCGGGCGAGCAGCCGGGCACGGTCCTCGGGGCGGTGCCGTCACTGTCGGAGGTGCTGGCGAGCGGCGTCGGGCAGCGGTTCTCGTTCGAGTTCGGCTACGACCAGGCGATGCTGATGTTCCAGCCGGTGGGCGGCATGGACGCCATCCCCCGGGCCTTCGCCGCCAAGATCGGGCGGCAGCGGATCCGGCTGCGCTCCAAGGTCACCAAGATCACCGACCTGCAGGACGGCGTGGAGGTGGAGTACCAGGACCGCCACGGCCGTACCCAGAACATCAAAGCGGACATGTGCGTCGCGGCGATGCCCCCGCACATCCTCGCCAAGACCGCGCACAACCTCGGCCCGGAGATCCAGGCCGCCCTCGCCACCCCGACCGTCGCGAACGCGGGCAAGATCGGTCTGGAGTACCGCCGCCGCTGGTGGGAGACCGACGAGGACATCTACGGCGGCGTCACCGCCACCGACCTCGACCTGGCCACGATCTGGTACCCCTCCTACGGGTACGGCACGGCGCGCGGCATGGTCGTCGGCTACTACAACTTCGGCGCCCAGGCCGACGCGTACGCCGCGCTGAAGCACGCCGACCGCGAGCGCCGCGCGATCGAGCAGGGCATGAAGATCCACGGTGCGAAGTATCGCGACGAACTGGCGTCGTCGGTGTCCGTCGCCTGGAAACTCCAGCCGCACATCGAGGGCGCCTGGGTGGGCTGGCCGTCCCGCCAGGGCGCGTACCAACTCCTCAACAAACCGGCCGGCCACGTGTACTTCGCAGGAGACTGGCTGAGCTACATGATCGCCTGGCAGTCGGGCGCCCTGGAATCCGCCCGCAAGGTCGTCACCGAGCTGCACCAGCGCGTTCTGAGCACCTCCTGAGAGGACACCTCCGCATGAAGATCCGCACCATCGCCCTCCCCGCGGCCGTCGTCCTCGTTCTCGGCACCGGTACGGCCGCCGCCAGCCCCACCTGGTCGCCCCGGCCGCAGGAGGTCAAGCCCTTCCTCCCGGCCGGCACCACCAACCCCGCGATCGCCGACGGAGTGGCGCTCGGCAAGCAGGTGGCCTCCTACACCGCCAGCGGCCTGGGCCCGGCGGCGGCCAACACCGGGGCTCCCGCCGACTCTCCCGAGCGCTACGTCGACTTCCCCGGCGGTACGCTGCCTCCGGGCGTCACCATCACCGAGGCCCAGGCACTCAGCGTGCTCAAGCGCATCAAGGCCAACCTCGCCGCGGCCGGGCTGGGCCTGGCCGACGTCGTCTCCATGCGCGCCTACCTGGAGAAGCCGCCCGGCGCAGAGTCGGCCGACTTCGCCGGCTGGAACCGCGCCTACCGCCAGTTCTTCGCCAACACGGACCTGGCCACCGGCGGGGCCGTACCGGTGCCGCTCGGCACCGCGACCCCCGCTCCGCCCATGGAGGTCAACCCGGCCCGCCCGGCCCGCGTGACGATCGAGATCGCCAACCTCCCGGTCGCGGGCTGGCTCGTCGAAGTGGAAGTCGTCGCCGCCTACCGGCGCTGACCACCGTACGGGGCTCCGGGCGTGCCCGGCTGACGGATCCGTCGGCCGGCACCGAACAAGCAGGTCGCCGCGCGGGTCGGCCTGGCCCTGCGCATGATGATCGAGTCGCCCAGCCGGTGCCGTCCCGGCTGGGCGATCTGATCACACCCTCGCGGAGCGGCCCGGTGCGAACCGCCGGATGCCGGCCTCGGTGACTCCGTTCACAAGGAGGTCGCCCAGGGCATCGCCGACCGCCGGTGCGTACTTGAAGCCGCCGCCGGAGAACCCGACGGCGACCGCGACGTGCGCGGCGCCGGGGAGCAGCCCGACGACGGGCCGGCCGTCCCCTGTGTACGACTCCACGTGCACCGTAGTCTGCACAGGACGCGGGTTGAGCCCGGGCAGCCAGCGCCCGACGACGTCGCGGATCTCCGCCATGTGGTCGGCGGTGAGGTGGGGATCCGGTCGCGCCGGGTCGGCCACCTCCGGGTGCGGGCGGCTCTTCACGCCGATCTTCACCGTGGCCCCGTCCTGGCTGGGAAAGCCGTAGATGGAGGCCCCGTCCGGCATGGCGACGCGTTCGAAGACCGGAAAGCGTTCCGCGCCGTACAGTGACAGGTCGTCCGGTGCGAACCAGGTCTGCGCCAGCCGCCGGGCGGTCAGCCCGGTCACTCCGATCGCCTCCCGCAGCCCGTCCGGCAGCAGCGTGGCCGCCCAGGCGCCGGGGGCGAGGACCACCGCGTCGAACGTCTCGCTGTGAGGCCGGTCCGCGCTGCTCCGGTAGGTCAGCCCGACGGTCTCGGGCCTCACGTCGAGGTCGAGGATCTCGGTGTCGTGGTGCACCGTTGCCCCGAGCGTCGCGGCCTGTTCGATCGCGGCGAGGATCGCCAGCTCGGGGCGGAGAAAGCCGGTCGCGGGGTCCTGGACGGCGATGTCCGCGTCGTCGACGGCGTGCTGGGGGAAGCGCTGCCGCAGGTCCGGTGCGTCGAGGATGCGATGAGCCAGCCCCCAGCTCTCACAGCTGGCCACGGCCCGCCCGACGGAGGCGCTTTCGGCGGGGCCGAGGATCAGCCCTCCGGTCTGCTCCAGCAGGCGTCGTCCGGTCGCCTCCTCCAGCCGACGCCACAGCCGCTCGGCCCGGAGAACCAGCGGCGGCAGGTCCGGGTCGCCCATGCTGATGACCGCGAACCGGCGGGTCTGCCCGCCGGAGGCCCCGCGGTGGTGCGGGACGCCCCAGCGATCGAAGGCGTGCACCTCCAGGCCACGTTCGGCCAGCTGCCAGGCGGCCATGCTCCCCACCGCTCCGGCTCCGACGACCGCCACTCTCCGGCGAGCGGTTCCGGCGAGCCTCATGAGGCCAGCGCCGGGGCTGCGAGGTATTTGAGGTTCTGGTATTCGACGAGTCCTTCCGCGCCGCCTTCCCGGCCGAGCCCGGATTCCTTGATCCCGCCGAACGGCGCGGCCACGTGGGACAGCAGCCCGCGATTGATACCGACCATGCCACTGTCCAACCGGCCCGCGACCCGGGCGATCCGGTCGCTGTCACGCGCCACCAGGTACGCCGCGAGCCCGAACGGGGTGTCGTTGGCCAGCGCCACCCCCTCGTCCTCGGTCCGGAACCGGCGGATGCCCGCGACCGGGGCGAAGACCTCCTCCTGCTGCAGGAGAGCGTCGGCGCTGAGGTGGTCCAGCACCACCGGGGCGAACCAGCTGCCGGGTCCATCGGGTACGTCGGCGCGCCCCAGAACCGTCGCCCCTTTCGCGACGGCGTCGTCGACCAGCCGGTCGGCCTTGGCGACCGCGCGGTCATCGATGAGCGGGCCGAGGTCGACGTCCGATGTTCCCAGCCCGATCCTGATCGCCGTGAGGGCCTCGGTGAGGCGGGCCGCGAACTCGTCGGCCACCGGCTCCTGGACGAGGAACCGGTTGGCCGCCACGCACGACTGACCCCCGAGGCGCATCTTGGCGACGACCGCCTCACGGACCGCGAGGTCGAGGTCGGCGTCGTCGAAGACCAGGAACGGGGCGTTGCCGCCGAGCTCCATCGACGTACGCAGCACGTGCGCGCCGGCCTGCTGCAGCAGCAGTTTCCCGACGGGGGTGGACCCGGTGAAGGACACCTTCCGCAGTCGTGGGTCGGCGATGAGGGTGCTGCAGACCGCCGCCGGATCCGTGGTGGTGACCACGGTGAGAACGCCTGCCGGGACTCCCGCGTCCCGTGCGAGTTGCGCGAAGGCCAGCGTGGTGAGCGGGGTGAGCTCGGCCGGTTTCAGCACGACCGTGCAGCCGGCGGCCAGGGCCGGCGCGGCCTTGCGGGTGGCCATCGCCAGCGGCACGTTCCACGGGGTGATGAGCAGGCAGGGGCCGACCGGGCGCGGGGCGGTGACGATGTGCCAGCCGCCGTCGGGGGTCGGGGTGCTGCGGCCGGAGCTGCGGACCGCCTCCTCGGCGTACCAGCGGACGTACTCGGCGGCGTACCGGACCTCGCCGCGCGCCTCGGTGAGAGTCTTGCCCACTTCGAGGGTGATGAGGGCCGCCAGGCGCTCCTCGTCGGCGAGCATCGCCTCGTAGAGCCGGTGCAGGATGTCCGCCCGCCGCCGGGTCGGGGCGGCCGCCCAGGCGGGGAACGCGTCGTTCGCCGCGGTCAGCGCGAGCAGGGCGTCATCCGGTTCGCAGTCGGCGACGGCCGTGACCGGCCGGCCGAGCGCGGGATCGGCGACGGCGAAGGTCCGCCCGGAGCGCGGCGCCGTCCACTCGGCGGCCAGGAAGCCGTCGGGCAGCGACGTGGCCGCGGTCTCCGTGAGTTCGCGGTGCCGGGCGACGTCAGCCGGCTGCGGCGCCGACGCCTGCGCGGGCTCAGGCGGATTCGAGGGCACGCGCGCGGTCGAGAGCGGACTTGAGGACGTCGGCGGCACGGGAGATCTCCTCGGCGGTGATGACGAACGGGGGACTGACGTGCAGGGAGTTGTCGGCCAGCAGCCGGGTGAGGACGCCCCCCTCCCGCGCCGCGCGCAGCACGGGGCGCGCGTCGACGTCGGGGGCGAGCTGGACGGCCGCGAGCAGCCCGACCCCGGCCCGGACGTCCACGACGGCTTCGTGGTCGCGCAGGGGGGTGAGGGCCTGGGCCAGGACGGGCTCGAGGTCCAGGACACGCTCCAGCAGACCTTCCTCCTCGATGATGCTCAGGTTCACCTCGGCGGCGACGCAGGCCGCGGCGTGGCCCGAGTACGTCAGACCGTGGCGGAAGGTCGGGGCGTCGGAGGTCTCGGCGAAGAAGGGCTCCCAGATACGCCGGGACACCAGCACGCCGCCCAGCGGCAGGTAGCCGGAGGTGATGCCCTTGGCCATGGTGACGAGGTCCGGCTCGATGCCGAAGCGCTGGCAGGCGAACCACTGCCCGACCCGCCCGAAGCCGGTGATGACCTCGTCGGCGATGAGCAGGATGTCCAGGCGGCGGCACAGTTCGGCCAGCCCGGTGAGGTAGCCGGGCGGGGGCGGCAGCACGCCTCCGGTGCCGATGATCGGTTCGGCGATGACGGCGGCGACGTTGTCGGGTCCGAGCCGGAGCAGCTCCGCCTCGGTGGCGGCCAGGTCGTTCCACGGCACGCGGGCGGTCTCGGGGATCAGCGAGTCGCTGCCGTACCCGTCGCGGTTGCTCTGGATGCCCGTGATGCTCGTACCGAACCCGTGCAGTCCGTGGTAGGCGTGCCGGCGGGAGACGATGACGCGCTTGCCGGGCCGCCCGGCCAGCTGCCAGTGGCGGCGCGCGAGCTTGCAGGCGGTGTCGACGGAGTCCGAGCCGCCGCTGGTGAGGAAGACCTTCGCGTCGGGGATGGGACTCAGCTCGGCGAGGCGCTCGGCGAGCCGGATGGCGGGGCGGTTGGCCATGCCCTGGAACAGGTGGTACGTCTCCAGGACGCTCATCTGCTGACGGACGGCGTCGGCGATGCGGGTCCGGCCGTGTCCGATGTTGGCGTGCCACAAACCGGCCGGCAGGTCGAGCAGGTCCTGGCCGTCCTCGGTACGCACCGAGGCTCCCCGCCCCGACGCGATGACCGTGAGGGTTTCCTCGATGGTGGACATCGCGGTCTGCGGATGCCACAGGCTGGTGCTCGTCAAGAAAGGCTCCTCATCACGTCGGGGAGGGGAATGCGGGGGGAACGGTGCTGGTCAGGCGGCGACCACGACGTCCTCGACGACCTCGGCGTGGATGTGCAGCATCCGGGCCACCAGGCCGTTGCCACGGGTGTACTTCAGGTTCTCCGGCGCCACGGGGGCGTCCGCGCCGGTGAAGAACGCGGCACCCTGGTCCATCGACTTGTCGGACTTGTCATCGGGGTAGAGGGGGTTGATCGTGTTCTCGATCTTCGGCCACAGGGCCCGGGCGGCCTCGGTGCTCTCGAACTCCAGCGTCAGCACCAGCGTGTTCGGGATGAGCTCCCCGGCGCACTCACGCAGAACCGAGCCCCCGAGGTAGCCGGGGTGGCCATCGAGGCTGCGCAGCCACTCGATGAGGCTGGTGCGGGCCTCCTCGATCTTGGTGGGCTCGGCGACGAAGATGAAGACGTCACGACGCTTGGACATGGTGTTCTCCTGTCTTGCCAGTGCGGCCGGGGATAGGCGTGGGACTGCGCGGAAGTCACCGAGGGGAGCGCGGCAGGTCGTAGAAGACCGCGCCGCTGGCTCCCTGCGTGTCGTCATGGACGAGCCGGGCGCCGAAGGACTCCCAGAAGGCGACGGCGCCGGGGGAGTGGCGATAGGTGTGCAGAGCGATGGCCTGGTAGTGCCCCTCCTGGTCCGCTCGGTCGAGAACCGCCTGGACCACGGCCCTGGCGATGCCGCGGCGGCGGGCCTCCTTGCGTACGTAGACGCGTACGAGCTGGCCGTGCCGGCCGTCCTCGTACAGCTCGACGACGTGGCGCGGGGTGAGGCCGGGCTTCAGCCGGCCGCTGCGGATCCCGCCCGTCGCCAGGACCTCACCTGTGTCGTCGTCGGTCACCACCAGGAGGAAGGGACCGTTCCCCGGGGCGTAGTGGGTCAGGGGATCGTCGACGTCGGCGTGGATCCGCGGGTCGTAGGCGTCGCCGAAGTCCTCGGCGATGCTGCGCCGCATCACCGACTGCGCGCCGGGCAGGGTGTGCTCGCTCAGCGGGTGGATCGACCATCCCGGCGAGCCGTTCGCGGGCGTCACGACGCGCCCGCACTCTGCGTGGCGAGCTTGGCCCGGTACGCCTCCCGGGCCTGCTTCGAGGCGTGGTGGCCGGACAACTCGTGGAGGTCGTCGGGTATCGCGCCGTCGACGACGGGGTGGACGTGGACGGTGACCCGGTCGAGGTTGCCCACCGCGTGCATCAGGGAGTGCTGGACGTTCTCGGCCACGTTGTGGGCCTCGATCACGCTCAGCCCGAAGTCGACGCCGATCTCGGCGTCTCCCTCCATGCGGTGACCCGACCAGCGGACGCGGACCTCGCCGACGGTCGCGACGCCGGGGACGCCGGCGATGGTGGTGCTCATCCGGTCGATCGTCGCCGGCTCCACACCGTCCATGAGGCGGCGGATGATGATGACCAGGGAGTTGATCAGGATGCCGCTGATCGCCAGGGCGATGAAGAGGCCGACGATGGCGTCGGCGCGGTCGAACCCGAGCCACACACCGATCACACCCGCGATGACGGCGATCGAGGTGTATCCGTCGGCGCGGGCATGCTGGCCCTCGGCGATCAGCGCGGCGGAGCCGATGCGACGGCCGGTCCGGATGCGGTACACGGCCACCATCTCGTTGCCGATGAAGCCGACGGCCCCCGCGGCGAAGACCCACCACAGGTTGGTCAGCGGGTGCGGGTTGATCAGCGCGTCGATCGACTCCCAGATGATCAGCACGATCGAGGCGACGATGACCAGGGAGATGAACAGCCCGACCAGGTCCTCTGCGCGCCGGAAACCATAGGAGTACTTCTTGGTCGCCGCGCGCCGGCCCAGCCGGAAGGCGATGATCAGGGGGATCGTGGTCGCCGCGTGGCCCAGGTTGTGGATGGTGTCGGCCAGCAGGGCGATCGACCCGGACACCGCGACGATGACCATCTGCCCGATCGCGGTGGCCATCATGCCGGCCAGCCCGATCCAGGCCGTGCGGATCCCGTCCTGGGCCGACTCCTCGGCGCTTTGGATCGCGTCGTTGGCGTCGTGGGCATGCGGGATCAGCGTGTGCTTGATCCGCGCCCACAGGCCGGTCCCGTGGTCGTGGCCATGGTCGTCGCCGTGGCCATGCCCGTGCCCATGTCCGTGTCCGTGGCCGTGCCCGTGGTCGTTCACGGCGGCGGGGGCGTCGTTGTGCGGGTGGCCGTGTCCGTGGCCGTGGTCGTTCACGGCGGCGGGGGCGTCATCGTGTGGGTGGCCGTGGCCGTGGCCATGTCCGTGATCGTCTGGGGTCGTGGAAGCTCGCATCGAGAGTCCGTTCATGCCGGCGGAGGGTGAGTCGCGGGGCCGGGAGAGAGGGGGCGCGGGGGGTCGCGGGGCCGGGAGAGGGGGCGGCCGGCTGCCGGGTGGCGCCTGCCGCGCCATCACATCTTGTCCACAACAGCCAGCGGAGGTCAACTGTTGTCAACAATCTGCCCGATTACACGAAGGGCGTACAGGCAATGAAGCCAGGGCCAAGACCTGGAGATAGTTGCGCAACCGACTTATGAAGATCGATAAAAGTCGGGGAAACATACTCGTTACAAGCAGGCTTCCCAGAATTGTTGACAGCAGAGAATCAGATGCTTAGCGTTCCAGACACCACACGGCCGGTCGCCTCAGGCGGCTCGCACCGGGTGTGATATCTCGCCGCTTCGCCGGCGGCCCGCTCGCACTGACGGGCTCCGGCTCTCACCGGACCGACCACCGACGCTCCTGCTCCCACCGGACCGACCCCCACCGGAGGAACTGCTCGTGGACCTGACCAGCGTGCGCCCTAAATACATCACTTTCGATTGCTATGGGACGCTGACCAGTTTTGATCTCAACCTCACCGTCAAGCCGCTGGTCGCCGACCGGATCTCCGAGGAGGACATGCCGATCTTCCTCAAGGACTACCGCGCGTACCGGATGGACGAGGTGCTCGGCGAGTTCAAGCTCTACCCCGACGTCCTGAAGGACTCCTTCAAACGCACCTGCGAACGCTGGGGCATCGGCTACCGCCCCTCCGACGGCGAGGCCATCGTGGCCTGCGTGCCGACCTGGGGACCCCATGCGGACGTTCCCCCGGCCCTGGCCAAGCTCGCCGACGCCTACCCTCTGGTGATCTTCTCCAACGCCGTCGACGAGACGCTGAAGCACAACGTCGACCAGCTCGGCGCCCCCTTCCACAAGGTGTTCACCGCCGAGCAGGCCAGGGCGTACAAGCCGCGCTACCAGGCCTTCGAGTACATGCTCGACCAGCTGGGCTGCGAACGCGACGAGATCGTGCACGTCTCCTCGCACATCTGGTACGACCTGATCCCCGCCCACGAGCTGCGGATCCCGCACAAGGTCTACGTCAACCGCGGCTACGACCCCTCCACGCCCTTCTACCAGTACGCCGAAACCGCCGACCTGTCCGGCGTCCCCGCTGTGCTGGGTCTCTGAGATCGGAAGGAGGACGTCGTGAAGCTGACCAGCTACTGGCTCGACACCGCCGAACCGGCCGGCGACTTCCGTCGTACCGAGCTCCCTGACCATGTCGACGTCGCGGTCATCGGGGCCGGGCTGACCGGCCTGTCCACCGCGCTGCATCTGGCTCGCCGCGGTGTCAGCGTCGTCGTGCTGGAATCGCACACCGTGGGCTGGGGAGCCTCCGGCCGCAACGGCGGCATGGCCACGACCGGCCTGGCCATCTCCTTCCCCGCCGCGGTCAAGCGGTACGGCGCGGAGCGTGCGACGGCGATGTTCACCGCGTACGACGACGCGATCGACACCGTCGAGAAGATCGTCACCGACGAGGAGATCGCCTGCGACTTCGAGCGCTCCGGCAAGCTCACCCTGGCCGCCAAACCGGCGCACTACGCCGCTCTGGAGCGTTCGGCGGAGATGATCGAGAGACTCGTCGGCCGCTCGGTTCAGCTGGTCCCCCGGGGCCGCATGCGGGACGAGCTCGGCAGCGACCGCTATCACGGTGCGCAGGTCGACCCGAACGGGGCGGGCGCCCACGTCGGGAAGCTGGTCATGGGGCTGGCCCGCGCCGCGGTCGGCCATGGGGCCCTGATGGCGGAGAACGCCGCGGTAACCGGCGTCCGCCGCCTCGGTCCGGGCCAGGGGCATCGGGTGCAGACCACGCGCGGCGCCCTGACCGCCTCCGAGGTGCTGATCGCCACCAGCGGGTACACGGGGTCGCTGACCCCGTGGCTGCGCCGCCGCATCGTGCCGATCGGCAGTTTCATCGTCGTCACCCAACCCCTGCCGGACGACCTCGTCGCCCAGCTCATGCCGCACCGGCGGATGGCGTCGGACACCAAGAACCTGCTGTACTACTTCCGTCCCACGCCGGACAACCGGCTGCTGTTCGGCGGGCGGGCCCGCTTCGCCCTGTCGGACGCGCAGTCGGACCTCAAAAGCGGCGAGATCCTGCGCAAGGCCGTCGCCGAGGTGTTCCCGTCGCTGCGTGACGTCCGGCTGGACTACTGCTGGGGCGGGCTGGTCGACATGACGATGGATCAGATGGTCCACGCCGGCGTACGGGACGGGCTGCACTACTCCGTCGGCTACAGCGGCCACGGGGTCCAGATGGCCACCCACATGGGCAAGGTCATGGCCGACGTCATCGGCGGCGACCCCACGGTCAATCCCTGGAAGGGCCTGGCCTTCCCCCCGGTCCCGGGTCATTTCGGGCCGCCCTGGTTCCTGCCGGCAGCCGGGGCGTTCTTCCGTGCGCTCGACGCCGTGCGCTGATCGATCCGCGAACGTGTGACGGCCCGGAGGTCCCCGAGTGTTGTACGTGCTGAGACGGTTCGCCGTCCTCGTGACGACCCTGCTGGTCGCCTCTTTCCTGGTGTTCCTCATCCCCTACGTCACGCCCGGCGACCCGGCCGCGCGGATCCTGCGGTCCCGGGTGGGCGACCTGGTCCAGGACCCGCAGACGCTGGCCCGCCTCCGGGCCGAGTACGGACTGGACCGGCCGCTGCTCCAGCAGTACCTGTCCTGGCTGGGCTCGGCGCTGCAGGGTGATCTCGGCCGGTCGTTCACCAACGGCACGGAAGTTCTCCCTCAGCTGATGCGGGCGTTGTCGGTCACCGCCTCGATCGCCGTCATCGCGCTTCTGCTCGCCCTGCTGGTGGCGGTCCCTCTGGGAGCCGTCTGCGCGGTACGGCGCGGAACCACGCTCGACGGGGCGATCACCGGCGTCACGCAGGCATTCGTGGCCGTGCCGGAGTACTGGCTGGGCCCGGTCCTGGTTCTGGTGTTCGCCCTGAAGCTCGGCGCCCTGCCCTCCTCCGGCTGGCAGGGGGTGCAGTCGATGGTGCTTCCCTGCCTGACCCTGGCGCTGCGGCCGATGAGCTACTTCACCCAGGTCGCCCGCGCCTCGATGATCGAGGTGCTTGAGGCGCCCTACATCACCGCCGCCCGCGGTCGCGGGCTGAGCTTCGCCCAGACCATGCTGCGGCACGGGCTGCGCAATTCCGTCCTGCCGGTCCTGACCCTGTTCGCGGTCTGGCTGGCCGGCCTGCTCGGCGGGTCGGTCGTCGTCGAGGTGATCTTCGCGGTGCCCGGGGTGGGGCGGCTGATGTACGACGCGGTCATCAACAACGACGTCCCGCTCATCCAGGGCGGGGTCGTGGCGGTCGTCGCCCTGGCCGTGCTCATCACCACCCTCACCGATCTCCTTTACACCGTCATCAACCCGACTGCGAGGGCGAGCCGTGTCCGTGCTTGACGTCTTCGGCGACGACGCCCGTCGCGACGAACCCGGCGCCGCCCCTCCGCCGTCACCGGTCGAGACCGCCGCCGCCCCTGCTCGCCGCGGGCGCGGAACCTGGCCGCCGGCGTTGCTGGCCGGGACTATCCTGTTCGGCGTGATCGCCACGCTCCTGCTGCTGGCACCGTGGCTGGCGCCCTATCCGCCGGCGCAGCAGGACCTCGTCGCGCGTCTCGAAGGCATCTCCGGCGCCCACCTGCTGGGCACCGACCATCTGGGCCGCGACGTGCTCAGCAGGCTGCTGGACGGGGGCCGGTTCTCCCTCGCCGTCGCCTCGGTCACGCTGGTGATCTGCGCCGTCACCGGCACTCTCGTGGGGTTCGTCTGCGCACGGCGGGGTGGTCTGCTCGACACCGTCGTCATGCGCATCACCGACATCCTGCTGGCCTTCCCCGAGATGGTGGTCGCGCTCTTCCTCGTCGCGGTCCTCGGCACCGGTGACCTGACTCTGGTGCTCGCCCTGACCATCGGCGGCTGGACACCGTTCTGCCGGCTGGCCCGTGGCGTCGCGCTCGAACTCAACGGCCGTGACTTCATCGAAGCGGCCCAGGCTCTGGGGTGCTCGGGGTGGTTCATCATCCGCCGCCACCTGTTTCCCAACGCCATGCCCCCGTTGCTGGCCCACGCGGCGGTGCGCTTCGGCCACAAGCTCATCACCGCCGGCGCCCTGTCCTTCCTGGGGCTCGGCGTCCAGCCGCCGTCCTCCGACTGGGGCTCGATGTTGTCCGAGGCCATCCCCTACCTCGATCGCTCGCCGCTGCTGGTCCTCGTACCCGGTGCCGCGATCTTCATCGCCGCTCTCAGCGTCACGCTCACCGGTCGCGGCCTGGAGACGCGCCGGGCATGGGCAGGGCGGTCCTCATGACCGGCGGAGTTCCGCCGCACCCGCGCGGCGGTCAGACCGAAAGCCCTCACACGCTCTCGCGACTGCAGACCGCGAGCGGTGGGAACACCACACCAACCCGGAGAAACACACTCATGAGCCATCAGGCCCCGGCGAGCAAGACCTCGAAGCGGACGCTGACGGAAGTGGTCACGGGGCTGCTGCGCGACCGCATCCTCGGCGGAGAGTTCTCACCCGGAACCCAGATGAACGAAGTCGAGCTGGCGGCCTACTTCGAGGTCTCGCGCGGCCCGTTGCGCGAGGCGATGCAGCGTCTGGTGCAGGAAGGTCTGCTGGTCAGCTACCCCCGCCAAGGGGTCTTCGTCCCCACCTTGACCAGGGAGGACCTGGAGGACATCTTCGTCGCCCGCCAGGCGATCGAGCGGGAGGCGCTGCGCCGGGTCAGCGCCCGGGGGGTTTCCGCGGCCCTGGTCGCCGACCTGGAGCTGATCGTCGCGCGGATGAGGGACGCCGTCGGCCACGCGGACGAGAGCGCGCTGGCCGCCCTGGACCTCGCCTTTCATCGCCGGCTGGTCCATGCCGCCGGCAGCACCCGGCTGGATCGGCTGTACGGGCTCATCGCCAACGAGATGCGGCTGTGCTTCCGGATGATCGTCGACAGCTACAGCGACCGTTCCAAGCTGGCGGCCGAGCACGAGCAACTGCTGCACGTCATCGCCAGCGGTGACGGGTCCGCCGCCATGGCACTACTGGACCGGCACTTCGCCCAGGTCGGCGAGCTCCAGCCGGAGGCATCGGACCAACCGCCCCAGCGCGATCTCCACCCGCACCCGCATCACCACCAGGGTTCGCACGACCGGATCTTTCACGAACACGCCGACGGCTTCCGCCACGGCAACGGCCAAGAAGCCCCACCGCATCCCCAGGAGCAGCCATGAGCGCGCGTCTGGAGGTCCGTGACCTCACCGTTCACGCCGGGCGGCCCGGACAGGCCCCACCCATCCTCGACCACATCAGCCTCACCCTCGATTCCGGCGAGGTGCTGGCCCTGGTGGGCGAATCGGGGTCGGGCAAGAGCATGACCGCCCACTCGGTGCTGCGCATGCTGCCGACCGGGTTGCACATGCACGCCGAGGGTCTGCGGCTGGGCGACCTGGACCTGCTCGCCGCCTCCTCGCGGGCGTTGGACGGCGTCCGCGGCCGGCGTATCTCCATGCTCTACCAGCAGCCCAAGCGCATGCTCGACCCGACCGCCACGATCGGCAGCCAGGTCGCCGAGCCGCTGCGACGGCATCTCGGCATGAGCCGGCAGGCCGCCCGCCGCCGGGTCGTGGAGCTGCTGGCCGCGGTCGGGATCCCCGATCCCGAACGCCGCGCCGGCGACCATCCACACCAGATGTCCGGCGGCATGGCCCAGCGCGTCATGATCGCCATGGCGCTGGCCGCCCACCCGGACGTCCTCATCGCCGACGAACCCACCACCGCCCTCGACGTCACCGTCGAAGCGCAGATTCTCCGGCTGATCGCCGCCATGCAGGCCGAGACCGGAATGTCGGTCCTATTCATCTCCCACGACGTCACCACCGTCGCCTCCATCGCCGACCGCATCGCCGTCATGTACGCGGGCCGCATCGTCGAGGACGGACCGGCCGACGAGATCATCACCGCCGCCAAGCACCCCTATACCCAGGCACTGTTGCGCTGCTCCACCCTGCAGTGCGACGAAACCGGCCACCTGCACACCATCCCCGGCAACGCCACCTCGGCACGCGCCGTCAGCCACGGCTGCCGCTTCCGCCCCCGCTGCGCCGTCGCGGACGGCGACACGGAGCTGGGCTCCCACTGTGACACCGAGGAACCCGATCTCGCCGGCTGCGGCACCCGTCGCAGCTCTCGCTGCTGGGTCACCATCGACCCCCGACGACAGGTTCCGGCATGAACGACTCCGCGCAGAGCTCCGACATCGCCGTCATCGACCACGTCACCAAGCACTATCCGTTGTCGCGGAACGGGTTCGGGCGCCGGCCGCACGTGCACTCCGTCGACGACGTGTCCCTGCGCATCCGCGCGGGGGAGGTGCTGGGGCTGGTCGGTGAGTCCGGCTCGGGCAAGAGCACTCTGGCCCGGCTCCTGCTCGGCCTCGTACCAGTCGACTCCGGACAGGTCGACGTCGATGGCCTGAGGGTCGGCAAGCTGCGCGGCGCCCAACTGCGTCAGCTGCGCCGGGCGGCGCAGCTGGTCTTCCAGGACCCGCACTCCGCGCTGGACCCGCGGATGACGCTGCAGGAATCACTGCTCGCCCCGCTGCAGCAACACCGCATCGGCACGCCGCAGGAACGCCTGCGGCGGGTCGCCACCGCGCTGGCGGAGGTCGGCCTGGACCACGGCTTCCTGGAGCGCCGGCCGGGCGATTGCTCCGGCGGGCAACTGCAGCGGGTGGTCATCGCCAGAGCCCTCCTGCTCGAACCCAAGCTGCTCGTCTGCGACGAGCCCGTGTCGGCCCTGGACGCCTCGGTGCAGGCGACCATCCTGAACCTGCTGGTCGATCTGCGTCGTTCACGGGGGCTGAGCATGCTGTTCATCTCCCACGACCTGAGGGTGGTCAAGTTCCTCGCCGACCGGGTGGCGGTTCTCTACCTCGGGCAGGTCGTGGAGATGGCCACGCACGACGACATCTTCACGGGTGCCCTGCACCCCTACACCCTGGCGCTGCTGCATTCCGGTCAGGGACACCGCATCGTCGCCGGCGCGCCGGACCAGCTGAAGGGCGAACCGCCCAGCCCCGTCTCCCCGCCTCCCGGCTGCCGCTTCAACACCCGCTGTCCGCTGGCCACCGACCAATGCCGCACCGAGCAACCCGACCTCGTCGACGCCGGGAACGGCCACCACGTCCGATGTCACCGCTCCGCGGAGAGCAGGAGCCGGCTGGTCGTTGAGGAGATTCCCGTATGAGCCTTATGAGCGGATGCACCGCCGAAATGGGCGCGCCGCCCGCCACCACCCGCTGGACCCCACCCGGCAAGGCGTTCGCCGGCGGACGCTGGCGGGAGACGGAGCGGCACACCGCCGTCACCGACCCCGAAACCGGCGCGTTCCTCGGTGAGGTCGCGGACAGCACCGCCGCGGAGGTACGCGCGGCCGTCGACGCGCTGGTGGACACCTTCCGGGTCAGCACCGCCGCCGACCGTGCCGACTGGCCGCTCTGGCGACGCAGGGAGGCCCTGCACCGCGCCGCCGAGCTGCTGAGGCAGCAGGCCGAACGGTTCACCGCCATCGTGAGCTCCGAGGGATGCAAGACGATCAGGGACGCCCGCCGGGAGGTGGCGAGGGCGGCGGAGACCCTGCAGCTGTCCGCCGGCGCGGGGCACGCCCTGCAGGGCAGCAGCGTGCCGTTCGAGGACACCTCCCGTGGCGCGGACCGGCTCGGGTGGAGCAGCAGGGAACCGCTCGGGGTCGTCGCCGCCATCACCCCGTTCAACGATCCGCTGAACCTCGTGGCGCACAAGGTCGGCCCGGCACTGCTGTCCGGCAACGTCATCGCGGTCAAGCCGCACGAGGCGACGCCGCTGTCCGCGCTCGCCCTTGCCGAGCTGCTCCTTGAGGCAGGCGTGCCCGGCGACCGGATCGCCGTGCTGCCGGGCGGCCCGACCGCCGGGCGGGAGCTGGTGTCGCACCCCGGCGTCGACGTCGTCTCCTTCACCGGCGGGGTGCGCACCGCCGACGAGGTGGCCCGCCTGGCCGGCGCCCGGACCCTGCTGATGGAGCTGGGCGGATCCAACCCCGTCATCGTCGACCACGGCGTGGACCTGATGGCGACCGCGCAGGCGATAGCCGAAGGGGCGTTCGGGTGCGCGGGGCAGAACTGCCTGTCGGTGCAGCGGGTCTACGTGGTCGCCCAGCACTACGACGAACTGCTCGGCCACCTGACCCACATGACCGCTCACCTGAGCGTCGGCAGCAAGCACGACGAGAGCACCGACGTCGGGCCGCTGATCGACGCGGCGGCCGCGCGGCGCGTGGAGCACCGGGTCGAGGAGGCCGTCGCCCGCGGCGCGGTCGTACGCGCGGGAGCCGTCCGTCAGGAAGCCACGTACCAGCCGACCATCCTCACCGACCTCGCCCCCGACGATCCCATCGTCACCGACGAAATCTTCGGCCCCGTGGTCAGCGTGCTGCGCGTGGCCGACCTCGACGACGCCGTGAACCAGGCCAACCGCGCGGCCACCAGCCTGCAGGCCGGGGTCTTCACCCGTGACACCACCGCGGCCCTGCGCACTGCCCGCCGCCTGCGGGCCGGCGCGGTAATGATCAACGACACCTCCGACTTCCGCATCGACGCCATGCCGTTCGGCGGTTTCCACCGCAGCGGCATCGGCCGGGAAGGCGTCACCAGCGCCGTCGTGGCGATGACCGCACCCAAGGTCATCGCAGCCCGGCTGACCTCCATCAGCTGAGCTCGCTCACCGGCAACCATCCATCCGCTGCCCATCCGACCGGGACAAACGAACGTCAACCGGTCATGCCGTGGTGCCCGATTCCCTGCTCGCCCCCCAAATGACGTTCGGAGGAACACCAGCATGGCACGCACCCTGAACACCCTCGCCGGCTTGTCGACAGCCCTTGTCGTCCTCGCCGGCTGCTCATTCGACTCCGGGAGCCCCGACCCCACCGCGAGCGGCAGCTCCAAGCTGGTCATCGCCGACCTGTGGGCGCCCGACTCCGGGTACGCCCTGGAGACCGACGACGCCTTCACCCTCACCCGCGCCGGCTGCCTGGAGACCCTGGTGGCCGTGGACAAGGACAACCAGGCTCAGCCCGCTCTGGCGACGGAATGGAAGCAGACGGCGCCCAAGTCCTGGACGTTCACCATCCGCGAGACCAAGTTCCAGAACGGCACCGCGCTCACCGCCAAGGTCGTCGCCGACGATCTCAACCGGCTGCTGAAGGCCACCGCGCCGCCGCGCAGCTTCGCCCCCAGCGTCATCTCCTCGGTCACCGCCGTCGACGACCGGACCGTACGGATCGACACGCCCGAGGAGGACCTCTTCCTGCCGCTACGGGTCAGCGTCCCCAACACCGGGATCCTGGCCCCTGAGGCGTTCTCCGGCACCACCACGAACCCGGTCGGCACCTGCACCGGACCGTTCAAGATCGCCAGCATCGGAACCGGCCAGTCACTGTCGCTGACCGCCAACGCCGACTACTGGGGCGGGGAGGTCGCCCTCGGCAGCGCCGAGATCCGCTACGCCGAGAGCGGCGCCACCCGCGCCACGCAGCTGCGGGCCGGTGAGGTCTCGGTGGCCGCCAACCTCCCCGTCACCACCCTCACCACCCTGAAGGGTGACAACAACATCACTCTGCAGCAGACTCCGCTGCCCCGCACCACCGGCCTCTACCTCAACACCCGCAAGGCCCCCTTCGACAAGGTCGAGGCCCGCCGCGCGATCCAGAAGGCCCTCGGGCTCGACGCCATCGTCAAGGCGGTCTACGAGGGCACCGCCACCGCGGCGGCCGGACCGTTCACCCCCGACGAGCCCTGGACACCGGCCGACCTGAAGCCCGTGCAGGGATCCGCCGCGGACGCCAAGGCCGCCATGACCGCCGCCGGCATCGACCCCGGCTCCCTCGACTTCGAGCTCATCGCCTACTCCGACCGGCCCGAGTTCGCCGACCTCGCCCAGGTGATCCAGGCGCAGCTGGCCGAGGCCGGCATCACCGTGAAGATCCGCACCGGGGAGTACGCCTCGGTCGAGGACGACCTCATGAGCGGCAACTTCCAGGCCACCCTGCTGTCCCGCAACCACCTCATCGACCTGCCCGAGCCCATCAGCGTGCTGCGCTCGGACGAGACCTGCAAGGGCAGCTTCAACCTCGCCGGATACTGCAACGAGAAGGTCGACACGCTGGTCAAGGAGGCCGGGAGCACGGCGGACCCGGCCAAGCGCCACGCCCTCTACGGTCAGATCGCCAACCAGCTGGCCACCGACGTGGCCTTCGTCCCGCTCGTCCACGAGAGCCTCACCATGGGGGTCGCGGACAGCGTCCAGAACCTGCCGACCGACCCGCTGGAGCGAACCCTGCTCACGAAGGACACGAAGCTCTCGTGACCACGACTTCCCCGGAAGACACCGGCACCGGGACGGCGCGGCGCTACGTCGTCGACGTCGTCCCCGGTGACGGCATCGGCACCGAGGTCGTCCCCGCCGCCGTGCGCTGCGTCGACCGCCTGGCCGAGACCTTCGGGTTCACCGTCGAGTGGCGCGACCGCGCGTGGGGGTGCGACCACCACCGGGCGCACGGGCGCATGATGCCCGTCGACGGCCTCGAACAGCTGGCCTCCGCCGACGCCATCCTGCTGGGCGCCGTCGGAGCGCCGGACATCCCCGATGACGTCACCCTGTGGGGTCTGCTGATCCCCATCCGCCGGGAGTTCGTGCAGTACGTCAACCTCCGGCCGGTTCGATCGCTGCCCGGAATCCACTCGCCGTTGCGCTCGGGCGCCCCGATCGACCTGGTCGTCGTACGCGAGAACGTCGAAGGCGAATACAGCGAGGTCGGCGGCCGGGTCAACCGCGGCCGGCCCGGCGAGTTCGCCGTCCAGGAGGCGGTGTTCACCCGGACCGGCATCGAACGGGTCGCGCGCTTCGCCTCCGACCTGGCCCGGCGGCGCTCGGGCCGGCTGATCTCGGCGACGAAGTCGAACGGCATCATCCACACGATGCCGTTCTGGGACGAGGTGGTGGCCGAGGTGGTCGCCGGCAGCGGGGTGGAGCTGGAGAAGGTGCTCATCGACGCCTTGGCCGCCCGCCTCGTGCTGCGGCCGGAGAGCGTCGACGTCATCGTCGCCTCCAACCTGTTCGGCGACATCCTCTCCGACCTCGCCGGCGCCCTGGCCGGGTCGATCGGGGTCGCGCCCAGCGGCAACCTCGACCCCACCAAGACGTACCCGTCGATGTTCGAGCCGGTGCACGGATCGGCGCCCGACATCGCCGGGATGGGCATCGCCAATCCGGTCGGCACCCTGTGGGCGGCGGCCATGATGCTGGACCATCTCGGCGAAGCCGCCGCCGCGGCCGGTCTCGTCTCGGCCTTCGAGCACGTCCTTCGCACGGGGACCGCCACCCCCGATCTCGGCGGAACGGCGAGCACCGAGCAGTTCACGACCGCCGTCCTGCACGCCCTCGCCGAGGGACCGCCGTGAGCACGGACCGGCGATCCGGGGCGCGGCCGGACCTGCTGGACGCGACCGCCGTCCGGCGCCGGCTGCACCGGCGGCCCGAGATCGGCTTCCTCGAGATCGAGACCGCGGACCTTGCCTGGAGCCTGCTGTCCGACCTGGGCTGGCGGCTCCGCGGCGGCCCCGACCTCGTCGACGTGCACGATCACCCCGGTCTGCCGGGCCGCGACGAGCTCGACGCGGCCGTCCAGCGGGCCGCCGCGCGGGGCGTGCCGGCGGCGTCGGTGCGCCGTTTCCGTGACGGGAACACCGCGTTCGTCGCGGAGTTGCCTGGCGATCGTCCGGGTCCGCTGGTCGGCCTGCGGGTGGACATGGACGCCCTGCCGATCAAGGAGAGCCGCTCCGGCGGCCACCACCCCGCGGCCCAGGGCTTCGGCTCGGGCATCGACGGCGCGATGCACGCCTGCGGGCACGACGGGCACGTGGCCATCGCGCTGCGGGCGGCGGCCCTGCTGTCCGACAGGCGCTTCCCCGGCACCGTACGGCTGCTGTTCCAGCCCGCCGAGGAGGGGGTCCGCGGCGCTGCTCCCATGGTGGCCGCCGGGCTCGCCGACGACGTGGACGTCCTGCTGGCCGTCCACCTCGGCTTCGGCACCCCGGACGGATGCGTCGCGGCCGCGACCGAGCTGTACGGGACCTCGAAACTGCGCGCGGAGTTCACCGGGATCGCCGCCCACGCCAGCGGAGCGCCCGAACAGGGCCGCAGCGCCCTGCTGGCGGCGGCGACCGCCGTCCTGGGCCTGCACGCGCTGCCCCGCTACGCGAGGGCGACGACCCGCGTCAACGTCGGGACCCTGCACGCACCCGGCGCGGCGAACATCGTCAACGCCCATGCCGTCCTCGACGCGGAGGTCCGGGCCGACGGCGCCGCCGAGCACGACGACCTGGAGCGGCGCGCCCGCGACGTCCTCCACGGCGCGGCCGCCATGCACGGCGTCACCGTGGACATCGCCAGAACCGGCTGGGCGACCAGCGCGACCACCGACGGCGCGATCCTCAGCAGGATCGAGGCCCTCGCCCCGAACTGCGGTCTGCGTCTCCTGCCACCGCGGCCCCTGCGCGCGAGCGACGACGCGACGCTGTTCATGCGGCATGTCCAGGAACGCGGCGGACTCGCCGGATACCTTCTCGTGGGTGCCGGAACGTACGGGCCGCATCATTCGCCGACCTTCGACCTGGACGAGTCCGTGCTGGCCCCGGCTGCCGACCTCCTGACCGCGCTCATCCGATCCTGAGGTTCTCCCGAGTCGGGGGACATCCGGCCGGTCGCGGAAAGCGGCGGCACGGAACACGTCTCATGACGGGGCCTCTGACGTCGGCGCTCGGGCTCGCGCGCCTGGCGAGGGCCGGTGGCGGGTTCGCCGGGGCGGCTACCCCCACACGGCCTTGCCGAGGATGGCGCCCAGGCCCGGCGTCTTCCAGCGGTCGACGACGATCACCTTCTTGGCCGCGTGATCCTCTTCGGGGTCAGCCGCCGTCGCGGAGAGCGAACCGCTCGGCGAACGCGGACATCTCGGCGCGCTGCTGTTCCGGCTCCGCCGAGGCGGGGCTGACGACGAGGCGGGTCACGCCCTGCGCGGCCAGGGCCTCGACCCCTTCGGCGGACATGCCGATCGACCCCCATCGGGTGTACTCAAGCGCGCCGGGGTCGCGGCCGGCCTCCACGGCGGCGGTCCGGGCCAGCTCCCATTGGATCGCGCGTTCTTCCGGGGCGAGCGCGCCGCCGGGGAAGTAGCCGTCGCCGCGCCGCCCGGCGCGCCGTGCGGCCACCCGGCTCGACCCGCCGACGTGGATCGGCAGGTGGGTGGCGGAGTGCGGCTTCGGGTAGCTGGTCACGTCCTCGAAGCCGAAGAACTCGCCGTCGAAGCTGACGCCCTTCTCGTCGCCTTCCCACAGCAGCCGCAGCACGTCGATGGCCTCGTCGGTACGTCGTCCGCGGGTGCCGAAGTCGACTCCGATCGCCCTGGCCTCGCCGGGCAGCGTGCCCAACCCCACCGTGAGCAGCCGCATCCGTCCCTTGGACAGCACGTCGATGGTCGCCAGGCGCTTGGCCAGGACCACGGGGTGGTGGTACGGCAGCAACAGCACGGCGGTGCCGAGCAGGATGCGCCGGGTGGCCGCCGCGACGAAGGCCAGGCAGTCGAGCGGGTCGGGGTAGGGCAGGGACGGCGGGAACTCGAACGGGCCGTGCCTGGCGCCGGGATACAGCACGACGTGCTCGGGCAGGTACAGCCCCTCGAAGCCGCAATCTTCAGCATGGCGGGCAAAGGCCACGAGCCTGTCGGGGTCGAGCCCGTCGGCCGTCGAGTAGCTGATCGCGAATTTCATCGTCATCCTCAGGGTCGGGATTCGCGGTCACGCTACATCCCTGACGTCAGTGTCAGGGCAAACGCGGCTCACTCCTGAGGTGAGCCGAACACGACGGCGAGAAGCCCGGGAAGGCGCGCCTCGAGATCGTCCCTGCGCAGGGTGAGGTGGCTTCCGCTCCCCGAACGGACGCGAGCTCGAAGACATAGGTCACGCACAGTCGTCAATTCCTCACGATTGGGCGCGAATCATCTGGCGGACCGATAGGGTCAGAAGCCGCAAATCGATCAGAGGGGTTCAAATAGAACCTGCCCCGTGATCGGCCGGCTCGCACGATCAGGAGAGACGATGATGCACCCCCCGTCCGGCTCCGGGCCGGGGTTCCATCCCCCTCAGCCGCCCCCCGGGCATCCCCAACCGTACGCACCCGGGCAGGCGCCCGCGCCGTACCCGTACCCACCGGTGCGACCCCGGCGCAGCGCCTGGCGGGTCGCCGTGGGGCTCGTCGTCGCGGGGTTCGGGCTGCTGGCCGTGCTCGGCGGTGGCGCGCTCATCGCGCACGCCTACTCCAACAGCCGGCAGGTCATCCACAACCCCGAGTACTCCAGGGAGCTGTGGCGCAACGTGCCCGTCGAGACGCTGTTCCCGCCGCAGCTCGGCCGGGAGCACCCCGACAAGGGCTATACCTCCCCGAACGACGAGCGCGGCTGGACCAGGGCCGCGATCTCCACCGACACCTCCTGCCGGGCGGGGCTCTCCGGCGAGCTGGCCCAGGTGGCCGCCAAGCAGGGCTGCGTCGCGACCCTGCGCGCCACGTACGTGGACGACACCGGCGGGACGGCCGCCACGGTGGCCCTGGTCGCCTTCCGCGCCCTGGGCTCCGGCTCCGACCTGGAGGGCATCGTCCGTGAGGCGCAGCGGAAGCCGGACCACGCGGTCCGCGCTCTGGCCGCGCCCGGCACCCGGTGGAACGACTCCGCGCGCACCGGGAACGGCGGGCGGATCGTCGGGGACGCGCCCATGTTCGTGGCGGTCACCACGGGCCCGGCGGACGGCCGCAGGCCCGGACGGCTGCCCGAACCGTGGGGCAGGCGGGAGTTCCCGCAGAGGGAGGACCGCGAGGCGTGGGCGTACACCGCCCAAGGGCTCGCGGAAAGCCTCGCCACCCGGCTGTACGCCGAGACCCGGAAGGTAGGGGCATGATCCGCAGGTTGACCTGCGCGGCCGCGCTGGTCGCGGGCCTGGTCGCGGCCACCGCCGCGCCGGCCGTGGCCGAGGCGCCGCAGGGCTGGGAACAGCAGGCCATGAAGGTGGCCGCCGCGCAGCGGCTCGGGCAGGGCAAGGGGATCACCGTCGCGGTCCTGGACACCGGGGTCATGAAGAGCCATCCGGAGTTCCGCGGACGGGTGACGAACGGCCCCGACTTCATCGGCGGCGGCGCCCGGCCCGGGCAGTCGTACTGGGGCGCGCACGGCACCGCGATGGCCTCCAGCGTGCTGCGGGTCGCCCCCCAGTCGCGGGTGCTCTCGGTACGGGTGATCTGGGACCGGGAGGACCCGGCGCGCAAGCGCGCGGAGGCCGCCGCCAAGTCCGGGCAGATCGGCGCCGACAAGGAGAGCGTCAAAGCGGGCACCGCGCTGGCCAAGGGCATCCGGTACGCCGTCGACAAGGGCGCCCGGGTGATCTCCATGTCCCTCGGCACCGACGAGTGGGGCCTCGGCAGCGGCTACGACGAGACCACGGCCGCGGCCGTCGACTACGCCCTCGGCAAGGGGACCATCCTGCTGGCCAGCGCGGGCAACGGCGGATCCACCGACCCGCTGGAGGTCGACGCGAACAACGTCGTTTCCTACCCGGCCGCGTACCCGGGAGTGATCGCGGTGGCGGCGACGGGGCCCGGCGGCGTGCGGGCGAAGTTCTCCCAGGTGCACACGTACAACGCGATCAGCGCGCCCGGCGTGGACATCTACGCCGCCGACAACCGCGGCGGCCACCGGGCGGGCGACGGCACCTCCCCCGCCTGCGCGCTCGCGGCGGGCACCGCGGCGCTGATGTTGTCCCGCAATCCCGGCCTGACACCTCGGCAGGTGCGCGACATCCTGGTGCGGACCGCCAGGAAGCCGCCGTCGGGCTACAACGTGTTCGTCGGCTTCGGGCAGATCGACGCGGCGGCGGCGGTGCAGGCGGCGGGCGCGGCCAAGGACGCCAAGATCGCCGCCGCCCCGTACAAGGGCAAGGAGTACTTCGGCGGCGGACCGGTCGCCGCACCGACCTCCAACCCGCCGATCGACATGTCCTACGTGGCCGTGGGAGGCACGGCGGCCGGGGTGGGGCTGCTGTTCCTGCTGGGCGCGGTCCTGCTGCTGCGCCGGCCACGCGCGCGCCCCATGCCCGGCCGCCCGACGGGCGGCGCCTGACGCGGCGCGGGCCGGGCGAGTACGGCGGCGTACTCGCCCGGCCCGGCCGGTGACGGGGCTCGTTACGGCGTCACCGGAACGCCGCCGAAGGTCACGACGAGGCGGCCGTCCGAGGCGAACGACCAGTTCAGGGTGCCGCTGTAGGAGGAGCAGCGGGACCCGTTCGAGCCGGACCAGAACTGGTTCGAGCTGTCGGAGTTGCCGACGATCCGGTCGTTGGTGCCGCTGCCGCTGCGGCACGAGACGTTGTTGCGGAACACCGAGGTGCCGGCGTCGAACGAGAAGTTGCGCTCGGTGTTGTCGATGCTGACGTTGTCCGACACCGACATCGTGCCGGGGTTGCGGTTGTAGGTGAACCCGTGCTTGCCGTTGCGGTACGCGATGTTGCGCCGGATGGTGTGGTTGACCGCGATGTCCTCGCCGCCGAGCTTGTAGCCGTTGCGGTCACCGTTGCCGGCCTGGCCGCCGTTGCTGAGGGTGCCGTTGTTGTACGACAGCGAGTCCTCGATGGTCACCGCGCCGATGGCTCCCGTGTCCGTCTTGGTGTAGAGGTCCCATCCGTCGTCGATGTTGTTGCGCGACACGCAGTAGCGGAAGACGTTGCCGGAGCCGACGGTGAGCTTCGCGGCGAAGCCGTCGGCGTCCTCGCCGTCGGAGTCGGCGTTGTCGTGCGACAGCGCGCTCAGGATGAGGTTGTTGGCCGGCCACTGATCGCGGGGGGTGTCCGAGGCGATCCGCGAGAGCTGCAGCCCGGTGTCACGGTTGAAGCGCGTCACCGTGCGCTCGATGATGTTGTTGCTGCCGCCCACGAAGATCCCGTTGTCGCCGGCACGCTCGACGATGACGCCGTAGACGTGCCAGTACGACCCGTTCAGGGCGAGGCCGCGGTTGGCCGAGTCCTCGCTCTGGGCCGAGAAGTTCAGGATCGGGGTCTCACCCGGGTAGGCGGACAGTTTCTTGCGGGCGCTGGAGGTGCCGTTGTTGCCCGCCGCGATGGTGACCGTCGACGAGAAGTTGTAGGTCCCGCCGCGGACGTAGATCGTCCCGCCGGCGGCGATCCGGGTGATCGCCGAGGTGAGGGTCGTCGGGTCCGACTGCGTCCCGGTCGCGCCGTCCCTGCCGTTCGGCGCCACGTACAGCGTGGCACCCGACGGCGGGGGAGTCGTGCCGCCCGCCTCGACGTCGATGTAGTCGACGTTGGGCAGGCCGTTCGCGGTGGTCGGGTTGAGCTGGACGGTGTTGCTGCCCGACCTCAGCGTCACGGTGAGCGTCTTGGTGACCCAGGTGTCCCACGTGCCGGTGCCCTCGTACGAGACGCTCTGGACGGTCGAGCCGTTGACGATCAGGTCGGCGGGCCGGGCGGTCGTGGTCCCGTTCGCGAACCGCACGCCCACCGTCGCCGTTCCGGCCGCGCCGGCGTTGACGGTGAACTGGGCGCCGGCGCCGGTGGCGTTGTTGGCGTTGCAGAATCCGCTGCCCGAGTATCCGGACCAGTTGCTGTCGATGGTGCCGGTGCAGACCGCGGGCGAGCTCTCCGCCTCGTACCGCGTCGGGGCGGCCTGCGCGGCGGTCGGTGACAGTGCGACGAACACACCGGCTAACAGGCCGGCGCACGTGAGGACGGCTTTCAGGCGCATCATCGTTCTCCATGGGGTCGGTACGGTGGCGCGGGCGAAACCGAGGCCACAGTAGGAAAGCGCTTTCCCCGCGTCAATGCGCCACTGCAACCCCGCTGCCTCGGAAAGCATCGCCGCTGGCCAGGGATTCACCGCAGGCTCGAACCGCCGGTGAAACTTTCATCCCGCCCGCGAAACCGGCCGTGCCCGGCCGTGGCGGGCCGTGAAAGCAGGGGTTCGAGCAGCCCTTCGAGGAGTTCCTTCCGATCGCGGGAAATCTGCTGTCCATGCCGATCCGGCCGCAGCTCCGCGCCTACACCGTGCGCACGCCCGAGACGGGGTGGACCGCGCAGCGGCCCCTTCTGCCGAAGCCCTGCGAGTCCAGGTGATCATCGTCGGGCGGGCTGCCCGCCCGACGATGATCTACCATGCTGCCATGCAGCACCTTTGTGACTGACCAGCACATGTCCGGCAGCCCGCGCCCCGCGGAGCCGACGACGTCGCCCTTTCCGACACCGCTGGAGTCACCGAGTGTTCTCTGCATGCCGCCGGCCTTCCGGCAACCTCTTCGCGCTGCTGCGCGCCGACCCCGATTTCCGGCGTCTCATCGGCGCCTGTGCGCTGAGCCTGACGGGCGACTGGTTCGCCTTCGTCGCGTTGAGCGGTTTCGTCTACCACAGCACCGGCTCGCCGGGGTGGACGGCGCTGCTGTTCGCGATCAACTCTCTTCCCGGAGTGCTGCTGTTCCCGGTGATCGGCCCGCTCACCGATCGCTTCGACCGGCGGCGTCTTAGGATCGCCTGCGACCTGGGCTCGGTGGTCCCGGTCGCCGGCCTGCTGGTCGCCTTCCATACCGGATCGGTGGCAGCGGCTCTGGTCTGCCTGGCCGTGCTGTCGGTGTTCGCCGCGGTGGCCGGGCCCATCCCCGAGGCGGCGCTGCCCAACCTCGTCTCCGGCAAGGACCTGTCCGTGGCCCAGACCGCGCTCGGCAGCCTGTACTCGGCCGGCCTACTGGTCGGGGCCGGGCTCGGGGGCGTGGTCACCGCCGCCTGGGGGCCCTCGGCCACGCTCGTCGTCGACGGCGCCTCGTTCGTCCTCTCCGCGCTGCTCGTCGCGCGGATCAAGCGGCCGTTCTCCAGCTCCGTGTCGACGCGCCGGCTGCGGGTACGGGCCGATACCGCCGAGCTCTGGCGGTTCCTGCGGGCCACCCCGGTGGCCGCCGCCTGGCTGTGGCTGACCGCGGGGCTCCGTCTCTGCTACGGAATGGTCGGGCTCCTGCCCGTCTATGCCCTCGACCGCTTCCACGTCGGCGACGCGGGCGTCGGCGCCCTGTACCTGGCGCAGGGGCTCGGCGCCGTGCTCGGCCCCTTCGCGGGCCGGCGGCTCGCAGGCGGCTCGACACGTCGGCGGCTGTACGTGGCCGCGGCGGCCCTGGCCGTCTTCGGGCTCGGATACCTGGTCCTCGCCCACGTCTCCGGGCTCGGCCCGGGCCTGGCCGCGGCCCTGGCCGGCCACCTCGGGGTGGGCGCGTGCGCGATCCTCGCCCTCAACGGCCTGCAACTGGCGGCGCCCGATCACCTCCGCGGACGTGTCATGGTGCTCGTCTTCAGCCTCTCGTCGGCGCTCCAGGGCGTGTCGACACTCGCGGTCGCGCCCATGACCGCGGCCCTCGGCATGACCGACACCACTCGTGTCCTCGGGCTCCTGGCCGTCGCGTACGCGATCGTCTGGTCGACGCGCGTCCGGGGCTGACGACGGCGCCAGAGCCGGCGCGCGATCGTGACGCTCGCGCTCTCCTGGCGCCGCCCACGGGTGGGCGGTGGCACCATGGTGAGTTCCGTTTGGCGGGGGGATCGGGGTGTCTTGTGCTTGATGTCGGGCCGCTGCGCAGGAACAAGCAGTTCCAACTGCTCTGGGTCGGCAGCGCCGTCTCCCAGGTGGGCGTTGAGCTGGCGACGCCGCTGCTCGTGCTGGCGCTCACCGGATCGCCGGGGTGGGCTGGGGTCGTCGCGGGCGCGCGTACGGCCGCGTCCGCCGGCGCCATCCGGTGGACCCGGTGCACGTCGCGCGCGCCGGCGTACGGCATGGTGAAGTCCTCTGTGGCGTCGTCACGCCCGATCAGGGCGACGGCCGGGAACGGCGCGTTGTCGCGCCACGCCTGCCGTCCACGAAGAAGATCCCTTCGCCCCGTCGCCCTGACGACGAGACCACCGGCGTGTCAGTTGCGCAGGATCTGGTTGACCAGCGTCGTGACCCCGAGGGCGTCCAGGAGCGACGAGGAGTTCCCCGTGACCTCGACGGCCGGGGCCTCGACGCTTATCCAGTTCTCGGTGTTCGTCCAGTTCGCGCTGCTCATCGAGGTCTCGGCGCTGGCCCAGTTCTCGGTGCTGCTCATCGCGACGCAGGGCACCGCGCCCGTCCAGACCTGGTCGAACAGTTGCGTGACGCCGATGGCGGTCAGCAGCGACCCCGCGGAGGCCGCCGTGGTGCACGGCCGCGCGGGGACGGGGGCGAACAGGCCGTCGACCAGGCCGACGACGCCGCCCGCCTTGTACGTGGGAACGCCCGTCGAGTTCGTGGCGCCGCACGCCCTCGCCCGGTCGAGCCAGCGGCGGAGCAGGTCCTGGTCGTACGACACGTACGACTGCGGGCTGCCCACGTAGCTCGTGCGGCTGGACCACGACGGACCGAGCGCCGTGCTGTAGTAGATCGATTCGGACACTGCCCCGACGTTGCCCTTGGCGCCCGCGGCCAGGGGCGCGAGCGGCCGGTCGTAGCTGAACAGGCCGTTGTCGCTGCACGAGACCGTCTTCGCGGTTCCCTCTTCCGCGGCCGCCGGCCCGGCGTTCAGCAGCAGGCCGGAGGTCGCGGCGAATGCGGCGATGGCGTGCTTGTACATGGTGCTCCCTGCGGATGGTAATCAGGTTATCCGCAGAGATCATTACCCTTAGTGATGGTTGAATTACTTCATAGTTGTATCTAGCCCTCTTTACCGTGAGGTCCTATTCTCGCGACTCGTGAAACTTCTCATGTTCGGGGCGATGGTGGGCGCCCTCATGATGCCCTTATCGGGGACCGCCCAGGCGGCTACATACCCCGTCAAATCCGACCAACTAACAGCCAACCCGCTCTATGAAGCGGGCGCACTGCCGACGACCACCTGCGCCGAGCCGGCCCTCAAGCCGAACAACCGCAAGCAGGCCCGCGCCTATCTCGACGCGATCGTCGCCTGCCTGCAAACCACGTGGGAGCAGCACCTCACGAACGCCGGCCTGACCTACCGGCCGGTCAAGGTCCGGCACATGGACCGGATTCCGAAGAAGTACTGCGGCTTCGACATCGGAAAGGAGAATTCCCAGGCCTGGTACTGCGACCGCAACGAAACGCTGGTCTTCCAGCTCGGGAAGGACTGGCTGGCGGAGCCGGACGACCTCTGGCTGTTCGACACGGCGGCCTCCGTGTACGGCTACCACGTGCAGAAATTGGTCGGAATCGCCAAAGCCTACGATAAAGTGCCCTACGGCAAAAAGGCGGAGTTGTACGAGCAGGAGCGCCGCAAGAGCCTTCAGGCCGAATGCTTCGGGGCCGCCTTCATCAAGAGCGTCTGGCCGATCGAGGGCAGGAACCTGAGCGACTGGAACGCCCTCGTCCGGCTCCTGCAGAGCGACGACCCCGACACGATCCGCGAGTTCGGCAACAATGCCTCGACGCGCTACTGGCTCAAGCGCGGATTCGCCGCCGGTGACCCCGGCTCGTGCAACACCTGGGCGGCCCCCTCGTCCAAGGTCGCCTGACCGGACGGCCGCGGTGGTCCACCGGGCCACCGCGGCCGGCTCGATAAGATCAGCACATGCATCCCCCCATCGAGCCGCACGACCACGGCCTGCTCGACACCGGTGACGGCAACCTCGTCTACTGGGAGGTCTGCGGCAACCCGGAGGGCAAGCCCGCGCTCGTCGTCCACGGCGGCCCCGGCTCGGGGTGCAAGACGGGGGTGCGCCGCCTCTTCGACCCGGAGCGCTACCGGGTCGTCCTGTTCGACCAGCGAAACTGCGGCCGCAGCCGCCCGCATGCCAGCGACCCGTCCGTCGACCTGAGCACCAACACGACCCACCACCTCGTCGCCGACATGGAGCGGCTGCGCGAGCACCTCGGCATCGACAGGTGGCTGCTGTACGGCGGCTCGTGGGGCTCGACGCTGATGCTGGCCTACGCCGAGGCCCATCCGGAACGCGTGTCGGAGATGGTCATCGTGGCCGTCACGACCACGCGCCGCTCCGAGATCGACTGGCTCTACCGCGGCGTGGGGCAGTTCTTCCCGGAGGAGTGGGAGCGCTTCAGGCAGGGCGTCCCGGAGGCCGACCGCGACGGTGACACCTTCGCGCTGCTGGCGGCGTACTCGCGGCTCCTGGCCGACCCCGACCCCGAGGTCCGCGCGAAGGCGGCCAGGGACTGGGTCACCTGGGAGGACGCGGTGATCTCCATGGAGCCCAACGGCAAGCCCAACGCCTACAGCGACCGCCCGCCCGAGGCGTTGCTGGCATTCGTCCGGATCTGCTCCCACTACTTCTCCAACGCCGCCTGGCTGGAGGAGGGCGTGCTGCTGCGGGAGGCGGGGCGGCTGGCCGGGATCCCCGGCGTGCTGATCCACGGCCGGCTCGATCTGGGCGGCCCCCTCGTGACGGCCTGGGAGCTGGCCAGGGCCTGGCCGGACGCGAAGCTGGTCGTCGTGGACGACTCGGGGCACACCGGCAGCGGCACGCTCACCAAGGAGCTGTCCGCCGCCCTCGACGGCTTCGCCGGGCGCTGAGGGACCCGCGGCTCGCGATCGTCTGGGGCGTCAGGACGGCGCCAGTGGTGACCATCGCCTCGCCGTCGGTCGATTCCGAACGGATGAGCCGCGGGTCCGCAGGGACAGCGCGCCGGCAACCGCCCACTCGCTGACCTGCAGCAACAGTAGCTTCGCCAGATATCTGGGCACCACCGAATTTAACGCCCGTGCGCGGAGGATTCCCCTGCTGTGCCCGCGATCGTCACCCGCGGGCGTCTCGAAAATGTCTCATAAAGTGTCTCAATATCAGGCGGACAGATGGCGGTAGAGCGTGGCGCGTGAGACGCCGAGGGTGCGGGCGATCTCGGCGGCCGTGTGCCGGCCCGAGTCGTGCATGCGCCTGGCCCGCTCGACCGCCTCCGGCGTCATCGCCCCCGGCCTGCCCCGGCGGCGCGCGTCCCGCGCCGCGGGCTCGGGACGGTCCTCCAGCAGGCGTTCGACCCCGGCCAGCACGGCTGGGCGCAGCATCTCCGCCGGCAGGTCGGCGAACATCACGACAGGGTCGCTGAGCATGCCGAACGCCTGCGCCGCCCGGATGCGGTCCACATGGTCGGCGAGCGGGCCGGCGATGATGTGCTGGGCCAGGTAGGCGGCGTCCCTGAACCGCTCGAAGACCGACCCCTCCGAGGCCAGCGCGAGGTCGCGCATCTGCAGCCGCAGCAGGTCGCGGTGCGCCAGCCAGACGTCGAGCAGGCCCTCGATGACCGCCCACCGCTTCTGCCGCTCGTCGCTGCCCGGCGCGCGGCCGGCCGCGTCGATCGCGGCCTCCATGTCGGCCAGCAGCGGCTCGGCCAGGGCCGCGATGATCTCCTTCTTGCTGGGGAAGTGGTAGAGGACCGCGGTCTTGGTCAGCTCCAGCCGCTCCGCGATCTCGCGGATCGAGGTGGCGTGATAGCCCCGCGCGGCGAACAGGTCGTGCGCCACCTGGAGGATCCGCGAGCGAGTGTCGTCCGTCACGCCGCCGATTCTAGACCTTGCCTGACCGTTGGTCTGGAGCCTATAGTCTTGAACTGACCAACGGTCAGGAGGGATGGGCGGCATGACCGAGATTCTGGTGGTGGGGGCGAGCATCGCCGGGCAGACGCTGGCGTACTGGCTGGCCAGGCACGGGATGCGGGCCACGATCGTCGAGCGGGCACCCGGGTTGCGCACCGGCGGCAACGGGGTGGACCTGCGGGACGAGGCGACCGAGGTGGCCGAGCGGATGGGGATCATGCCCCGGGTCAGGGCCGCCGCGGCGGACGTGCGGGGCATGAAGTTCGTCGACGCCAAGGACCGGGCCGTGGCCCGCATGAACCTGAGCCGGAACGGCGAGATCGAGATCATGCGGGGCGACCTGGTGGCGCTGCTGCACGAGGTGGCCGAGCCGGAGGTGGAGTACGTCTTCGGCGACTCCGTCCGGTCGATGGAGGAGGACGGCGGCGGCGTCACGGTCTCGTTCGAGAACGGCTCGACGCGGCGGTTCGACCTGGTCGTCGGGGCCGACGGGCTGCACTCCTCGGTGCGGCGGCCGGCCTTCGGGCCCGAGGAGGGGGCCCTGCGGCACATGGGGCACTACTTCGCGTTCGCGAACGCGGACTCCGCGCTGGGGGAGGACCGGTGGGTGACGATGTTCAACCTGCCGGGCAAGATGGCGGGGCTCTACCGGTCGGGGAACCACGCCCAGGCGAAGGCGTACTTCATCTTCAGGTCGGAGCCGCTGGCGTACGACCACCGCGACGTCGGGCAGCACAGGACGCTGTTGCGGGGCGCGTTCGGCGACGAGACGTCCTGGCGGGTGCGCGAGCTGCTCGACGGGGCGCTCGCCGACCCCGACTTCTACTTCGACGCGCTGAGCCAGGTGCGGCTGCCCTCGTGGTCGTCGGGGCGGGTGGCGCTCGTGGGGGACGCCGCCTACTGCGCCTCCCCGGCGTCGGGAGCAGGGGCGGAGCTGGCCGTCGTGGGGGCGTACCGGCTGGCCGAGGCGCTCGCGGGCACCTCCGACCACCGGGTCGCCTTCCAGCGGTACGAGGCGGGGCACCGGGAGCTCGTCAAGGAGAAGCAGCAGATCGGGCCGAACGTCCGCATGATGGTGCCGAGAAGCCACCTGGGCATGTGGGCCAGGAACGGGCTGGCCCTGTCGATGGGGCTCCTCTCCAGGTGCGCCTAGCAGGCGTTCACAGGACGCGGGCCGCGAGCAGGGCCGCGAGCAGGGCCGCGAACACGAGGCGTGGCTGTGCCGGGGGAACCCGCCGGACGCCGGCCTGATCACGGCCGGTTGCGTGCCGTTCAGGTCCCTGACCTGCATGTCGGCCAGATTGGGTCACACGGGAGGCACAAGGGCGAAGTAGCGGTCGAGCATGCTCTTGTCGCCACGCACGTCGAGGCCGTCGGCCGGGATGCGATGCCAGAGGAACAGCATCAGGTCCGACGCGCTCCCGGCCAGCTCGACGTCGAACCGGCCGCCGTCCGGACCGAGCGAGAGCCGGACGTCCGGACCGAGCGAGAGCCGGACGTCCGGACCGAGCGAGAGCCGGACGTCCGGACCGAGCGAGAGCCGGACGTCCGGGCCGTCGAAGTGGACCGCCCAGTCGTCCTCGCCGTCCGTGCGCCGGAAGCGGAACCGCTCGCCCGCTCCGGCGGGCGCCTGCGTCCACTCCCGCCGCGCGGGCGCCATGACCTCGAACGTCTGCGTGACCGCGTCGGCCGCCACGTCCTCGGCGATCGGGCGCGGGACGCCGACGGCGTTCTCGGCGTCCCAGCGGTGCACGGCGGCCTCGATGGTCTGCATCCGCACCCAGAATCCGACGGTCTGCTCCTTCGACCACGTCCACGTGGGATCGCCCGCCGCGCGCTCGTCGAAGAGCGCCCCCAGCCGGGCCGCCCCCTCCTCGAACCAGTCGAGCACCTCGTCCAGGATCGGCCCGAGGTTGGGCGCGTTCTGCGGGTCGGGCCACCCCGTGAGGTCCGCAGGCAGCCCGGCGAAGGAGAGGTCGGAGGCGTCCGGTGGCCGGTCGAGCCGGTCGGTGATGATGCTGAACACGCTCCGGTGCACGGCGCCCAGGTGGATCAGCAGATCGGCGACCGACCAGCCGGGGCAGGACGGCACCGCGGGCGCGGCGCCGGCCGCCCGCCGGGCGGCCTCCTGGAATGCCCGGGTCTCCCGACGAAAGCGTGCAGCGGGTTCCATGCCACTCACTGTGCCTCAGCCGGGTGTTCCTTCTCCACCGGATTCGCCGGCGAAGGCCGTCCGACCGCGTGGGCGACGACCGCCGGGACCGGCGCGACGGCGGCCGCCCAGAACGCCGAGCGCCACACGCAAATGCCTATGCGCCCGAACGCAGGAACTCCAGCGCCAGAGGGCTAGCGACCTCCCTGAACTCCTCGAAGTACGCGTGCCGCGCTCCCTCGATCATCCGCAGCTCCGCCCCGGGGATGCGGCCGGCCAGCAGCGGGGCGTTGGCCGCCGGGTTGAACACGTCGTCGGTGCCGTGCACCACCAGCGTGGGCGCGGCGATGGAGGGCAGCGCGTCCCAGCTGTCGTGCCCGGCGCTGGCCGCCAGATGGCGGCGGCGCGCGTACGCGGGCATGGCCGGGTCGCCGGCCGTGCGGTACGGGCCCGGGTGCGTGGCCAGCCAGGCGGGCGTGTACATGAGCTCCAGCAGCGCCCGCTCGGCCGCCGCCCGGTCCGGCTGGGCCAGCGACCTGCGCACGTCGTTGTCCCGCTCGATCCCGTGCGCACCGCCCGGCGAGCTGCAGCCGAGCACCAGCGACCCGACCCGCCCGGGATGGTCGGCCGCCAGCCACTGGGCCACCCGCCCGCCCATCGACGTCCCGTACACGTGCGCCTTCGCCACGCCCAGCTCGTCGAGCACGGCCAGCACGTCGGCGGCGAACCCGCGGGTGGTGTACGGCTCGTCGGGTTTGTCGCTGCCGCCCGTGCCGCGGTAGTCGAAGGTGATGGTGCGGAACTCCTGCTCGAAGTCCGGGCGCACGGGATCCCACCAGCGGTGTTCGTTGGCCTGTCCCTGGAGGAGGACGAGGGGCTGCCCGCCGCCGCGGACCTGGTAGGACAGCTTGACGCCGTCCACGGCTGTCGCAAATGGCATGTTTAGCATCGTAGGGGTGTCCGGTGAGCGGGCTTGGCTCCGACGTACCTGGTGAGAGGCACACGAGAGAGGACTCGGTCACCATGAAGTACATGATCCTGTCGTACGGCACGCAGCGGGACTACGACGCCCTGACCGGCAAGGACGCCGAGGGGCAGCCCGCCTGGTCGCCGGAGGACGTGGCGGCGATGCACGGGTTCATGGAGGCGTTCAACAAGGAGCTGGAGGAGTCCGGCGAGCTGGTCGAGACTCGCGGCCTGGTCGCGCCCGTGCACACCAGGCGGGTCCAGCTCCGCGACGGCGTCCCGGTCGTGACGGACGGCCCGTACGCGGAGACGCAGGAGGTGCTCGCGGGCTACTGGATCGTCGAGTGCGACAGCTTCGACCGGGCGACCGAGCTCGCCGGCCGCCTGTCGAAGTGCCCGAGCCCCGGCGGCGTCTGGGACGGCGGCGTGGCCGACGTCCGGCCGATCGCCGAGGCCGTCGCGGAGCTGGAGTTCTGATCGACGGCATGGAGGCCGGGGACCTGCTGCGCGAACTGGCGCCGCAGGTCCTCGGCGCGCTGGTGCGGCGGTACGGGCATTTCGCCACGGCCGAGGACGCCGTCCAGGAGGCGCTGCTGGCGGCCGCCCTGCAGTGGCCGGAGGAGGGCGTGCCGGACAATCCGCGGGCGTGGCTGATCACCGTCGCCGCGCGGCGGCTGACCGACCTGCTGCGCAGCGAGCAGGCGCGCCTGCGCCGCGAGGACGCCGTGGCGGCCTGGACGCTGCCGGAGGACTGGCTGGCGCCCGCCGCCGACCAGCCGGTGTCCGGGGCGGACGACACCCTCGTCCTGCTGTTCATGTGCTGTCACCCGTCCTTGTCGCCGGCCGCGCAGATCGCGCTCACCCTGCGCGCGGTCGGCGGCCTGACGACGGCGGAGATCGCCCGCGCGTTCCTGGTGCCGGAGGGCACGATGACGCGCCGCATCACGCGGGCCAAGCAGCGCGTCAAGGACAGCGGCCTGCCGTTCGGGCTGCCCAGGGCGGAGGAGCGGGCCGAGCGCCTCGGCGTGGTGCTGCACGTGCTCTACCTGATCTTCAACGAGGGGTACGCCAGCACGTCGGGGCCCGAGCTGGTGCGCGCGGAGCTGTCGGCCGAGGCGATCCGGCTGGCCCGCATGGTGCACCGGCTGCTGCCCGACGGCCCCGAGGTGGCGGGGCTGCTCGCGCTCATGCTGCTCACCGACGCCCGGCGACCGGCGCGTACGGGCCCAGGCGGCGCGCTGATCCCGATGGCCGAGCAGGACCGCGGCAAGTGGCACGCCGGCCACATCGCCGAGGGCGTCGAACTGGTCACCTGGGCGCTCTCCCGCGGCACGCCGGGCCCCTACCAGCTCCAGGCGGCGATCGCGGCCCTGCACGACGAGGCGCCGAGCGCGGAGGAGACCGACTGGCCGCAGATCGTCGCGCTGTACGAGCTGCTGATGCGCATCGCCGGCAACCCCGTGGTGGAGCTCAACCACGCCGTCGCCGTGGCCATGGCGCGCGGCCCGCTCGCGGGGCTCCGCCTGCTCGAACCCCTCCAGGAGCGGCTGCCGGACGACCACCGGCTGCACGCGGTGCGCGGGCACCTGCTGGAGATGGCAGGCGACCACGCGGCCGCCCGCGAGTCCTACGAGGAGGCGGCCAGGCGTACGACCAGCTTCCCGCAGCAGCGCTACCTGCGTGGCAAGGCGGCGCGACTTTAGACTGTACGGCTTCAGCTCATTTCGCCTCGACGTACCATTCGCGGCCGAGCAGCCAGCCGAACACGGGGGCGGGGAGCCGCACGAGCACTCTCGCGACGGCGGACATCCGGCCGTTTCCGCTGATCTGGGAGTGGTGGGCGGCCAGTGCCCGCTGCTTCTGGGAGGCGTAGCGGCGCACGTCGATCCGGTGGGTGATGGCCCTGCCGGGGCTGTACGCCTTCGCCAGCTCGCGTTCGTCGTAGCGGAGCGGGATCCGGAGCAGGCGGATCAGGCGTACCAGGCGGACGGCGACGTCGCGCGGGGCCGTGGCCTCCAGCACGCGGGGCACCCCGGCCAGCTCGGCGGCCCGCTTGCCGACCTCGTGCACCTTGACGTGGTCGCGGTGGCCGTACCCGCCGTTGGGGTCGTAGCTGAGCAGCAGGTCCGCCTGCTCCTCGCGCAGGATCGCGGCGAGCCTGGCCGCGGCCTCCTCCGTGCTCGCGCGCACGAAGCGCATCCGGTCCGGCGGGTCGGGATACAGGTCCTTGCCGTGCCCGCTGTCGGCGTAACCCAGGTGCTCGACGCGTGCCACGCCCAGCACGGCGGCGGCGGTGCGCAGCTCGTCCATCCTTGTCGTGCCGCCCTCGGCGACGGACTTCATGACGCCGTCCGTCGCGACCACGACGATCACGCGGTGGCCCTCGGCGGCGGCGCGGGCGAGCGTGCCGCCGGTCAGGAGCACCTCGTCGTCCGGATGGGCGTGAAATGCCAGGAGTGTCGCCATAGCCGGACACCCTACCGTTCGTTAATGGAATTGACGGAGTGAGTACTCACTCCGTACCTTCGAAGGCATGACGAACCCCGCAGGCCGGCGCCGCGCGCCGGCGATGAGCCCGGAACAGCGCCGCGAGATGATCGTCAGGGCGGCGCTTCCGCTGGTGGTGGAGTACGGCACCTCCGTGACCACCGCCCAGGTCGCCCGCGCCGCGGGCATCGGCGAAGGCACGATCTTCCGGGCCTTCGGCGACAAGGAGACGCTGCTGGCCGCCTGCATGGCGGAGGCGGCGCGGCCCGACGACACGCTCGCCCACGTGGCGGCGATCACGCTGGACCTGCCGCTGGGGGAGCGGCTGGTCGAGGCCGCGGACGCGCTGCGCGGCTACCTGGCCCGGATGGGCGCCATGGCAGGTGCCCTGGCCGCCTCGGGCGGCCTGCGCCGCGACCCTCGCCTCCCGGGCGGCGCGCCCTCCGAAGAGAAGCCCGAAGGCGCACCTTCGGAAAGGGACCGCGAGGGATCGCCGGGGCGGGCCCTGTCGGGGCGGGAGGCGTCGATGGCGGCCACCCGCGACGTGCTGTCCGGGCTCTTCGAGCCGGAGAGCGACGACCTCAGGCTGCCCCCGGAGCGGCTGGCCGAGGCGTTCCAGTTCCTGATCCTGGCGTCCGGGCGGGGGACGTCGTCCCCGCTCACCTCGGTCGAGCTGGTCGACCTGTTCCTGCACGGCGCGCTGAAGGGCGGTGCGGCCGGGTGATCGACCTCTACGAGGACCTTCCGGCCCGCAGCCGCACGGCGGTGACGTACGCCCGTCTACGGCCGCCTGTCCGACCTGTACGGCCGCCGCCGGCTCCTGCTCGCCGGCCTGCTGGCCGACCACGTGGGGTGGCGCTGGGCGTTCCTGGTCAACCCGCCCCTCGGCGCGTCGGCGCCGCCATGATCGCCATGCGCGACGTCGCCGTCGCGGGGCCGGCCAAGGTCCCGGCCCGCGCCTGATGGCCCGCCGCGCCGCGGTCCGGAAATTCGTGTCGTGGCGGGGAATGTTCGGCCGGTGGGTGTGGTTACATAGATCGTGGCCGGTGTGTCCAGTGTCCCCGGGCCTCACCTATTGCCTTCGCGGAATACCGTTCGGCTGGAGCCGCGTTGTGCCTTTCGCCGAGAGGCGACCTGCACACCGGTTGCCATACGTCGAGCGCCCGCCCTCCCCGGAGAGCGGGCGCTCAGTACTTTCCGTAGTACGGGTCCGTGATGCCCCCAGGGGAGCTCAGCGCTTCCATGTCGAGCCCGGTCAGCCGGGCGCCCGCCTGGTAGGCGCTGTCCAGGAACTCCAGCACGGACGCGACCGGATCACCCATCGCCCGCACGTCGTCGTACCGGAGGATGGCCAGGTGGCTGCCCCGGGCGGGCAGCCACTCGGCCTCCAGGGGCCGCAGCGGCTCCATTTCCAGGCCCTTGGGCTCCGGTGCGGTGTAGGAGTAGAACGCCGGCCACGGCCGCTCCTTGTCACCGAACCAGAAGCCCGAGCTGATGACCTCCCAGCTGTACGCCTCCCGCGTGACCGGGTCGGTGTCGGGCGAGACCCGGACCATGCGCCCGGTGAAACGCGTCACTGCGATGTCGAACGTGTGCCAGAAGTGGTGCACCGGCGAGGTCTTGCCGGCGAAATCCGCCGCGAAGCGGTCGAGGAGCTGCACCACCTGCGACAGGATCCGCCAGTAGCGGTTGATCAGCACCGGGTCGTACCGGGCGTGCAGGGTGTCCTCGGCGAACGGCGTGTCGTCGCCCAGGTCGAACGGCACGGCCCAGATCTCCGGCCGGATCCCCAGGCCCGCGAGCGTGTCGAAGAGCCGGTCGTGGAACGAGGCCACCGACCGCCCGATCAGGCTGAACTCCGCGCTGCGTCCGTCGAGCACGTCCACCACCAGCCGGTGGCGCACCAGGTCGAAGTCGACGCTGAACAGCGGCTGCTCGCCCAGTCCGCCCATCGGCCGCGAGGTGAGCCCGCGGCCGGTCGGATGGAAGGGCACCTGCCACCAGTGGTTGCGCCGGTTGCTCGACGTCAACCGGATCTTCCCCACGATCTGCGCGAACCTGTGAAAGGTCTCCTTGGCCTCCGCCCACTCGGCGAGCGGCATGGCTGGGAACAGCTCCATGACACCAATGGTAACTACCGTACGTAATGGGACAGTTCCCAAGGGTCATGGGCGGAGAAGACTTCGACCCCGTGGTCGTGCGCGAGGGAGCGCAGGCGTTCCTGGCTGGACATGCGGCGCCCGGCATCGACCTGGGCGCTGACCTGCACGATGTCCATCAGCGGGTGCGACTGCGGCTCGCGGGCCAGTTCGCCGTGGTAGAAGTACGCGTCCCCGGCGTGCAGCAGCCAGCGCTCGCCGTCGTTGACCGCCACTCCGGCGTGCCCGCGCGTATGCCCGTCCAGCGGCACGAGCAGGAAGTCCTCGCCCAGCCCGGTCAGCGGGTGTACGCCGTCCACGCCCAGCCACCGGGTGCCCGTGCCCGGATAGGTCACCCATTTCGGCGCGTGGGCCCAGTGGCCAGGGCGGTAGCGGCGGTTCGGGGCCTGGGCGATCGCGTCCTCCAGTTCGACCTCCATGACGTGCACCTGCGCGTGCGGGAAGTCGGGCAGGCCGCCGCTGTGGTCCACGTCCAGGTGGGTCAGCACGATGTGCCGTACGTCGAGCGGGTCGTACCCGAGCGCGGCGACCTGCCGCACGGCCGTCTCGGCGGGCGAGAGCACCGGCTCGACGAGCTCCGTCCACTCGCGTTCCAGCATCTCCTCGGGCTTGGCCAGGTCGTCCAGGCCCAGCCCGGACTCGACCAGGACGAGCCCGGAGGCGGGCGTCTCGATCAGCAGCGCATGGCACACCACGGGGGCTGCCGGCTGTCCGTCCAGGGATTCGACCTCGCGCATGGACGCGAGGTTCAGGTGGTGAATTCGCATGGGCACTAGACTGCGACTTGAAGTGCGGTTCAAGTCAAGGAGCCAGGTCGTGGACGACACGTTGATCGACATAGGCGAGGTGGCCCGGCGGAGCGGGATGGCCGCGTCAGCGCTGCGATTCTACGAGCGCAAGGGGCTCATCGAGGCCGAAGGGCGCAACGGGCTGCGCCGCGCGTACCGTCCCGAGACGATGGAGCGCCTGGCGCTGATCGCGTGCGCCCGCGACGCGGGGTTCGCGCTGTCGGAGATCGCCGAGTTCCTGCGCGCCCGGCCGTCCGACGCGCGGCTGCGCGAGCGCATGGCGGCCAAGGAGCGCGAGGTGTCCGAGCGGGTCGCGCAGCTCACCCGGCTGCGTGACAGCCTGCGGCACGCGGTGGCCTGCGACCACGACCCGCTCGTGGAGTGTCCCGAGTTCAAGCAGGCCGTGCGCCGCGTGCCGCTGGGCTGAGCGCACTCCGTCAGCCCGGACTGACGTACTTCCTCGGTCGCAGGGCATGGGCGCGCAGCGCGGCCAGGGCCGCGAGCTGGCCGGAGCGGTCCATCCGCACCGCCAGGTCGTCGCTGAACGCCAGCCCCAGGGCGGTGAGCTGCGAGATCAGGTCGGCCACCGGCGCGGCGACGTCCTCCACGGTCGTGGTGGGATGCCAGCCCTCGCCGCCGACCACTTCCGCCACGCGCTCGCGCAGCTCCGTGGGCGACATCAGCGTGCCGTCGGCGATCAGCATCAGCGCGGCCTCGCGCGCCGATACCTGGAATTCGTGTTCTCCTCTCGCCAGCAGCAGCCGCGTGACCGCCGACCACATGGCCGACTTCGAGTTGAGCAGGCGCCGGCCGTAGTCGGTGATGGCCAGCTTCGAGCCGTCGCGGCTGATCGCGCCGAGCTCGCGCTCGGCCAGCTCGCGCAGCCTGAGTGCCTCGGGCGAGGGGGCCAGCCGCAGCGGCAGGCTCTCCCCGGAGGCGGCCAGGGTGAGCAGGCGGAGCAGCGGGGGCAGGGGCTGCGGGGTGATGGGCGCGTGCAGGCGCACCTCGAACGGCTGGGCCAGCTCGCGCCTGGCCGGGCCGCGCCCCAGCACCCAGCGGTTGAGGCGCTCGCCGTGCACCCGGTTGCGCCAGCTGTCGCCGCCCAGCTCGGAGCGGGGCTCGGTGAGCCAGCGGCGGGTCAGGGCGGCGCGGTCGACGGTCTCGCCGGCGACGATCGCCAGCTCCAGGGCGGCGGAGCAGGCGAGATGCGCGCCCAGCTCCTCGGGCCCCATGATCATGCTCCACTGGAGTTCGGGCACGTCGGGCGGGAGCACGCCCGTGGCTTCGAGCGCCTGCTGGTAGGCGCTGGTGCCGGCGTCCTCGCCCTCGCGGGCGTAGGTACGCAGGATCTGGAGGGTCGTGGGTGACACGCACAGAGCGGCGTACCGCTCCATCCCGCCGAGCTGGAGCAGCCGGCCGAGCGAACGTGCCAGGCGTTCGTGGTCGCCGCCCACCTTGAGCGGCAACGTGTACCAGAGGAACTCGCAGACGTCGAGCTGGGTCACCGTTTCCAGCGGCTCCCCAGCCGTCAGCCATTCGACGGCGGTCCTGGCCTCCTCGGCCAGCTCCGGCTGAGAGCGCTCCAACTCGGCGAGCAGGGCGGTGACATCCGGTGCACTCATGCCTCGAAGTTTGCCGTATCGACCCCTGGCCTGACGATGACCGAATCCGGTGCGTATTGGGTCTTGCACAGCGATAACCCTAAGAAACCACTATTGGGCGGACGGTAAGAAGATCATATCCACCGTTTCTCGAACAACATGCGGGCCTTCCACTCGGTGTACGGGATGAGTTCGGCGGACAGGATCGGGTGCAGCCACCAGAAGTTGATCAGCGCGAGCAGCGTGAACGCGCCGACCACGGCGGCCCCGACGGTCCGCCGTATCGGCATCGCCCCCGTGGCCGTCGGTTTCGACGACCCGATCAGCAGCCCGGCGCACAGCGTGATGGCCAGCACCATGAACGGCACCATCGGGATGGCGTAGAACAGGAACATCGTACGGTTGTCGGCGATGGCGAAGTAGACCCACGGCACCAGGCCCATGGTGTACGACAGCAGCACGGCCCCAGCCCGCCAGTCGCGCGAGGAGACGTACCACGCGATCAGGGCCACCAGCGCGGCCACCGCCCCGAACCAGATCACCGGCGTGCCCACGCCCAGCACGGCCTCGGAGCAGTCCTTGACGCCGCACGTGTTCTGCCGGCCCTCGTAGTAGAAGGCGACCGGGCGCAGCAGCAACGGCCACTGCCAGGGCTCGGACATGTACGGGTGGGAGGTCTCCAGCCCGCTGTGGAACGTGTAGACCTGCCACTGGTACTTGATCCACGACCGCATCGAGTCGAAGACGAAGAAGATCGGGTTGTCCGCGGAGGTCGCCTGGGCCCAGTTGCGCCCGTAGCCGGTCGCGTTGGCGAACCAGCCGACCCAGGTGGCCATGTAGGTGACGAACGGCACCAAGGCGAACGCCAGGAGCGCCTGCGGCACGTCCTTGTCGAACGCGCCGAGGTAAGGGTGCCGCAGCCCGACCGCCCGGCGGGCGCCGAAGTCCCACATCACGGACATGATCGCGAAGGCCACCGCGAACGCCAGCCCCGACCACTTGACCGACATCGCGAAGGCCAGGCAGACCCCGGCGGCGATCCGCCACCACCTGATCCCCAGCGAGGGGCCGTGCGGCGAGATCGGCGAGTTCTCGTACCAGGTCACGAGCCGTTCGCGGGCCTGGTCGCGGTCGACCACGAGGCAGGCGAACGCGGCCAGCACCCAGAACATCAGGAAGATGTCCAGCAGCGCCGTGCGCGAGAGCACGTAGTGCAGGCCGTCGAGGGCCAGCAGCAGGCCGGCGAAGCAGCCCAGCAGCGTCGACCGCGTCATCCGGCGGGCCACCCTGGCCAGGACGAGGATCGACAGCGACCCGATCAGCGCGGCGGCGAAGCGCCAGCCGAACGGGTTGAGCCCGAACAGCCACTCGCCCGCGCCGATCATCCACTTGCCCAGCGGGGGGTGGACCACGTAGGAGGCGCACTTGTCGAGGGCCTCGGACGTGCACGACTGCCAGATGTCGGTGTTGCCGGCGATGATCGCCTTGTCGGCGTCCTTGATCGTCGTCCGCTCGACACCCCAGGTGATCAGCGAGAACGCGTCCTTCATGTAGTACGTCTCATCGAACACCACGGCCTTGGGATGGCCCAGGTTGATGAAGCGCAGGACGGCGCCGAAGAGGGTGACCACCAGCGGGCCGATCCAGCCCCACAGGATGCTGCCGCGCATGGGCGGCACGACCCGATCGCGTACGGACATCGTCTTGGGAAGGCTGTCGCCGACCTCCGAGCTCTCGTTGGCCTGGTATGGGGAATCGGTCACCGCCATTCGGACATCGTACGGGCCGCAAGCCGATAGCAAACGCAGAAACACGGTTATTTGGGATGCCCTGCCACAATGGTCTGGTGACTGGAGACGGCAGGTTGGTGCTGGCAGGAGCCCCTATCGGCCAGGCGGGTGACGTCTCGCCGCGGCTGCGTGAGGTGCTGGGGAGCGCCGACGTGGTCGCCGCCGAGGACACCAGGCGGCTGCGCAGGCTCGCGACCGAGCTGGGCGTGGAGATCGCGGGCCGGGTGGTGTCCTATTACGACCAGAACGAGGTGGTCCGGGCCAAGGAGCTCCTGGAGACCCTGAAAGAGGGCCGCACGGTCGTGGTCATCACGGACGCGGGCATGCCGGGGGTCTCCGATCCCGGCTACCGCCTGACGCGCCTGGCGGTCGACGAGGGCATCACGGTCACCGCGCTGCCGGGGCCGAGCGCGGTCACCACCGCGCTGGCGGTGTCCGGGCTGGCCAGCGACCGGTTCTGCTTCGAGGGCTTCCCGCCGCGCAAGCCCGGCGAGCGGGCCCGCCGCCTGGCCGCCCTGGCGGGCGAGGAGCGCACGATGGTGTTCTTCGAGTCGCCGCGCCGGCTGGCGAGCTCGCTGGAGGCCATGGCCGCGGCGTTCGGCCCCGACCGGCAGGCCGCCGTGTGCCGCGAGCTGACCAAGACGTACGAGGAGGTACGCCGGGGCGGGCTCGGCGAGCTGGCCGAATGGGCGGCGAAGGAGGTCAAGGGCGAGATCACGCTCGTGGTCGCCGGACATGTCCCGGGCGAGGGCGAGCCGGACCTCGACGAGCTGGTCGCCGAGGTGGACCGCAGGGTCGCCGAGGGCACGCAGCGCAGGATCGCCGTCGCCGAGGTGGCCAAGGAGGCGGGCATCCCCAAACGCGAGCTGTATGACCTGGTTCACAGGAGATCCCCTACGCCATAGGGTGCGCATCGTGAGGAACTGGGGGGTTTCCGCTCAGCGACTGGTCCCGCCGATGCCGGGGACCCCCATGCTGGGCTGGGCCGGGCCGATCCTGGTCGCGCTCTTCGGCGGCCTCCTGCGGTTCATCAGGCTCGATGAGCCCAAGGCCGTCGTCTTCGACGAGACGTACTACGCCAAGGACGCGTACTCGCTCCTCACGCACGGCGTGGAGCGGACCATGCTCGGCGACGCCAAGAACCCGATCGCCGACGAGCGCCTCATCGCCGGCAACCTGGACATCTTCAAACAGTGCCCGCAGCCCGACGACTGCGCCTCGTTCGTGGCGCACCCGCCGCTGGGCAAGTGGATGATCGGCGTGGGCGAATGGCTGTTCGGGATGGACCCGTTCGGCTGGCGCTTCGCCGCCGCGCTGGTCGGCACGCTGTCGATCCTGATCATGGCCAGGGTGGCGCGCCGGATGACGCGGTCGACGCTGCTGGGCTGCCTGGCCGGGCTGCTGCTCTCGCTCGACGGCCTGCACCTGGTGCTGTCGCGCACGGCGCTGCTGGACATCTTCCTGATGTTCTGGGTGCTGGCCGGGTTCGCCTGCCTGGTGACCGACCGGGACTGGGCCCGGCAACGGCTGGCCGACCGGTACGAGTGCGGGCCGATCACCGAGCTGGGGGCGCGCCTGGGGCTGCGGCCGTGGCGGCTCGCGGCCGGGCTCTGCCTGGGGGCGGCGTGCGCGGTGAAGTGGTCGGGGGTCTTCTTCCTGATCGCGTTCGCGGTCATGAGCCTCATGTGGGACATGGGCGCCAGGCGGGCGCTGGGGCTGCGGCAGCCGTACCGGGCGGCGTTCTCGTACGACCTGCCGGGCGCGTTCGCGGCCATGGCGGTCGTGCCCGCCGTCGCCTTCGTGGCCTCGTGGACCGGGTGGTTCGCCAGCTCCGGCGGCTGGGGGCGCAACTGGGCGCAGGCGACCTCGTCCGGGCCCGTGTTCTTCGTGGTCGACTCGGTGCGGTCGTGGCTGCAGTACCAGCTGCAGGTGCTGGGCTATCACAGCAACCTGCACGAATATCACCCGTACATGTCCGAGCCGTGGCAGTGGCCGCTGCTGATCAGGCCGGTCTCGTTCCACTATCCGGCGGACCTGCCGCCGTCGGCGTGCGGGGCCGACAAGTGCTCACAGGCCGTGCTCGGGGTGGGCACCCCGGCCGTGTGGTACGCCGCCGTGCTGGCGCTGATCGGTCTCGTCGCCTGGTACGTGGCCACGCGCGACTGGCGGGCCGGGGCGGTGCTGCTGAGCGTCGCGGCCGGCTGGCTGCCGTGGTTCTACTACGCGTTCGCCGACAACCGGACGATGTACCTGTTCTACCTGATCCCCGTCGTGCCGTTCATGGTGCTGGCGCTCGTGCTGGTGGCGGGGCTGGTGCTGGGCAGGCAGGACGCCCCCGCGTCCCGGCGGGCGACCGGGGCCGCGGTGGTGGGGGCGTTCGCGCTCCTCGCGCTGATCAACTTCTGGTGGCTCTATCCGGTGCTGACCGCCGAGACGATCACACACGCAGAGTGGTGGGCTCGGATGCTGATGCGTTCTTGGGTGACCGCCGCGCCCAAGTGACGCCGCGGCGCAGCGTGATCGCCGCGGCGACGCAGGCCAGGGGGACGGCCGGGAGCACGTACCGGTAGTCGAACTCCGCCGTCGCCGCCGGGGCCAGCAGCAGGCCGACCGCGCCCAGCCACGGCAGGGCCACCGGGCCGCCGAACTTGCGCCACCTGACCGCGACGCCGTACAGGCCGATCAGCAGGATGCCGCCGAGCATGATGCCGCGCAGGTAGAAGACCTTCTGGTAGCCGCTCATGATGTCGGCCCACGGGTGCACGATCCGGGTCTCCGGCGGGCCCTGCTCGTAGCCGAACGCGTCGGTGTCGGTGCGGCCGCCCGCGTACGACGACCACTTCGGCAGCCGCTTGGGCTGGCCGCTCTCGTCCGGCTCGACGTACGGCTTGAACTCGTACATGCCGTAGGTGGAAGGGTCGGGGAACATCGGCCGGCCCCAGTGGAACGAGCGGAAGAAGTCACGGGTGACCACCTTCAGGTAGTCGCCGGGCTGCGAGAGGATCGCCCGCGTGGCGAACGCGCTGGCCGCGTCGTTGGTGATCTCGCTCCACTTCTTGTTGATGCCCCACCTGTGCAGCACCTCGCCGGTGCCGGTGCCGTCGCCGTTGCCCTGGCCCCACAGGTACCACTGCGCGTAGTCCTTGCGCTGGCTGACCGGGTCGTTGATGCACAGCAGGAGGAGCTGGACCTCCTTGTACTTGTCGATCTTCATCTTGTTGCAGTCGGCGAAGATGGCCGTGCGCATGTAGAGGATGAGACCGTCGCTGTTGGTCATCGCGAACTTGCCGTACGCGGAGGCGAACCAGCCCATGTACGCCATCACCGGCACCGCGCAGACCGTGATCACGGCGACGATCGGCCGCCAGCCGGTCCGCTTGACCAGCAGGTAGAGCACCACCAGCGCCAGGATCGGCAGGCCGATCGAGCGGGTCAGCCACGTCAGCGCCAGCAGCAGGCCGACGACCGCGCCCGCCTGCCACGACAGCCGCCGCTTCCACAGCACCAGCGTGATGACGCCCACCACGAGCAGCGTGAACATGGAGTCCGACATCACCATCTGCTCAAGCTGGATCTGGTACGCGTCCAGCAGCACCGGCGCCGCCGCCAGTGTGGCGCCCCACTTCGGCAGCCGGAACTTGATCCGCAGCAACGCGTAGATCAGGCAGGCCGTGGCCAGGCCCATCAGGTGCTGCGTGAAGATCACCAGCGCGAAGCTGTGGAACGGCTTGAGCAGCATCAGCCAGAAGCTGTAGCCGTCGGGCCTGATCGGGTGCGGCCGCGGGTGCAGCGCCACCGAGACGTACTCGTAGGAGTCGTTGAACCACATGGCCGGGCCGTAGCCGAGCATGGTGATGAGCCGCAGCACGGCGCCGACGCCGAAAACCGCGGCGAACACTCGATGCCGGCGCAAGAATGACAGCCAACGTGCTGCCCGGCCTGGGGCGGAGTGGTCCACAGGGGTAATCTCCGCGACGCTCACCATGCTGTAAAGAATGCCAGTCGTTTTTGGGTCTTGACCCGAGCACGGTTGGGCAGAGGGCATGATGGTTCACTGGAAGAGTCTTAACTGAAGGGTAGACACGTGGAACTGACGGTGGTCATGCCCTGCCTCAATGAGGCGGAGACCGTGGAAGTCTGTGTACGCAAGGCGCTGGCGTGCATGGAGGAGCACGGCATCGAGGGCGAGGTCCTGATCGCCGACAACGGCAGCACGGACGGCTCGCAACAGCTCGCCCGCGACGCCGGTGCCCGCGTGGTCCACGTCGACGAGAAGGGCTATGGCAACGCCCTCATGGGCGGGATCAGGGCGGCGCGCGGCAAATACGTCATCATGGGCGACGCCGACGACTCCTATGACTTCACCGCGCTGCTGCCGTTCGTCGAGCAGCTGCGCGACGGCGCCGACCTGGTGATGGGAAACCGGTTCAAGGGCGGCATCGCCCCGGGCGCCATGCCCCCGCTCCACCGCTACCTCGGCAACCCGGTGCTGTCGTTCGTCGGCCGGCTGTTCTTCCCCTCGGCCATCGGCGACTTCCACTGCGGGCTGCGCGGGTTCCGGCGCGACTCGATCCTCAATCTGCAGCTGCAGACGGGTGGCATGGAGTTCGCCTCCGAGATGGTGGTCCGCTCGACGCTGTCGGGCCTCGACGTGCGCGAGGTGCCCACCACGCTCTCGCCCGACGGCCGCTCCCGCCCGCCGCACCTGCGTTCGTGGCGCGACGGCTGGCGCCACCTGCGCTTCCTGCTGCTCTACAGCCCGAAGTGGCTGTTCTTCTACCCCGGCGTGCTGATGATGGTCGTCGGCATGATCGCCGGGACGGCGCTGACGTTCGGCCCGGTGGAGATCGGGGAGCTGGCGTTCGACGTCGACACCCTCGTCGGGTCGTCCGCCCTGGTCGTGATCGGCTTCCAGGCTGCCCTGTTCGCCGTGTTCACCAAGGTCTACGCGGCCGAGGAGGGCTTTTTGCCGGAGTCGCCGCGCATCCGGCGGCTGATCGACATCGTGAGCCTGGAGAAGGGGCTCGTGGTCGGCGGCCTGCTGGCGCTGGCCGGTCTGATCGGCCTGGTGATGTCCCTGGTCCACTGGCAGGTGCGCAGCTTCGGCGAGCTCGACCCGCGCGAGTCGCTGCGTATCGTCGTGCCCTCCGCGACCGCTCTGATCATGAGCTTCCAGACGATCTTCGCGGCGCTGTTCATCAGCATCCTCGGCATCCGCCGCACCCGCGAGAGCTCCATCGACGTGGCCGCCAAGGCCGCCGAGGAGGCCGCGGAGGCGGTTTCCCTCGAAGAGTCCAAGCGATAGCCGTTCCTCGCGGCGGGGTCCTTCCGGGCCCCGCCGACGCGGGGAAATCGGTCCGAGGGGGACAGGGAGCCCCGTAGGCTAAGGACTATGTCCCAGCACATCTTGACCGCCGTAGCGTGGCCGTACGCAAACGGCCCCCGCCACATCGGGCACGTCTCCGGGTTCGGCGTGCCGTCCGACGTCTTCAGCCGCTACCAGCGGATGGCGGGCAACAAGGTGCTGATGGTGTCCGGCACCGACGAGCACGGCACGCCCATCCAGGTGCAGGCCGACAAGGAGGGCGTGAGCGCCAGAGAGCTGGCCGACCGCTACAACCGCGTCATCGCCGAAGACCTGACCGGGCTCGGGCTCTCCTACGACCTGTTCACCAGGACGACGACGAAAAACCACTACGCCGTCACACAAGAGATCTTCAAGGGCCTCTACGACAACGGCTATATCTTCCCCAAGACCACGATGGGCGCCATCTCCCCGTCGACGGGCCGCACGCTGCCCGACCGCTACATCGAGGGCACCTGCCCCATCTGCGGCTACGACGGCGCGCGCGGCGACCAGTGCGACAACTGCGGCAACCAGCTCGACCCGATCCAGCTGGTCAACCCCAAGAGCCGCATCAACGGCGAGACGCCCGTGTTCGTCGAGACCGAGCACTTCATGCTCGACCTGCCCGCCTTCGCCGGGGTGCTCGGCTCCTACCTGCAGTCCAAGCAGGGCGAGTGGCGGCCCAACGTGCTGAAGTTCGCGCTCAACCTGCTCGGCGACCTGCAGCCGCGGGCGATCAGCCGCGACCTCGACTGGGGCGTGCCGATCCCGCTCGACGGCTGGCGCGACCAGCCCAACAAGCGGCTGTACGTGTGGTTCGACGCGGTGATCGGCTACCTGTCGGCCTCCATCGAGTGGGCCAGGCGCTCCGGCGACCCCGACGCGTGGCGCGAGTGGTGGCAGAACCCCGACGCCCGTGGCTACTACTTCATGGGCAAGGACAACATCGTCTTCCACGCCGAGATCTGGCCGGCGATGCTGTACGGCTACAGCGGGCAGGGCGGCCGCGACGGCACGCCGGGTTCGCTCGGCGCGCTGGAGGTGCCGTCCGAGGTGGTCTCCAGCGAGTTCCTGACCATGGAGGGCAAGAAGTTCTCCTCGTCCAGGCAAGTAGTAATTTACGTAAGAGATTTCCTGGCGCGTTACGACGCCGACGCCCTGCGCTACTACATCGCGGTGGCAGGTCCGGAAAATCAGGACACCGACTTCACCTGGCAGGAGTTCGTCAACCGCAACAACGGCGAGCTGGTCGCGGCCTGGGGAAACCTGGTCAACCGGTCGATCTCCATGGCGGCGAAGAACTTCGGGGCCGTGCCCGAGCCGGGCGACCTCACCGACGCCGACCGGGCGCTGCTGGAGCGCTCGCGCAACGCGTTCGCGCCGGTGGGCGCGGAGCTGAGCCGCTCGCGCTTCAAGAACGCGATCAACGAGGCGTTCGACGTGGTCCGCGAGGCCAACAAATACCTGGCCGAGCAGGAGCCGTGGAAGCTCAAGGACGACCCCGAGCGGCAGAAGTCGATCCTGCACGTCGCGCTCCAGGTCGTCGACGACGCCAAGACGATGCTCACGCCGTTCCTGCCCAGTTCGTCCAACAAGGTCTTCACCATGCTCGGCGGCCAGGGCGTGTGGTCGGGCATGCCGGAGATCCGCGAGGTCGACGAGGACGGCGGCACGCCCTACCCGGTGATCACCGGCGAGTACGACGGGGCGGCGGCCCGGTGGGAGCACCGGCCGATCAAGCCGGGCACCCCGCTCGCGCCGCCCGTGCCGCTGTTCAAGAAGCTCGACCCGAAGGTCGTGGACGAGGAGCTGGCCCGGCTGGGCGAGTGACCTCGTAGGCCCCGTAGTCCTTGAGGCTGATGGCGCCGGCGGTCTTCCTGACCGACTTCGCCATCAGCCCCCTCCACGGCAGATACGGCAGGAGCCGGTAGTTCTGGTTCATGAACCAGGCCATGAACCTGTTCTCCGGCACCATGAACTTGCTGACGCCCACGGCCGACTGCTGGCACCCCTCGGCGTAGGCGCGCACCTCCCGCTCGTAGCCGGCGAAGGCGGCGCGGTGGTCGCCCCCGGCTGCGGCCAGCTCGCCCGCCAGCACGTACGCGCTCACCATCGCCAGCCCGGTGCCCATGCCGGACAGCGGCGAGGCGCAGCACGCGGCGTCGCCCAGCAGCACCACCCGGCCGCGTGACCAGGAGTCCAGGCGGACCTGGCTGATCGAGTCGAAGTAGAAGTCGTCCGTCCGCCGCATCCTGCGCATCAGCTCCGGGACCTCCCAGCCGAGGCCTTCGTACGCCTGCTCCAGGAGCTCCTGCTGGCGGGCGACGTCGTGCCGGTCGTAGTCGAGCGGCGGCGAGCCGAACCAGAACACGGCCTTGGCCTCGGCGTTCCTCCTCGCGCTGTAGATCGCGACCATCCTGCCGGGAGCGTTGTAGGCGTGGCCGCTGTGGTCGAGCCCGAGGTAGTTGTCGATCGTGAACACCGCCGAGTAGAGGCCCAGGTACGACAGGTGGTCCCGCTCGGGGCCGAAGGCCAGGGAGCGCACGTTGGAGTGCAGGCCGTCCGCGCCCACCACGAGGTCGAAGCGCCTGGCCGGGCTCCGTTCGAAGGCGACCGTCACCCCGTCCGCGTCCTGGTCGACGGCCGTGATGGAGTCGCCGAAGATGTACTCGGTGTGGGGCTCGGTGGCGTCGTGGAGGATGCGGGCCAGGTCGCCGCGGAGGATCTCGACGTCGCCCGCGAACAGGTCGGCGGGCATGGCCACGAGCTTCTTGCCCGCCTCGTTCACGTTCCACATGGCGCCCATGTGGGTCTGCTCGCGTTCGACGGCGTCCAGGATGCCCATCTTGCGAAGGACGGTCAGGTGCGCGTCGCCGCGGAAGTCCACGGCGTAGCCGCCCTCACGGAGGGCGGGGGCGCGTTCGACGATGGTGGTGCGGTGGCCGTACCGGGTGAGCCAGAGGGCGAGCGCGGGGCCGGCGACGCTCGCGCCGGAGATCAGGATGTCCATGCCCCCGACCCTGCCGCCCCGGTCTCACCGCGCCCTCACCGGTCGCTCACCGGCCACTGCGGGCCCTGAGAGAGGGCGTCCTGAGCGCCGGTGACGGTGGCGATGGCATTCAGCGGTGACCGGTCGATGATCTCCTCGGGCACCGCGGCGAGGGCCAGCGCCTCCCGGTGCGAGAGCCGCGCGCCCGCCCGCCGGGCCCGCGCGTAGGCCGCTTCGCCCAGCGCCGCCCGTACCCGCGCCGCGACCTCGGGCTCCTGGGGAAGCTCGATGCCCCGCATGGCGACGGCGGCCCCCAGCAGGGTGGCCGCCGGCTCGGCGCCGTCGTCACCGAACGCCAGCGCGGCCAGCGCCTCGAACGCCCGGGCGCTCTCGGGCAGCGCGCCCGACTCGACCGCCCCCGCCACCGCCCGCTGGTAGGACTCTCTGGCCGCCTTCCGATCCCCTTCGGCCTCGGCCACCCGGCCCAGGCCGACGTGGAGCCGGACCAGGTTCCCCGCCGATTTGACCCAGCCGGGGTCCGACTGCCGCAGCGCCCGCTCGTACAGCTCCCGCGCCCGTGCCAGGTCGCCTTCCGCGACGGCCACGTCACCGAGCCCGCGCAGCGCAGAGGCCAGGTACGTCGGCAGGCCCGCCCGTCCCGCCAGCTCGGCGGCCCGCTCGTAGTCGGCCCGCGCCCCGGCCGGATCCGTCCCGATGCGGTGATCGCCCCGGTTGCACAGCAGATCGGGCAGATCTTCTTCGGCCCCGAGCTGCGCGGCCAGTGCGATCGCCTCCTCCACGCGCGCCACGGCCGTCGCGTCGTCGCCGCAGTTGCCCGCCAGCCACGAGAGCCCGTCCAGGGCCAGCGCCATGCCCCAGCGGTCGCCGAGTTCCCTGAACTGGTCGAGCGCCACCGTCAGATCGGCCTCCGCCGAGGCGAACTCCCCGGCGGCCATCTGCGGATAGGCCCAGACGAACCGGGCTATCGCCTGCTCCCAGGGGTCTCCGTCCCGCGCGGCCCGCCGCAGCACCGTGAGCGCCACCGTCGGATCGATCGAGCCCGCCGTGATCATCGGCCACAGGAACGTGACGAGCGGGTAGCGCCGCGCCCCGGAACCGTCGGTGACCATCGTCCCGGCCCAGCTCTTGTGGCTCTCCCAGGCGTCCCTGCCGGTGCTCCCGGCCAGCGCGGACAGCAGGCACAGCACATACGCCTCGCCCAGCTCCGGATCCGGCGCGGGACCCGCCGCCTCCAGCAGCGCCACCGCCGGGCCGGTCGCGGCGGCGCGCATGCCGCGCATCCACAGGTACGACGACTGGGCCGCCAGCAGCCGCATGCCGAGCGTCACCTCTCCCGAGTCCGCCGCCCAGCGCAGCGCCGCCTGCAGGTTGTCGTGCTCGGCGGCGAGCAGGTCGAGGTGGCGGAGCTGGTCGGCGCCGCGCAGGTGCGGGTCCGACCGCTCGGCCAGGTCGAGGAAGTACGCGGCGTGCGCTCGCCGTACGGTGTGCGCCTCGTCGGCGAGCTGCTCGGCGCAGAACGCGCGGATGGTCTCCAACATGCGATAACGGCCTTCACCCGCTTGGCCCGCTTGGCCCGCCTGGCCCGCTTGGCTTGCTTGGGTCGCTTGGAGGAGCGACTTGTCGGCCAGGGAGTCCAGCAGGTCCTCGGCGTCCGGCAGCCCGCACACCTCGGCGGCGGCCCGGGCCGTGGCGCCGCCGGAGAAGACGGTCAGCCGTCCGGCCATGGCCTTCTCCCGGTCGGTGAGCAGCTCCCAGCTCCACGCGACGACCGCGCGCAGGGTCTGGTGCCGGGGGTCGGCCGTCCGGCTGCCTCGCGACAGCAGGCTGAACCGATCCTGGTCGGCCAGCCGCACGGCCAGCTCCTGGGCCCCGTGCGTACGCATGCGGGCGGCGGCGAGCTCGATGGCCAGGGGGAGTCCGTCGAGCGCCGCGCAGATCCGCTCGACCGACTCGTCAGGGGTGAAACCCGGGCGCGCGGCGGCGGCCCGGTCGGTGAAGAGCCGGACGGCGTCCGGCGGGGTGAGCGGGTGCACCGGCCAGAGGTGCTCGGCCGTGATGGCCAGCGGCTCGCGGCTGGTGGCGAGGACGCGAAGGTCTGGGCAGGCGGAGAGCAGGCGTTCGGCGAGCTCGGCGGCGTCGTGGACGACGTGCTCGCAGTTGTCGAGGACCAGCAGCATCGGCCGCCCGGCCAGCGCGGCGACCAGCCGGTCCGCCGGGGCGGACCGGCCTCCCGGGCCGATGGCGTGGCCGGCCAGCAGGCCGCTCTCCCGCACGCCGAGCACGCCGAGCACGACCTGCGCGAGATCCACCCCCACCGCCGTCGCACCCGCACGGACCGCGCGGGAACTCCCGGCACCGTCACCACCCGCCACGCTGCCACGTGCCGCTCCGTCAGCCGGCCCGCCGCCCACCGAGGCCAGCTCGACCAGCACCACCTCGACCGGCTCCCGATCGTCGGCCCGGGGTGCCTCGGCGATCGACCGGGCGACCTCGATCGCCAGCCGGGTCTTGCCCGCGCCGCCCGGCCCCAGCAACGTCACCAGGCGCGCGGAGCCGAGCAGCGCCGACACCGCCGCCACGTCGCCGTCCCGCCCGACGAAGCTCGTCAGCCGGGCGGGCAACGTGCGCCGCACGGAAGATGGAAGGACCGGCGGCCCGCCCTCTCCACGCAGCAGGCGGCCGTGCAGGTCGGCCAGCTCGGACGACGGGTCCGTGCCCAGCTCGTCCGCCAGCAGCCGCCGGGTGTCCTCGAACACCACCAGCGCCTCGGCGGGCCGTCCGTCCGCCCGCAGGGCACGCATGAGCTGCCCGCGCAGCCGTTCCCGCAGCGGGTGCCGCTCGATCAGCTCGCCCAGCTCCGCCACGACCTCCCGGTGGGCACCGCGCCGCAGGTCAGCCTCGACCCGATCCTCCAGCGCGGCCAGCCGCCGCTCCTCCAGGAAGGCCCCGTGTTCCGGGTCCAGGTCCGCGACCGCCGGCCCCCGCCACAGCGCCAGGGCCTCCCGCAGCAGCCCGGCGGCCCGGACGGGATCCCCGCCGTCCTCGAAGGCGTCCCGGCCGGCGTCGGCGAGCCGCAGGAACCGGTGGGCGTCGATGTCGTCGGGCGCCGCGAGCAGCCGGTAACCGATCTCGGTCAGCTCGATCGAGACCCCGTCCCGCCGGAGCCGGGACACCTGCGAGTGCAGGGCGTGCACCGCGTCGCCATGGGCCCGATCTCCGTACAGGACGTCGACGAGCCGATCCCGGGTGACCACCTCCCCGGGGCGGAGCAGCAGCAGCGCCAGCAGCGCCCGCCGGGCGGGGCCGCCGAGCGGCACCTCGCCCCCGTCCGCGCGCCAGGCCATGGTGCTGCCGAGGATGCCGAACCGCATGGACGCTACTTTAGGACTCGTGACCAAGCTTCCCGCCGCTCCAGAGCCGCTTTCGGCACCTGTGTTCGACAGCCACTGCCACCTCGACATCATGGTCGGCAACAGGCAGGCGTCATCCGGCGATCCGGTGGCGCAGGCCGCGCAGGCGTCGGAGGCCAGTGTTCGGAGCATTCTCGAGGACTCCCGGGCGGTCGGGGTGACGCGGCTGGTCACCATCGGCTACGACCTGAGGTCCTCGCGGTGGAACGCCGAGGTGGCCGCCGAGCAGGAGGGCGTGTACGCCGGGGTGGCCATCCACCCGAACGAGGCCCACGAGGCCACGCCGGAGGTCCTGGCCGAGATCGAGAGCCTCGCGGGGCGGCCGGACGTGCGGGCGGTGGGGGAGACCGGGCTCGACTACTTCCGCGACTGGGCGAGCAAGGAAGATCAGCACGCGAGCTTCCGCGCGCACATCGAGATCGCCAGGCGCACCGGCAAGGCCCTGGTCATCCATGACCGCGACGCGCATGACGACGTGCTGAGGGTGCTGGCCGAGGAGGGCGCGCCGGACAAGGTCGTCTTCCACAGCTTCTCCGGCGACGCCGAAATGGCGAAAAAGTGTGTCGAAGCCGGATATTTCATGTCTTTCTCCGGCCCGGTGACGTACAAGAACGCCGCCTACCTGCGTGAGGCCGCCCAGACGGCGCCCCAGGAGCTCATGCTCGTCGAGACCGACGCCCCGTACCTGCCGCCGGTCCCGCACCGCGGCAAGCCCAACGCCCCGTACCTCATTCCCATTACTTTGCGTTGCCTGGCGGAGGTCAAAGGGGTCCATCCTGATCAGTTGTGCGAGGCGATCAGTGCCAACGGAGTCACAGTCTTCGGCGAGTGGTGACCATCTTTTGATGAACCCGCGGATGGGCGGACGGGTGCGGCACTAACGTTCGGGCGGTCCTGACCGCTACCGGAATCGGGCGGCCCCTGGCCGCGACCGGAGGTGCTTCGTGCGAGGAAAGAGGCGCGCGCCTCGTCCCCCGATCCCGTGGCGTTCACCGTGGACGCCGGTCGTGTGCCTGGCGGGCATGGTGGCGCTGGGGGCGCTCGTGTCGGTGTCGTTCCTGGTCAAAGAGGTCGTCGTGATCGTCGACGGCAGGCCGTCGCAGGTCCGCGCGTTCGCGGGGACCGTACGCGACGTGCTCGACGAGGCGGGGGTCTCGGTGGGCTACGGCGACCTCGTACGTCCCGCCGTGCAGGAGGACGTCACCGACGGATCCACCATCGAGGTGCGCCACGCCCGCCCGATCCTCCTGACCCTGGACGGCCACACCAGCCGCCACCTGGTCACCGCCACGAACGTCGGCGACGCCCTCGCCGAACTCGACCTCACTCCGGCGGCCGGCAAGTTCTCCGCGCCGCCGGACGACGCGGTGCCGCTGTCGGGGATGGAGCTGACCGTCTACACCAGGCGCAAGGTGTACGTGGTCGCGGGCACGAGCCGGATCACCTCCCGTACCACCGCCAGGACGGTGCGGGAGGTGCTCAGGAAGAAGGGCATCCCGCTGCGCCGCGGCTATGTGGTGACCCCGCCGCTCGGCAGCTTCCCCGAGGACGGGACGGTCATCACGGTCGCGCCGCCGCGCACCGTACCGATCCGCTCGGACGTCCTGCGGCTCAACTGGCAGGCCCTGGCAGTGTGCGAGGCCCAGGGCGACCCGGTGGCCTACAACCCGGACGGGCCGTACTACGGGATGTACCAGTTCAGCCTGCCCATGTGGCAGGCCGTGGGCGGCATGGGGATACCCAGCGCGTGGCCGGCGGAGGAGCAGACGTACCGGGCGCAGGTGCTCTACCAGCAGGTGGGCAACCGCTGGCAGAGCCAGTGGCCGAACTGCGCCGACCGCCTCTTCGACTCCCCCCGGTAACCCACCAGCCCACCGCCGATCCCGCCCGGCCTGCGCAGGTCCGGCCCGCCTGTCCGCCATCGCCCGTGAGGCGGGCCTGGGGCCGCACGTCCGCCGAGCCGTCGCCCCCGCCTGACCCGGCCCCGCCACGCGCCGTTCCGCCCATCCTGGCTCCTGCCACTGCTGACCTCGCCTGGCCCGATTGCGCCCGATGCGTATGGCGCTCCCCCAAGGCGTCCGGCAGCAGCTCCCGATCCTCCTCAAGGCCCCAGCTCGCGTCGGCGAAGCACCCTATGCGGCGCTCGTCCGCCACGGCAGGACCTCAGCCGAAGGAAGCCGGTTCATCCCGCCAGGGACGCCCCGAAGTCCGCGCCCTTGGGCGGCTTGACCGGCTGAAGGGCCTCGGCGTTCCGTCCGGCCACCGCCACCTGCCCGTACGGCTGCGCATCCGGCTGCCCCACGAACAGCTTGTTGCCGCTGAAGGCCACCGACCACCCGAACAGCCCGTCATCAGTGGCCAACCGCCGATCCTCGGCCGCGTCCTTCCAGGACACCACCCGGACCCCACCCCCGTACGGAGCGCCGATGGCCAGCCGACCATCCGCGGACGCGGCCATCGAGAACCCGAACGCCTGCTTGCCCCCCTGCGTCACCCTCCGCGTCGGCTTCCTGCCGGGGTCGAGCAGCTGCACGTATCCGGACCCGGGCGAGCTCACCGCGTACCCGGAGCCCTCCCCGTACACCACCGAGTAGCCGAACCTGTCACCGGAGACGTCGGTCGGCGAGTCCAGCTTGAACGACGTGATCTTGGGTGCCAGTACGTCGTCGATGAAGACCATCGACCCCGAGTCGATCTTCCCGGCCTCCACCTGGCGACCGGCGCCGTCGTCGTTCTCGTACGGGACGCCGACGACCAGCTCGTTCTTCGGCCCGAACGCCATCGACCAGCCGAACTGGTCGCCGACCTCGCTGTTGCCCCGCACGTCGTCGGACTCCTGGCTGATCCTGCGTAACTGGCCGGTGCCCTTGCGCACGTAGATGGCGCCCACGTCGGGAAGCCGGCCCTCGTCCTCGTACGGTGCGCCGATCGCCAGCAGGTCGCCACGCGCGGCCAGCGACCAGCCGAAGTGCGCGAAGCGCTGCGGCTGGGCCGCGGTCAGCCGCTGGGGAGGCGTGGCGCCGCCGCCGTAGACGACGTACGCGGCGCCGGCGTCCTCGGTGCCGTCCACGTCCGCGTACGGCGCTCCGATCACCAGGTCGGCGCAGGCGTCGGCGTCGACCTTGGCCAGCCGTACGGACCAGCCGAAGCCGTCGCCTGCGGCCAGGTTCGGGACGGCGACGGGGACGACCTTGTCGCCCGACAGCACGTTCACCGCGCCCTTCTGGCCGTCCGCGAACGGGTCGCCCACGGCGACGTCGTCCACCCCGTCGCCGTCGAAGTCGGCGGCCCCCGCACAGGCCGCCGCGCCGGTGTGCATGAGGGGTGCCCCGGTCGCGAGCATGAGCGCGATGAGCGTGGAGCGGATCATCACAGCGCGACCTCGATCTGCTTGCCGTTCTCGAGCATGGTCGCCGTCATCTTCACGGGTTTGCGGTACATGGCCAGGTCGAACACGAACGCGCTGTCCACCCGCCCGCCCGGCAGGATGGCCGGGGGCAGGGTGAGGGCGGCGGGATCGTGTTCGGCGCCACGGTCGTCGACCATGGTGACGACGGGCTGGATCAGCTGCCTGCGCTCGCCGCCCGGGTTGAGCATCGTCCAGCGGATCACGCAGAGCTGGCCCTGGGTCGCGGTCTTGCCCTCGTACTCCTTCAGCCCGCACTCCGGCGCCGACGCGACGATCGCGATGGGGTCGTCGAAGTTCGCGCCCAGCGCGAAGCGGCGGCCCACGTCGTTCGGGCCGGTGGTGGCGGCCGTCTGGGAGGGGGTGCCGGGGGTGGCGATGGTGGCCGTGTTGCGGGCGGATGTGACGATCAGTACGGCCACCGTCACGACGATGGCCAGCACGGCGGCAGCGGCGGCGATGAGCCACCGGGTGCCCTTCGTCCTGGAGCCGCCGAGGGTGTCGGGTTCGTCGCCCGCCAGGGTGCCGGGCGGCCGGGTGTCGGTGCCGGGCAGGCTGCCCTGCCGCAGCTGCGCCGGGACGTCCTGCCCGCCCGAGCGCCCGGCCAGCTCCTCCTGCTTCTTCTTGGCCAGGGCCTCGGCCTGAGCCTGCTCCCGCTGCCGCGCCTGCGCCTCCCAGCGCGCGAACTCCTCCTTGGCGGCCTCCTCCTCCCTCCGCGCCAGCTCCTCGACCGACGGCTGCCCCTGCTGAGAGGGCGACGTGGACGACGTGGACGCGGTGGACGCGGTGGACGGTGTGGACGGTGTGGACGCGGCGGCCTGGCTGCCGAACGAGCCCGGCACGCTGGGGGACCTGCCGGTGGCATCGCTCGGCGGGGGCGTCGTGAACGTGGCCGTGACGTCCGGCTCGTCCACGACGTTCTGCGGCGGCTGCCACTCGCTGAGCATCTCGGTCGCGACCAAGGTGGGCGGATCGGCGGGGCGCTCCGGCGCACTGCCTCCCACCAGGGCGATCAGGAGATCCTGTGCCGAGGGGCGCGCGGCGGGGTCCATGGAGGTGGCCCGCCGTACTAACTCGTTGAGCGGCGCGGGCAGCGCGCCCAGGTCGGGCGGGGTGTTGAGCACGCGCGTGGCCAGCGTGATGGGGTCGCCGCGGCCGAACGGGTGCCGTCCGTTGCCCGCGTACGCCACCAGGCAGCCCCAGGCGAAGATGTCGGCCGCCGGGTTGACCACCTCGCCGCGCACCTGCTCGGGGGCCCACCATCCGGGGCTGCCCAGCAGTTCGCCGGAGAGCGTGAACCCGGTCTCCCGGTCGAGCGCCCTGGCGATGCCGAAGTCGATCACCCTGGGCCCCGACAACGAGAGGATCACGTTCGCCGGTTTCAGGTCTCTGTGCACCAGCCCGGCCACGTGGATCGCCGCCAGCGCCGCCGCGACCCCCAGCGCGACGCCGTGCAGCGGCCCCGGTTCCAGAGCCCCATATTTCGAGATCTGATCAGAGAGTGGGGTGCCCGCGATGTACTCGGTCACCATGTACGGACGTCCGTCCCCGGTGTTGCCGTTGTCCAGCACCTGGGCAGTGCAGAACGAGGCCACCCGGCGCGCGTTCTCGACCTCCGCATGGAACCTGGCCGCGAACCCCTCCTGATTGGCGAACTCCGCCTTGACGACCTTGAGCGCGACAAATCGCCCCGTCGGTGCCCGCGCGAGGAAGACGGTTCCCATGCCGCCCTCGCCGAGCCGGCCAAGCAGCCGGTACGGTCCGATTTCCCGCAAGTCCGTCGGGCGGAGCGGTGCGGCGCCCGTTGGCTCCATGAGGGACGTCCCTTCCTGTTCCACGCCATCCTCTCCTTTGGTCTCCCCAAGCGCCATCGATGGTTCTTCGATGCGAGAGACTGGTTGGATGATGAGGCTGTTGGGCCCTGCAGAAATACGTATTTTGGCGGACAAGCTAGATCTTCGTCCGACAAAAAAGCTAGGCCAGAACTTCGTGATCGACGCAGGGACCGTCCGGCGCATCGTCCGCGTGGCCGATCTTTCGGAGAACGACGTGGTCATCGAGGTGGGGCCGGGTCTCGGCTCGCTCACCCTCGCCCTCCTGCCCTCGGCCGCGCACGTGGTGGCCGTCGAGATCGACCCGGTGCTGGCGGACCAACTCCCGATCACGGTGGCAGACCGCGGGGGGCTTGACAAGCTCACGGTCGTGAACGCGGACGCCATGAGGATCACCCCGGACGACCTGTCCGGCTTCACCCCCACGGCCCTCGTCGCCAACCTCCCCTACAACGTGGCCGTGCCGGTGGTGCTCCACCTCCTTGAAGTCCTGCCGTCCCTGCGCAAGGGCCTGGTCATGGTCCAGTCGGAGGTCGCCGACCGCCTCGCCGCCGGCCCCGGCTCGAAGGTGTACGGAGTGCCGTCGGTCAAGGCCGCCTGGTACGCAGACGTCCGCCGCGCCGGTCCGGTCGGCCGTACCGTCTTCTGGCCCGCCCCCAACGTCGATTCCGGCCTCGTCTCCTGGGTACGCCGCGACCCGCCCACGACGAGCGCGTCGCGCGAGGAGGTGTTCGCCGTGGTGGACGCCGCCTTCGCCCAGCGCAGAAAGACCCTGCGCGCGGCCCTGTCGGGATGGGCGGGCAGCGCGGCCCAGGCGGAGGAGGCGCTGAGAGGGGCCGGCGTGGACCCGTCGACTCGCGGGGAACAACTCGACATCACGGCCTTCGCCCACATAGCCGAACACAAACCCTAACCCTCCCCAACCCCACCGTTTTCGCCGCCCTTAAGCCCACCGCCCCAACCCCACCGTTTTCGCCGCCCCAAGCCCGCCGTTTCCGCCGCCCCAAGCGGCCCTTTTCCACAGCCCGCCCCACCCAGGCCCCCGCTTTCCACAGAATCGCGTTCGGCCCAACCCCACCCCCCGCCACCGAATGATCCTGGCCTCCACACCCACCACACGGTCAGGAGGCCACCGTGATCACCTTCGCCACCTTCCTCAGGCTCACCCTCGGCGGCGGCCTCTTCGGAGGGCTCATCGCGGTCCTGACCCCCCTCCCAACCGCCGCCCAAGCCGCCGCCGCGACCCCGCCCCCGCGCGGCGACACCCAAGACCGCAGAACCACGACCCTCACAACCGAAATCGAGCCCCTTCAACGCACCTCAGACGAAAAGACCACGGATCCCACAACCGGACTCGGGTCGCTCCTTCGCACCCCCGCCGGCAGGACCACCCTCACCAGGGGCCAGATCGCCGCCTCGGCCGCCCTGAACCAACTGGGAGTCTCCTTCTCCTGGGGCGGCGGCTCAGCGAAAGGCCCCACCATCGGCATCGGGAGAGGCGCCGGCACCAGAGGCTTCGACTGCAGCGGCCTGACCCTCTACGCCTGGTCAAGGGCCGGAGTCACCCTCACCCACTACACCGGCGCCCAGTTCCGCCAAGGCCGCAGAATCCCGTTCCGCGCCCGACGTACAGGCGACCTGCTCTTCTTCGGCGGCGGCACGGGTGACCCCACCCACGTGGCCCTGTTCCTCCAGGACGGCCTCATGATCCACGCCCCGAGGACAGGCGACGTGGTCAGAAAAACGAACTTCCTCGCCTCGCCGTACTTCCGCTCCACCTACCGAGGCGTCGTACGCCCAGGCTGAGCGCAGACCTTCACCAGCTCGCCGACCAGCCCGGAGAGCAGCTCCTGATCCTTCTGCCTGGACGGCTCGTACTCCATGAGCCCCAGCCCCACCACCTCAAACCGCTCGGCGACGGCGGCAACGAGCGCGAGCAACTGATCAGGCTGCAGCCCGCCCGGCGTAGGACACCCCACACTCCGGAAAACCAGAGGATCGAGCACATCGAAGTCGACATGAACGTAGACCACGGGCCCGCACCCCTCAGCGCCGTCCTCCCCGAGAGCGCCGGCCCCACAGCCCTCGATCGCCGCCACAAGCCCGGCAGCATCCACCACCGGAAGATGCCGAACCCCGTTTTCCTGAACGAAATCAACTTCACCCGAATCGAGATCCCGCACCCCCGCGAGCACGATCCGCCCAGGCGCCAAGGGCTCCCGGCCCACCAGCCCCTCGGGCCCCTCCCCGGTGAGCGCCCGCAGCACCATCCCGTGATAGGCCCCGGAAGGCGATGACTCGGGCGTGTTCAGATCCCCATGAGCATCGAACCAGACGACGACCAGCCGATCCCCGTACCGCTCCCGAGCCGCCGCGACCGGCTCAAGCTCAACCCCGCAATCCCCGCCAACCGCGACAAGGAGCCCACCGTGACCCTGCCCAACCGCCGCACGCACCTTCGCAGCCGTCGAACGGAGATCGTCATCAACCTCCACGCACACCCGCCGCTCCGCCCCCACCATCTCGGCCAGCAGCCGCGCCCCTTCCCGCAGCCGCTCAGCCGTAGGAGCCCCGGACCCCCGCCACTGGCCCACCTCGACGACTGTCACCCCGGCGTCCACGGCCACCTCAGCCTTCTTGCTCCCGCATGGCGAATCGGATGGTCAGGACGGTACCCGAGCACCGAAGGCAGGCGAAAAGAGGGCCAACAGCAAAAGGGGTCAGACCAGAGTGGCGCCCTGGACCGGGCCGTGGGCGGCCACGGCGGTGTGGGCGGCGCCCGTGGTGGTCAGGCTGAGGGCCAGGTCACGGGCGTGGAGCGCGTCGATGGCCAGGAAGGCACAGGTCGGGCCCGACCCCGAGACGATCGCGCCCAGAGCTCCGTGCTGGCGGCCCGCGTCCAGGGTGGGAGCGAGTTCCGGCCTCAGGTTGAGCGCGGCCGGCTGGAGGTCGTTGCTCAGATGAGCGCCCAGGGAGTAGGCGTCGCCCGTGCCCAGCGCCTCCATCAGGGAGTCGTCCAGCTGAGGCCAGGGCACCTCGGCCCCTTCGGCCGCCCTCAGGCGGTCGCATTCGGCGTACACGCTGGGCGTGGAGAGCCCGCCGTTCGCCAGCGCGAACACCCAGTGGAACGTGCCCCCGGTGGGCAGCTCACTCAACTGCTCGCCACGACCGGTGCCCACCGCCGTGCCGCCGAGCAGCGAGAACGGGACATCGCTGCCCAGGTCACCGGCGATCTCCATGAGGTCCTCGAACGGCAGCCCCAGCCCCCACAGCTCATTGCAGGCCACCAGCGCACCGGCGGCGTCCGCGCTGCCCCCCGCCATCCCGCCCGCCACGGGGATGTCCTTCTGGATGATCAGATCCGCGCCGTAAGTGCGACCCGCGTGCTTGGCGAGCGCCCGAGCGGCCCGGATCGCCAGGTTGCTCTCATCGGTCGGCACCTGGTCGGCCCACTTGCCGTTCACCGCCACGGTGATCGACTCGGACTCCTTCGCCACCACCTCATCGAAGATCGATACTGCGTGGAAGACGTTCACCAGGTCGTGGTAGCCATCTTCCCTGAGCGGGCCGACAGAAAGCTGCACGTTGACCTTCGCGGGCACACGTACGGTCACCGAACTCATCGATCTTCTGCCACTCTCATCACTTGCCGGGGTCAAGGACACTCGATGTTATCGAGGCCCGCCGCCCTGACATGCGGTTCTCGAAAGATGACCACGGGAACGGCCGACTCCCCAACACGCAGAGTCAAGTTCGTGGACATTTGCCCCGGATCCTGACCGGTGACAAGAAGTCATCTAACCATCCCCCACCGCTTCCTCCCAGTTGCCCGATTCCACCGCCCACCCTGGAAGGCTCCTCAGAACCCCACCCGCCGCCCAGGCCCCGCAGTACCCGCACGTCGCGGACGCTCCCAATGACGACGCCTCATCCCGAAGCGGCTGACCCCTTGCAACGCGCCTCTTCTGCGGCGATGGGCTTCTCCTGGGGCGATGCGCTTCTCCTGCCGTGATGCGTTCCTCCTGCGGCGACGCGCCTCTCCTGCCGCGATGCGCGCCTCCTGCAGTGGCTAGCGCTTCCTGCAACGGCGGATGCTTCGCGCGGGGTGGATGTTGTGCGAGACGAGGACGCCTCCGACGTGCCGTTTCCTGCGGCGATGTGCGCCTTTATGGCGACTGGCGCTGCTGCGCCGGCGGGCGCTTCGTGCGGCGTGGACGTGGTGTGCGACGCGGCCATCTCCTGCAACGCGTGTCTCCTCTTATGACGTGCGTCTCTCCCGCGGCGGTCTACGCCTCCTGCGGTGGTTGGCCTCTCCTCCTGCGGTGACGTGCGCCCCGTGCGACTGCGGATGCCTTATGTGACGTGGGCGTTTCGCGCGATGTGGACGGCTCTCAAGGCGTTGACATCCGTGCGACGGACGCCCCTCCATGCGGAGTGCGCCTCGTGTGTACGGAGGCTGCCTCATGGTTGGCACGTGCGTTGCGTGCGGAGACTGTCCCGCGATCGGGACATACGTTGCGTGCGGAGGCCCGCTCCGTGATCGGGACGTGCGTATGCCTGGCTGGGAGTGCGGGTGATGCGGAGGGCGGGCTGGAGGTGCGCAAGATCCCGGGCGTTGGGTGGGCGGGGAGCCGATACCCTGAGGAGGTCATGAATCTGGTCAATCTTGAGTCGGTTTCCCATGCGTATGGGCCCAAGCCGCTTCTCAGCGACGTCTCCCTGGGCGTCGAGGCGGGCGAACGCATCGGTGTCGTCGGGCGTAACGGGGGCGGGAAGACGACCCTCCTGTCCGTGATCGCGGGAGCGGTGCGGCCCGACAAGGGGCGGGTCACGCATAACCGGGGCCTGCGGGTCGGGTTCCTGTCGCAGCAGGACACGCTCGACGCGGGTACCGCCGTGCGCGAGATCGTCCTCGGTGGGCGGGCCGAGCACGAGTGGGCGGGGGATCAGCGCGTACGCGAGATCCTCGCCAACCTGATCGGTGATCTCGACCTCGACGCCACGGCCGGCGACCTGTCCGGTGGGGAGCGCAGGCGTACGGCGCTGGCGCGGTTGCTCATCGACGACCATGACCTGATCATGCTGGACGAGCCCACGAACCACCTCGACATCGAGGCCATCGCCTGGCTGGCCGGGCATCTGGCGGCGAGGAAGAGCGCGCTGGTGGCCGTGACGCACGACCGGTGGTTCCTCGATGCGGTGTCGAGCCGTACATGGGAGGTCGTGGACGGGCGGGTCGAGCGATACGAGGGTGGCTATGCCGCTTATGTGCTCGCGAAGGCCGAGCGGGCGCGGATCGCGCAGGCCGCCGAGGAACGCCGCCAGAACCTCATGCGCAAGGAGATCGCCTGGCTGCGCCGAGGCCCGCCTGCGCGCACGTCCAAGCCGAAGTTCCGCATCGAGGCCGCCCAGGCACTGATCGCGAACGAGCCTCCGGCGCGCGAGACCGTCGAGCTGATGAAGTTCGCCGCGGCCCGTCTCGGTAAGACCGTTTACGACCTTGAGGACGTCACCCTGCACGCCGGCGGGCCGGACAGCGGGCCGCTGGTGCTCGACGATCTCACATGGCAGTTCGGCCCAGGCGACCGCATCGGGCTGATCGGGGTGAACGGCTCCGGCAAGTCGTCGGTGCTGCGCCTGCTCGCGGGCACGGTGGTGCCCGACTCGGGGCACGTGATCAAGGGCAAGACGGTACGCCTGGCGCACCTGTCCCAGGAACTGGCCGAGGTGGATCCGACCCGGCGGGTGCTGGAGTCGGTGGAGGAGGTACGCAAGTACCTCCAGGTCGGAAAGCGGGAGTGGACGGCCTCTCAGCTGCTCGAACGCCTGGGGTTCAAGGGCGAGGCGCAGTGGAAGGTCGTCGGTGACCTGTCCGGCGGCGAGCGGCGGCGGCTGCAGCTCCTCCGGCTCCTCATGGACGACCCCAACGTCCTGCTGCTCGACGAGCCCACCAACGACCTCGACATCGAGACGCTCAACGAGCTCGAGGACCTGCTGGACGCCTGGCCCGGCACGCTGGTCCTGGTGAGCCACGACCGCTACTTCCTGGAGCGGGTGACCGATCGGTGCGTGGCGCTGCTCGGCGACGGCAGGCTCTCGCTGCTGCCCGGCGGGGTGGACGAATATCTCGAACGCCGCGCGGCCGGCATGGCCCTGACCGCCCGCCTCGGCGCCTCGGTGAACTCCACGACCGCGCAGCCGTCCAGCGCCGCTGCCGTATCGGGCGGCGTTGCGAGCACGTCCGTGCCCGACCAGGCGAAGGCCGGGACGGCGGGGCTGTCGGCCAAGGAGGAACGGGAGCTGCGCAAGGAGCTCAACCGCCTGGAGCGCCAGCTCGACAAGCTGAGCGACCAGGAGTCCCGCCTGCACGCGGCCATGGCGGATGCGGCCAGCGACTACGAGAAGCTGGGCTCGCTCGATGCCCAGCTGCGCGAGATCAACGCCCAGAAGGACACGGTCGAAGCGGAGTGGCTTGAGGTGGCCGAGCAACTGGGCGACTGACGCTGCCTATCGCCACCCACCCACCCGTTGCGAAGGGCTAGTGGGGGGCGTCGAAGGGGGCGAGGAGGGTGCGGAGGAGGGTGGAGAGGGCGCGCTGATCGTCGGGGCCGAGGCCGGACAGGAGTTCGTGCTCCCGCCGCAACAGGTCGGCGAAGGCCGCGTCCACCCGGGCGACGCCCGTGTCCGTCAGGGACACCAGGACGCCGCGGCGGTCCTCCGGGTCGGGGCGGCGGCGCACCAGGCCCGCCTGGGCGAGCCGGTCGATGCGGTTGGTCATCGTCCCCGAGGTGACGAGCGTGGCCCGCAGCAGGGCGCCCGGGCTCAGTTCGTACGGCTTGCCGGCCCGTCGCAGCGCCGTCAGCACGTCGAACTCCCACGGCTCAAGGTCGTGCTCGGCGAACGCCGCCCGCCTGGCCCGGTCGAGATGCTTGGCCAGTCGTGACACCCTGGAGAGCACCTGGAGCGGCTCGACGTCGAGGTCGGGGCGCTCCGCGCGCCAGGCCGCAACGAGGCGGTCAACCTCGTCTCTAGCATCCTCCGTCATGACACAAGAGTGTACTGTCTTGACATCGAGATATCTCTCTCGATATCAATTATCTTCATGTCAAGAGATATCTGGGACCCGGTGACGTACGCCGTCTACGCGGACGAGCGGTCGCGGCCGTTCATCGAGCTGATCTCCAGAGTCGGGGCGGTCGACCCCGATTATGTCGTGGACGCGGGCTGCGGCAGCGGCGAACTCACCGTTGAGCTGGCCAAACGCTGGCCGCGTGCGACCGTGGAGGGGTTCGACTCCTCGCCCGCGATGATCACCAAGGCCCGCGGGCTGCAGTCCAAGGTGAGGTTCGCGGTGGCCGACGTGGCCATGTGGCGGCCCGACCGGCCGATGGACGTGATCGTCTCGAACGCCGTCCTGCAGTGGGTGCCGGAGCATCGCGCGGTGCTGGAGCACTGGGTCGAGGACCTGGCCCCCGGAGGCTGGCTGGCGTTCCAGGTGCCGGGGAACTTCGACGCGCCCAGCCACGTCGCCATCCGCGAGCTGTGCGCCTCCCGCGCCTGGTCCGACAGGCTCGGCGGCGTCCTCAGGGCCCATCCGGTCGACGACCCCGTCGACTACCTGGACCTGCTCAACCAGGGCGGCTCTCAGGTGGACGCGTGGGAGACGACCTACATGCACGTGCTCCAGGGCGAGAACCCGGTGCTCGACTGGGTCTCCGGCACTGCCCTGCGCCCGGTCTTCGACCGGCTCGACCAGGGCGAGCAGCGGCGGTTCAGGCAGGACCTGGCCAAGTTGCTCGCCGAGGTGTACCCGGCCAGGAGCTACGGCACCCCCTTCCCGTTCCGGCGGATCTTCGTGGTGATGCAGAAATGATCAGAGCCCTCCACCACGTCCAACTTGCCGCGCCAAGGGGCAGCGAACCGGAGCTGAGGCTCTTCTATGAGGGCGTGCTAGGGCTGCGGGAGGTGCCCAAGCCCCCTGAGCTGGCCAAACGCGGTGGGGTATGGTTCAGGGGCGAGGGTGTGGAGGTCCACCTCGGCATAGAGGACGACTTCAGGCCCGCGCGCAAGGCGCACCCCGCGTTCCTGGTGGACGATCTCGACGCGTACGCCGCCGGCGTGGAGCCCGATCTCCTCTTCCCGGGCTACCGGCGGGTTTACCTCTCGGACCCCGTCGGCAACAGAATCGAGCTCCTGCAGGTCGTGTGATGTTCACCTCAAAGTGGCATGATGTTCCGAAATCGGACTCTTGCGAGGTGTAGTGGGCATCGAGATCGAGGACAAGTTCGACGTTCCTCCCGAATACGCGATTCCGGACCTGAGCCGCCTGGCCGATGTCGTCGGCCCGAGGAGCTATCAGCTGGTGGCTCTCTACTACGACACCGCCGACCTGCGGTTGGCCGCCCGAGGCGTCACGCTCCGGCGGCGACGAGGCGGCGACGATCCCGGCTGGCACCTGAAACTGCCCAAGGCCAAGGGTGTGCGCCAGGAGATCACCCATCCCCTCACCCGTAGCACCAAGATCGTGCCCGAGGAACTGGCCGAACTCGTCCGCGCCTACACCCGCGGTGCCGAGCTCCAGCCGGTCGCCGAACTGGACACCCGCAGGACCATCACCGTCCTGGTCGATGGCGACGTCAAGCTCGTCGAGGTCGCCGACGACCGCGTCAAGGGCACCGTGCTCGGGGAGGAGCCCAAGGTCGTACGGTGGCGCGAGGTCGAGGCCGAGCTGTACGCCCCCGATCGCCAGGCCGTCCTCGCCAAGGTCGGCAAGCGCCTCAGGAAGGCCGGCGCGACGCCCGCCACGAGCGCCAGCAAGCTCGCCAGACTGCTCGAACCCGCCCCGCCCCCCAAGGCCCCCACCGAGCCCGGCACCGCGGGCGAGATCGTCGTCGCCTACCTGGCCGGCCAGGTGAACGCACTCCTCGCGCAGGATCCGCGCGTACGCAGGGCCGAGGACGACGCCGTGCACCAGATGCGCGTGGCCGCCCGCAGGATGCGCAGCGCGCTCAAAGCGTTCAAGAGCGTCGTCGCCGACACCGCCCACGTCCAGGACGAGCTGCGCTGGCTCGGCAACGTGCTCGGCGAGGCCCGCGACCTGGAGGTGATCAGGGCCAGGTTCGCCAAGGAGCTGGCCAGGCTGGAGCCCGAGCTGATCCACGGCCCCATCCAGGCCCGGCTCGGCACGGACCTGCTCGAACGCGAGCAGGAGGCGTACGGCCGCATCAAGGAGACACTCAGCGGCGACCGCTACTACCTCCTCCTCAACGCGCTCGACCAGCTCGTCTCCGCCCCGAAGCTGGAGAAGGCGGCGGTCAAGCCGGCTCAGGAGAAGCTCACCGACATCGCGGCGGCCGGCTGGAACAGGGTGACGAAGGCCTACGACACCGCTCAGGCCATAGAGGACCCGGAACGTCGTGAAATAGCCATGCACGACGTGCGCAAGGCCGCCAAACGCGCTCGTTACACCGCCGAAGCGCTCCAACCCACCCTCGGCGCGAACATGGCCAAGCTCGCCAAACTCTCCGAGAACGTCCAGGAGGTCCTGGGAACGCACCAGGACGGCGTGGTCGCGCAGGAGACGCTGGCGAAGGAGGCCGAGAGCGCCCGCCAGGCAGGTGAGGACACGTTCACGTACGGCGTGCTCATCGGTCTCGAACGCAGCGCGGCCGACCAGGCGTACGCGGAGTTCCCCAGAGTCTGGGCAGAGACGGTCAGGGCGGTTATGAAGGTTCTATGAGGAACCTTCCCACCATCCCCTTCGAGCGCGGCAGCCTGCTGGAGGTGCCCGCGGCGTACCGCGAGCTGCGGGACGAAGAGGGCATCGCGAAGGTACGCACCCCGATGGGTGACGAGGTCTGGCTGGTCAGCGGCTACGAGGACGCGCGCAGCCTGTTCAACGACCCCCGGCTCGGGCGCTCGCATCCCGAGCCGGACAAGGCCGCCCGACTGTCGGGCTCGGCCCTGCTCGGCGGCCCCCAGGGCGACATCGCCACGGAGAAGGCCGAGCACGACCGCATGCGCAAGCTGTTCATGCCGTCCTTCTCGGCCCGCAGGATGAAGGCGCTCGGCGACCACGTCGGCTCGCTCGTGGACGAGCGGCTCGACCACCTGGCCAAGCTGGCGCCGCCCGTCGACCTGCACGCCGAGCTCTCCTTCCCGCTGCCCGTGCTGGTCATCTGCCGGCTCCTCGGCGTCCCGTACGAGGACAGGGAGTACTTCGGGGGCGTGTCGCTGCGCATGGGCGACGCGCTGGACCTGGAGAAGGGCCAGGCCGCGCGTGAGGAGCTGGGCGCGTACATGGCCGGTCTCATCGAGCGCAAGCGGCACGAGCCGGCCGAGGACGTGCTGTCCGACCTGGCGAACGAGCTGGACGACGACGGGAGGATCGCCGAGCTCGCCGGCACGCTGCTGTTCGCCGGCCACGAGACCACGGTCAACCGCATCGACTTCGGCGTGCTGCTCCTGCTCGCCAACCCCGCTCAGCGCGACCTGCTCATCGCCGACCCGGGGCTGGCGCCGGGCGCGGTCGAGGAGATCCTGCGCATGGCCGTGCCGAGCCTGCACGGCCTGCCCAGGTACGCCCACGAGGACATCGAGATCGGCGGCCACACGATCCGCCGGGGCGAGGCCGTGGTGCTCACCCCGGGCGTGGCCAACCGGGATGAGCGGATCTATCCGGATCCGGAGGTGTTCGACATCCGGCGTCCGCAGACCGACCCGCATCTGAGCTTCGGGTACGGCCCGCGCTTCTGCGTCGGCGCCAGCCTGGCCAGGGTCGAGCTGGTGGCCGTGTTCAGCCGGCTGTTCCAGCGCTTCCCCACCCTGCGGACGGTCGTGCCGGTCGAGGAGCTGCCACGCAGCGAGGGCCGGATCGCCGACGGCTTCGCGGAGCTGCCGGTCACCTGGTGAGCGGCGCGGGTGGTCAGGCCGCGTAGCGCTCGACGCTGACGACCTGCCCGCCCGCCCTCTGCAGCACGGCGAACGCGCCCTTGCGCAGGTGCACGTCCTTCCCGCTCAGCGTCTTGATCAGGTCGGGGAGCACCTTGCGGTGGCTGCACACGGCCGCGGGCACGGTGATCTCCCCGACCAGGGCGGGCGTCTTCTGCGGGTCCTGCCCCTCCTCGCTGAGCAGGCAGTCGAGCTTCACCTCGGCCCCGTACGGCTCCAGGGTCTGGACACATCGGGCGTTGGGGGAGCTGATCAGCAACTCGGGCCGGTAGGCGGGCAGCACGGTGGCCAGGTGCGCAGCCTGGGACCGGCCGTCGGCGTCGAGCGGGCGCAGGGCGTCGTCGTCCTGCCAGTCGTGCCTGGAGCCGGCCGAGCCGTGCCGTACGAGGACGAGGGGCACGGTCTCCAGCGGCGCGGCTCTCAGCGCGCGCAGCAGCCCCACGTCCCATTCGTACGTCAGCAGCCGTCTGGCCTCCTCTAACGGCAGCCAGCGCAGCTCGTCCACCTCTTCGCCGGGGGCGAACCCGTCGTCGGCGGCTGTCCGCGCCGTCCAGTAGTCGACCCGCTTGAGCCGCCCGGCGCTGAGGTAGTGGACGGGCGGCAGCGCGCGGCCGAGCAGCACGGTCAGCCCGGTCTCCTCCCAGACCTCGCGCAGCGCGCCGGCGATCACGTGCTCGCCGGACTTGAGCTTGCCCTTGGGGAAGGTCCAGTCGTCGTAGGTCGGCCGGTGGATGACGGCAACCTCGGGGCGGCTCTCCTCGCCCCTCCAGACCACGGCTCCGGCGGCGCGGAGCAGGTCAGTCATCAACGGTCCTCCAGCGGCGCGTGCTGATGAGATGGCTCTGCGGGTCCTCGCCCGGGTGGCGGGCCCACTTGCCGTCGGAGTTCAGCACCCACGCGTTCGTGGTCTCGGCCATGACCAGGTCCATCAGCTCGATGAGGTAGGCCTTGTGCTGCGGTGACGTCACCTTGACCAGGGCCTCGACGCGGCGCTCGAGGTTCCTGCGCATGAGGTCGGCGCTCCCGATCCAGATCTCGGGACGGCGGCCCAGGCCGAACTCGTACACCCGGGAGTGCTCAAGGAAGCGCCCCAAGACCGACCTTACGCGGATATTTTCGGACAAATCTGGGATGCCGGGGCGGAGGCTGCAGATGCCCCGCACCCACAGGTCCACCGGGACGCCCGCCCTGGACGCCCGGTAGAGCGCGTCGATGATCGGCTCGTCCACCAGGGAGTTCGTCTTGATCCTGATCCGCGCCGGGCGCCCCGCCTCCTGGTGGGCGATCTCCCGCTCGATCCTGGCCAGCAGCCCGCTGCGCATCGAGTGGGGCGCGACCAGCAGCCGCCGGTAGGCGGAGTGATTGGAGTAGCCGGTCAGGTGGATGAACAGGTCCGTCACGTCCTCGCCGACCAGCGGGTCGGCCGTGAGCAGGCCGAAGTCCTCGTACTGCCGGGCGGTCTTGGGGTTGTAGTTGCCGGTGCCGATGTGGCAGTAGCGGCGCAGCTCGCCCGAGGGCTCCTGGCGGACCACGAGCGCCAGCTTGCAGTGGGTCTTCAGCCCGACCACGCCGTAGACGACGTGGCAGCCGGCCCGCTCCAGCTTGCGTGCCCAGGAGATGTTCGCGTGCTCGTCGAAGCGGGCCTTGATCTCCACGACCACGACGACCTGCTTGCCGGCCTCGGCCGCGTCGATCAGCGCGTCCACGATGGGGGACTCGCCGCTGGTGCGGTAGAGGGTCTGCTTGATCGCCAGGACCCGCGGGTCGGCCGCGGCCACCTCGATGAAGCGCTGCACGCTGGTGGCGAACGAGTCGTACGGGTGGTGCAGCAGCACGTCGCGCTCGCGCAGGATCGAGAAGAGGTCGTCCTCGGCGTTGATCACCTCGGCGGGCACGAACGGCCGGTAGCTCAGCTCGCCCCGGTCCAGGTCGGCGATGGCGTGCAGGCCCGACAGGTCGAGCGGCCCAGGCAGCCGGTAGATCTCGTGCGGCGCCAGCTCCAGCTCCTCGACCAGCGGCGCCAGCACCTCGGGGGTGATCGTGTCCTCGACCTCAAGGCGCACGGGCGGGCCGAACCGACGCCTGAGCAGCTCCTTCTCCAGAGCCTGCATGAGGTTCTCGGTGACGTCCTCGTCGACGTCGAGGTCCTCGTTCCTGGTGACGCGGAAGGCGTGGTGCTGGAGGATCTCCATGCCCTTGAACAGCTGCCCCAGGTGGGCCGCGATGACATCCTCAAGGGGGACGAACCGGTCCTTCGAGGCCGGCACGAATCGCGGCAGCTGCGACGGGACCTTGACCCTGGCGAAGACCGTGTGATCGGTCGCCGGGTTCCGCACCAGGACCGCGAGGTTCAGGCTGAGCCCGGAGATGTAGGGGAAGGGGTGCGCGGGGTCCACGGCCAGCGGCGTCAGGACGGGCCTGATCCGCTCCCTGAACAGCTTGCGCAGCTCCGTACGCTCCTCGCGGCCCAGCTCGTCCCATCTGACGATCTCGATGCCCTCGGCCGCGAGCTGCGGGGAGATGTGGTTGTGGAAGGCCGCGGCGTGCCGCCTGGCCAGGTCGTCGGCGATCGTGGCGATCCTGGCCAGCTCCTCGCGGGGCTTCAGCCCGCTCTTGGTGCGCAGCAGGAGGCCCGTGGCCATGCGGCGTTTCAGACCCGCGACCCGTACGCGGAAGAACTCGTCGAGGTTGCTCGCGAAGATCGCCAGGAAGCGCACCCGCTCCAGGAGGGGCGTCGATGGATCTTCGGCCATGTCGAGCACGCGCTCGTTGAACTGGAGCCAGCTCTCTTCGCGATTGAGAAACCGCTCCTGTGGCAGGGGCAGGTCGTTGGTGGGCTGGAACGGTTCCGCGGACATATGGCCTATATTGCCCCGTTTGGTTGAACAGAACGTTAACGTGGTCGCAACGGCTTATCCCGGAAAGTCAACCACGCTCAACCCAATCGTCACTCAAGACATCCCCCCTGTTCAAGCCCACCTGCGGGCTCGTGGCTGAGGGGTGCGGGTGCCCGCCCGCGGCCCGCCGCTCCGAACCGTCCCGCCGACGGTGGCCGGGGTCAGTCCTGGTGGTCGGTCTGTTCGAGGCGGGCGGCGCGTTCGGCGAGGCGGGCCTCGCGCTGGCGGATCTTGTCCTCGCGCTCCCGCGCCTTCTCCGCCTCCTTCAGCAGCCGCTCCCGCTCCTTGAGGTCCCGTACCCGCGCCTTCTCGGCCTCCTTGAGCTCCCGGACCCGCGCCTTCTCCGCCTCCTTGAACTCCTTCTCCCGTGCCTTCTCCAGCTCGCGCAGCTCCTTCTCGCTCGTGCGCGGCTTGGCGGGGACGGACTGCTGCTCGCGGCTCGTGGCGGTGATCACCGGGTTGGGGTTGAGGCCGGTCAGGCCGTTCCAGGCGAGGTTGACGAGGTGGGCGGCGACCTCCTCGCGGCCCGGCTTGCGTACGTCGAGCCACCACTGCCCGGTCAGCGCGACCATGCCGACCAGCATCTGGGCGTACATCGGCGCGAGCTTGGGGTCGTAGCCGCGGGCCACGAACTCGTCGGCCAGGACGTCCTCGACCTGGCTGGCGATCTCGCTGATCAGGCTCGCGAACGTGCCGGTGCCGGAGGCGGCGTGGGAGTCGCGCACCAGGATGCGGAAGCCCTCGCTGCTCTCCTCGATGTACTGGAGCAGCGCCAGCGCGGCCCGCTCCAGTTTGATCAGGGAATGGGACGCGGCCAGCGCCTCGGTGATCATGGCGAGGAGCTTGCGCATCTCGCGGTCCACGACGACCGCGTAGACGCCTTCCTTACCGCCGAAATGCTCATATACCACGGGCTTCGACACCTGTGCGGTAGCTGCGATCTCCTCGATAGAGGTCCCGTCGAACCCCTTCTCCGCGAAGAGGGTGCGGCTGATCTGGATCAGCTGCTCTCTACGCTCGCTACCGGACATGCGCCTGCGAGATCGGGGTTCGGTCACGGTCTCCATAATGACGGCCACGGGTGCGCGGCCGCTCACCGGCTGATCTACATCAGGCAATGCGCTTCGCCGCCAGGCGCTCCGGGCTCGGCCAGCGGACGTCGTGCACCCAGCCCAGCTTCTCGAAGATCCGGATGAGCCCGGCGCTCAGGTCGATCTGGCCCTTGAGCGCGCCGTGCCGGGCGCAGGTCGGGTCGGAGTGGTGCAGGTTGTGCCAGGACTCGCCGAAGGACGGGATGGCCAGCCACCAGACGTTGCGCGACTTGTCACGCACCTGGAACTCCTCCTCGCCGAAGACATGGCAGATGGAGTTGATCGACCAGGTCACGTGGTGCAGCAGGCCGATGCGGACGAGCGAGCCCCAGAACAGCGCGGTCACCGCGCCCTGCCAGGACCAGGTGACGAGCCCGCCGATCACGCCGGGGAGCAGGATCGAGGCGAGGGCGATCGGGCCGAACCACTTGTGCAGCTTGATGATGTCGGGGTCCTTGCACAGGTCAGGGGCGTACTTCTCCCTGTTGGTGCGCTCGCTCTCGAACAGCCAGCCCATGTGGGCGTACAGCAGGCCCTTGGACAGGGACTTGAAGCCGGGGCCGAAACGCCACGGCGAGTGCGGGTCGCCCTCCTTGTCGGAGAACTTGTGGTGCTTGCGGTGCGTGGCCACCCAGTCGAGCACGGACATCTCCAGCGACAGGCTGCCCGCGATGCCCATCGCGATCTTCAGCGGTCGCTTGGCCTTGAACGAGCCGTGGGTGAAGTAGCGGTGCAGGCCCACGGTCACGCCGAGCCCGGAGACCACGTAGAAGACGAAGGAGATGGCGATGTCCGTCCAGCCGAGCCCCCATCCCCATGCGAACGGCACCGCGGTCGCGATCGCGATCAGCGGCAGCCCGACGACGAGGACGAAGGTGACCAGTTCGGCCTTGCTTCTGGGCTCAGGCTCGAAGTCAGGCTTCGGCGTCGGGGCTGAACGCGCGGTGACAACGGTCATGGACGACCTCCAACGGCATGTATGAGGATGTATGTCCGGGCTACGCAACCGTAACCTACGCTAGCGTAAGTAAGGAAGCCCTAAGTCGTTAATGGGGGGAACGTGACGCTCTGCAGAACAAGGTGGGTGGGGTTCGCGCCTTGCGCCGTTTAGGGCGGTCTGTTATGGGTCGGCGCGTCGTGCACCTGCCGCTACCTGGCACTTCGCGCCCGAGTCGGGTGGGGGGCGTAATTACGGGCGCGCGCCGGGGCGCGGGCTCGGTATCGTAGGGATGTGTCGGATGCCACGCGTCCGATCTATCCCGGATCGTCTAATCGGCAGGACAAGTGGTTTTGGTCCACTTTGTAGGGGTTCGAGTCCTCTTCCGGGAGCTGTGACCTGTTCCCCCGGCGACAAGGTTCGAGGTGCGGCCAGGTATCCTCACGGTGTCGGGAGGGTAGCGGTGCGGTAGACGTACCAAATGCCCTGATCCGTCCAGCCACAGGGAGCCTCAGTCCGTGAGTGTGCCGCGCCCGGCAGCCGTCATCGTCCTCGCCGCCGGCGAGGGCACCCGGATGAAGAGCCAGACCCCCAAGGTCCTGCACGAGCTATGTGGCCGTGCACTGGTCGACCACATGCTCGCAGCCGCCAGAGACCTCGGTCCCGAGCAGCTGATCGTCGTCATCGGCCACGCGCTTGAGCGGGTCGGCGGCCACCTGGCCGCCACCAGCCCCGACGCGCGCGCCGTCGTCCAGCGTGAGCAGCGTGGCACCGGTCACGCGGTCCGCATTGTGCTCGAAGAGGTCGGCGTGATCTCCGGCACGGTGCTGGTCACGTACGGGGACGTGCCGCTCATGCGCCCGCGAACCCTCGCCGAGCTGCTCGAACGGCACGAGGCCGAGGGCAACGCGGTCACCGTGCTGACGGCCAACGTGCCCGATCCGACCGGCTACGGGCGGATCATCCGCGACGAGAGCGGCGCCGTGCTGGAGATCGTCGAGGAGAAGGACGCCAGCCCGGAGCAGCGCGCCATCAAGGAGATGAACTCCGGGATCTACGCCTTCGACGGCTCGCTGCTCGCCGACGCCGTCAAGCGCGTGTCCACCGACAACGCCCAGGGCGAGGAGTACCTCACCGACGTCCTGGCCATCCTGCGCGGCGACGGCCACCGGGTCGGCGCCTGCGTCGCGGACGACTTCGTCGAGGTCGAGGGCGTCAACGACCGCGTCCAGCTCGCCGCCGCCCGCAAGGTGCTCAACCTGCGCCTGCTCGAAGACCACATGCGCGCCGGCGTGACGATCATCGACCCCGGCAGCACCTGGATCGACGTCGGCGTGCGGATCGCGCCCGACACGGTCATCCACCCCGGCACCCAGCTCCACGGCGACACGGTGATCGAGACCGGTGCCGAGGTCGGCCCCGCCACCACGCTGACCGACACCCGCGTCGGCGAGGGGGCCGTCGTCCGCAACGCCGTCTGCGACAGCGCCGACATCGGCCCCGAGGTCAACGTCGGCCCCTACGCCTACCTCCGCCCCGGCACGGTGCTCGGCCGCAAGTCCAAGGCCGGCACATTCGTCGAGATGAAGAACACCAAGGTCGGCGAGCGCTCCAAGGTGCCGCACCTGTCCTACGCGGGGGACGCCACGATCGGCGACGACGTCAACATCGGCGCCTCCACCGTCTTCGTCAACTACGACGGAGTCAGCAAGCACCGCACCACGATTCGCGACGGCGTGTTCGTCGGCTGCGACACCATGCTCGTCGCTCCGGTCACGGTGAATGACGGCGCCTACACGGCGGCGGGCTCGGTGATCGTCGACGACGTGCCCCCCGGCGCCATCGGCGTGGCGCGTGCGCGACAGCGCAACATCGAGAAATGGGTCTTGCGCAGGCGCGCGGGCACGAAGTCGGCCGCGGCCGCCGAGCGGGCGCTGGCCGAGCAAGAGCAGCAGGAGAGTGGCACATGACCAGCATCAAGCAGCCAGGAGAGAAGAATCTCATGCTCTTCTCCGGCCGGGCCTATCCTGAGCTGGCCGAGGAGGTGGCGGAGCACGTCGGCGTCTCCCTCACCCCCACCAAGCTGATCGACTTCGCCAACGGCGAGATCTACGCCCGCTATCTGGAGTCCGTACGCGGCTGCGACGCCTTCGTCATCCAGAGCCACGGCGCGCCCATCAACCAGTGGATCATGGAACAGCTGATCATGGTCGACGCGCTGAAGCGGGCCTCCGCCAAGCGCATCACCGTGGTCATGCCGTTCTACGGCTACGCCCGCCAGGACAAGAAGGGCCGCGGCCGCGAGCCGATCACGGCCCGGCTGATGGCCGACATGTTCAAGACCGCGGGCGCCGACCGGCTCATGTCGATCGACCTGCACACCTCGCAGATCCAGGGCTTCTTCGACGGTCCCGTGGACCACCTGTTCGCGATGCCGGTGCTGGAGAGCTACCTCAAGAACAAGCTCGACCTGGAGACCACCACCATCGTCTCGCCCGACACCGGCCGCGTCCGGCTGTCGGAGCGCTGGGCCGACACGCTCGGCACGCCGCTGGCGTTCATCCACAAGCGCCGCGACCTCGACGTGGCCAACCAGGTGAAGGTCAGCGAGGTCGTCGGACGGGTCCGCGGCCGCACCTGCGTGCTGATCGACGACATGATCGACACCGCGGGCACCATCTGCAAGGCCGCCGACGCCCTCTACGAGCAGGGCGCCACCAACGTGATCACCGCCGCCACCCACGCGGTCTTCTCCGAGCCGGCCGTCGACCGGCTGAAGAACTCCCGGATCTCCGAGGTCATCGTCACCAACACGCTGCCGCTGGCGGAGGCCAACAGGTTCGACAAGCTGACGGTCCTGTCGATCGCGCCGCTCATCGCCCGCGCGATCACCGAGGTGTTCCAGGACGGCTCGGTCACGAGCTTGTTCGAGGGCGACACGTGACCTGTGACGGCTCCGCAGCGAAGCGAGGACAGCCGTCACAGCTTCCGGGCGGGGCCCGGCAGTTGGCGCTGACGGCTCCGCAGCGAAGCGAGGACAGCCGTCACAGCTTCCGGGCGGGGCCCGGCAGTTGGCGCTGACGGCTCCGCAGCGAAGCGAGGACAGCCG